>JAHHTY010000052.1 GCA_020024325.1 Negativibacillus sp.
GTGTCTTTCTTTATGCATTATTCTTTCACGTTAGATTCACTCTTTGTTTTTACTGATAAGATTTTTGTATAAAATAATATATTTCTTAATATTTTTTATTTTTAAAATACCATAATAGCCTTATCTTTCTTTGAAGTTACACGCCCTACAATTTTATTGCAGATGCTGACTCCCTGTAATTTTTCAACCAGATCATAAGCTTTTTCTTCCGGCAAAGAAATCAAAAGCCCCCCTGAGGTAATTGGATCTACAAGCAAATCCCTCATATACTGCGGAACATCATCTGCAAAATGAACATCATTCTCTACGAATGCCATATTATGATATGCTCCTGATGGGATAATTCCCATCTTTGCAAACTCGATTGCAGCTTCGATAATCGGCATCTCTTTACTGAACAGTTCGATAGTAAGGTCACTTCCCTTTGCCATCTCAGAGGCGTGTCCGATCATTCCGAAACCGGTAACATCGGTGCAAGCGTTGGCTCCCACCTCCATCATTACATCTTTAGCGTATTTATTCAGTGTTGCCATTGCTTCCACCATCTGATCATAGGTTTTTTCATCCAACAACTGTGCTTTGTTAGCAGTAGTAAGAACTCCAATTCCAAGTGGTTTTGTCAAAACCAGCAAATCACCTTCTTTGCAGTTACTGTTCTGCATAACATGATCCGGATGTATGAATCCGGTAACACACAATCCATATTTGGGTTCAGAATCTTCTATGGTATGACCTCCGGCGATGATAGCTCCTGCTTCCTTTACCTTGCTAGCGCCACCCTGCATAATTTTTGCCATAACATCCATTGGCAGGCAGGTAGGAAAACAGATTAAATTCATCGACAGGGTTGGTTCACCGCCCATGGCATAAATATCGCTCAGGGAATTTGCTGCTGCAATTTGTCCAAAAACATAAGGGTCGTCCACAATGGGCGGAAAAAAGTCCACTGTTTGAACAACAGCCAAATCTTCTCTCACCTGATAAACTAAAGCATCATCGCTGGTTTCAAAGCCGACAATCAAATTATCATCTGAAAATTTTGGTAACTGGTGCAGAACCTGCGCCAGGGCATCAGGACCTATCTTTGCCCCTCAACCAGCGCCTTTTGTCATTTCTGTAAGACGTTTTGTGGTTGCCATAATACTCCTCCGTTTCGTGCTGTCCGTCTAAATTCTATATTATATCTATATTTATCGTTTTTTATAGATAATCTGTATCTATTTTAACTCGATTGATATTTAAAAACAATAGCCTTGTTTATTGTTTGTGTTCCATTTGCAATCGAAATCTGCTATACTTAACATGGTCTTATTTATTTTATCTATCGCTTTCCATCAATTTGAGGAAATGAGGTTACATTCACTATGGATTTTAAGCAGTTGGAAGCGTTTGTGTATGTGGTAAAATTAAAAAGTTTTTCTAAAGCAGCACAACGCATCTATCTGACACAGCCAACCATCAGTGCCCACATCAATTCTTTGGAAAAAGAGCTGGACACTAAATTGCTTGAGCGCGGCACCAAATATGTCTACCCCACTAAACCCGGCAGCATCCTTTTTCAATATGCTGTCAAAATGCTCAATCTTAGAAATGAAGCTTGCTGTGCAGTAAAAAATTATAACAAAGAGTTGAAAGGCACCCTTACCATCTGTGCTTCTACAGTTCCATCGCAATATATTTTGCCTAAAGTAATTTCTGTTTTTCGGGAAGAGTACCCTAATGTCACCTTTAATATTAGACGTCAGGACAGCCAGCAGGTTATTTCCAGCGTTTCCCAAGGACTTGCTGATATTGGTTTTTGCGGAACAGATACCCACAGCTCTGATTGTATTTTTGAAAGTTTTACGAAAGACCATCTGGTGATTATCACCCCAAACAACGAGCATTTTCGTCAAATGCAGTCCACTGGCATGAGAACCGATGCTCTCAAAAAAGAACCGATCATCTTGCGTGAAGAAGGTTCCGGAACTCGAAAAGAGATGGAACATTTCCTAAGCAAAGCCGGCATTGAACTGGGTGAATTAAAAATTGTTGCACAGTTTAATGACCCCGACAGCATCAAACATTCGGTCAGCCAGGGAATGGGGATCTCCATCATCTCAAAAGCCGCCATCGAAGATTATGAAAATTTTGGCTTGTTGCTCAGCTTTGATCTAAACAGCATCTCGATGGATCGTCATCTTTATATTGTCACACAAAAAAATGCTGCTCTTTCTTTTGTGGGAGAGGTGTTCCTAAATTTTATAAAGATGTATTATGATAAGTAGAAATATATCGGATAAAATTTGTAAGAAAAAATAATCTCAAATGAATAAACGGAGTTGAATCAAATGTCACACATCATTTTAGCCAAAGCATGGAATAACGGAAAATTTCTGCCTAATGGAGGTGGATACGGTGTATGGCTCACCAACTACTTTAAAGATGAATATCTTGATGTAGAATGGTCATCGGTTGTATTAGAACTGGAAGGTTGGGAAAAACCTGCTGAACTTGCTATTAATACAGATGCTTTTTGGACCCGTGGCAGAGAGCTGCGCAGCGGAATTATCGGTAAATGGCTGATTGCAAACGGAAAAGGAAGCTGGGAAGCCGGTCATGAACCGGAAATCTTTCTTCGTCCACTTGGTAAAAATCATTTTTCTGCTTCCCTTTCTCCAATTGAAGGAATCAGCGACAGTGTCGATGCAATCCTTGCTACTGCACAAACATTAGAAGAAAAATAAAGAATATATTTTAAGGGCGATGAGAATATCTCATCGCCCTCTTTACTCTTCCAATAACGCTGCAATCACTCTTTGCGGTGAACGCAAGAAACCGCTGTAAAATCGAAACAGGTTTGTTTCCCTATAATCCATCCGACAAATTGCTCTTCCTTTTTCACGGCTCAGTTCATACACCTGGGCATTAGGACAGCACAGTAAAATAGGTGAATGGGTACAAATTAAAAACTGTGACCCTTTCTTTACAAGGTCGCAGATATATCGCAGCAGCACCAGCTGGTTTGTCGGAGAAAGTGCTGCTTCCGGCTCGTCTAACAGGTACAATCCATTTGGAGAAAAACGATTTTCTACCAAAGCAAGGAACGATTCTCCGTGCGACTGATCGTGCAAGGATTTTCCCCCATAGGAATGATACAGACCCGGTACTGTTCTATCAAGTTCTTCTATATTTGTTGCCACATTATAAAAACTTTCTGCCCGCAGAAAATATCCGTCCTTTGGCCGATAAACTCCTCGAACTAATTGTATATATTCATTTAAAACAGAGTAACTGTCCTTTGTGGAAAAAGAAAAATTTATTGAACCGCCTTCAGGATTAAATCCTGCCGCAATTGCGATGGCTTCCAGTATAGTTGATTTTCCACTGCCGTTTTCCCCCACAAAAATACTAACCGGAGCCCCCAGTTCCATTGTTTTAAACTCTTGGATTGCCGGAATGGAAAAAGGGTACTTTTCCTCCATTGTTTGTTTGGGTTTTTCAATACGGATTTCTTGGATATAATTGTGATTTTCTAAAAAGTTCTTGTTATCATTGAACGACATCTTTTTCCCTCTCATACATTTTCCACAATCAGCAGTTAGAACAGTTTAAAACTTATATTTTGTTTAAAATTTACATTTAGGTCTTTGATTTTCTCCGACAAACGGACTAAAATAAAACATAGAAATAACCATTTATTCACATTTCAAAATAATAACCCCTTTATAGAAAGGATGCATCCTATGAAATTCCCTGATTTAACTCATACCGGTTTGGTCTTGGAAGGTGGCGGATTCCGTGGAATTTACACCACAGGTGTCTTAGACTATTTTATGGAGCAAGGATTATACATACCCAATGTTTATGGTATTTCTGCCGGAGCACTCAATGCTATCAGCTATGCAGCCAAACAACCGGGCAGAAACGCACAAATCAACTTTCGGTTCTGCCATGACAAAAGATATATCAGCGCAAGAAATATGCTGAAATATCGTTGTGCTTTTAATCTGGAATTTATCTTTGATGTCATTCCACAACGCTACATTCCTTTTGACTATCATACCTTCTTTTCTTCGGACGTGCAAGTACGTGTCGGTGCTACCAATCTTTTAACAGGCAAGTGTGACTTCTTTGGAAAAGACGAGATGGACAAAAAACTTTTCCCTGTTCGAGCTTCCGCTGCATTGCCGTTGTTTTCCCATAGCTTTTACTTAAACAACACCCCTTATTTAGATGGTGGTATTGCTTGCCCGATTCCGATTTTTGAATCTATTCGGGACAAAAACGAAAAGCATATTATCATTTTGACAAAGATGCCTAATTTTGTCCGCCAGCCTTCTGCAAATTTGCCGATCATCCGCCGAGTTTATCGGGACTATCCACAATTTGTTAATGTGGAAGAAAACCGACACACCATTGACCATCGCCAGCGCAAAACTTGTGCCCTGCTTTCTAAAACAGGTCAAGCATTTGTTTTACAACCAAAAACACCTATGCACATCAGTGCTATGCGTGCTGACGAAAAATCCTTGCGAGAAATGTATGCTGCCGGATATGAAGATGCAAAAAACGCCTTTCCTCAGCTTCTGGAATTTCTTGCAAATTGATTATATTTTTAAATACATCTTCTTTGTAAAAAAAATCGTTTCCATAAAGGAAACGATTTTTTTATTTTATATATTATGCTCTATCTCAATTTCTTCTTCAATTTTCATTGGTTTCCCTGAAAAGCAGATAATTTTATCCGATATTTTTTCTGCTTGTTTTCGGTCATGGGTCACAAACAACACAAGTTCATTTTTGGAATGCTCTTTCATAAAATTCATCACTTTATCCGCAGTTTGCTCATCAAGACCTTTCAGTGGTTCATCCAGCAAAAAAACAACCTTTCCTCGGTTTTCTGCCGCATAAGCAAATGCCCTTGCAATAGCTACTCTGCGCTGCATTCCTCCGGACAGTTCGTTCGGATAGGATGATCCCCAATCTTTTAAATTCAATTCATTGAGATAACTTTGTACCAGAGTCGAATTTTCCTTTTTTAAAACAAGCGATATGTTTTCCTCAACCGTCATTGACTCAATCAGGCGATCTTCCTGAAAAACGGTAGCAAACTTTTTTCCCTCGAATCCTATCACTTTGCCTGATATCGGCTTTAAAAGTCCTGAAACCAGACGCAGCAATGTTGTTTTTCCGCTGCCCGAAGGGGCAAAAAAACAGACAATTCCTGTGTTCGGAAGATTCAGTGTCAAATTATCTAAAACCACCAAGTCATTATAACATATTGTAATATTTTCTAATTTCATCCGCGTTTCACCCTCACTGATTTTTTTGCCAGCATCTTTGTTAGACAAACGATGCAATGTTCCAGTAAAACGGATAACAAAATTACTGTCACTGTCCAAGCAAATAAATCTGTGGTTTCCAAATAAACTTTTGAATCATAAATTTGTTTTCCGATTGCCATAAGAGGACGACCTAAAACTTCAGCAGCAATTCCCGATTTCCACGCAAATCCCAATGCACTGGTTAATGCAGACAAGAAAAACGGCAGAACTGCCGGAAGATAACAGGCTCGAAAAGTTTTTATGCGTGACAGCTCAAACACCTTTGCCATCTCCAACAGTTGAACATCGGCAGAGTCCAAGCCTTCTTTCACATTATGATAAACTAATGGCACAACCATTATCATAGAAACTACCGTTGCCAGCTGTTCGGTTTGAATCCAAACCAACGCTAAAATAATAAAGGACGCAACCGGGGTTGCTTTCAGTACACCAATTAGCGGACGAATCATCGCCTGTGCAAAAACATATCTCCACGCAAGCACCGCAAGCACTGTACCGAAAAGCACTCCTCCAAAAAAACCTATCAGAACTCTGATACACGAGGTTGCAACAGTCATCCAGAAAGAAAGAGTCATGCAAAGCTCCCATAATCGCTTTATTACCATAACCGGTGAAGGCAGCAACAACGGAAGTGCTATCACAGAGGAAACAATTTGCCACAGCAGCAACCAAATGGCTGCTGCTGTGGCTTCTATTAAAACATTTTTCTTTTTTTTGCTATCTGTGATAGTAGAAGTCTTCATTTGGAAGTGCTCCTCCCACCGACTTTGGATTTGCTTCAAACATCACCTGCAAAAATCCCTGTGCAATCTGCTGCATCTTCTCGCCTTCTTCAAAAACGAGGTTGCATTTTGGAATTGCCTGTTTTGCAACCGGTGCTTTCATAACATCATATTTTTCTGCAAGCTCTGCTGCGTGTTCCAGACCTTCTGCGCTGTTGACTTTTTCAATGGACTGCTGATATTCGCTCAAGAACTGATCCAATGCTTCCTTGTTATTTTCCGCAAATTCACTGCGAACAACAACACATCCCATAGTCAGACCGCTTTGACCTTCCACAGCTTTGTCCCATTCTTCTGTGATGTCCAGTGCCACACGAGCCTTTTCGTTCTGCATCAAAACAGAGGTAACAAATGGTTGCGGTAACAAAGCAATTTCTGCTTCTCCGGAAGCCAGCAGAGGAGCAATCTCTGCGTGTTCACCTTTATAGACTACCGTTACATCTTCTCCCACTTTCAGTCCATTTTTTTCAAGTATCAAATTTAAAGCAAATTCCGGTGTGGAACCTTGTCCTGTTGCATAAATGGTCTTTCCTCTTAAATCTTCCACAGAATGGATGGTGTCCCCTGTTTCCATAATATAAAGAACTCCCATTGTGTTTAGTGCTGCCAGTTTCACACCACCCTGTGTTTTATTATAGAGGGTCGATGCAAGGTTTGTTGGTACAGCTGCTAAATCCAATTCACCAGAAACAATTTTTCCGACAATTTCATCCGGAGCTGCTGCAAGGGTGATGTTGTAATCATTGCTTGCACTTTCCTGCTCATCTTTTTCCATCAGATCTAACATTCCCAGTGCTGTTGGACCCTTAAGAACTGCCATGTTGATTTTTGTTTTTTCCTGCGGTACTTCTGCCTGTTCCTCTTTTTGCTCTTCTTTTGGCTTTTCTACCTGTTGTTCCTGTTTTGTTTCGCTGTCCTGAGTTGGCTCTTTTGGTTCTGCACCACAAGCAGCCATTGCCACCGTCATAGTCATTGCTAATATCATTGCTAAAAATCGTTTCATTGGATTTCTCCCTTTCTTAAAAAAACTTTCAAAATATTTCCTTGGAAATATTTTTATTCAATCAATTCAATTCTCTTTCCCTCTTTTTTTATCTTTCCACAAGTTTCCAGATGATCTGCCGCTCGATACAGGGACGTTCTTCCGAGGTTTAGTATCTCTGCCAGCTTTGACATTGGTACACCATCGCTGCATTGATTTGGCTGCTGCTGTAAATATGCAAGCAGACTGTCCTCTGCGCTGGATGCGGTAAAGCTATCAATACGATGATTTAAAAATTGAATTCTTCCCGACAAAAAGTGGATATAGTTTAAAGCGATTTTAGGGCTTTGCTCAATGATATCCTGCATCGCTTCTGCTGAAAGAAACAGAATCTCGCAGTCTGTCTTTGCCCGAACGATGGTAACATAGCGTTCCTGCTGCAAAAACAAGGCCGCTGCGCCAAAACATTCACCGGCTGTTAATCGGTTTAGGATGACACCATTTTCTTTTTCCACAATCGCTATTCCCCGGGAAATAATTCCCAATGATTTTTGAAAAGATTGCGGAGAATAAATAATTTCTCCCTTACAGAAAGTTTCTTTCTTTGAAAAATATTCCAACAAAGTTTCAATTTGTTGTGGTTGCACTCCCTTAAACAAAACACAATCCATTACCGGCTCATAAATTTGTTTATTTTCCATTTCTTTCCATCTTCCTCCTTTCTGCCTTTTCAAAAACTGTTCCAAAACGAACACTTTTTGTTTTTATTTTATCTCTTCTTTTTTAAAAAGTCAATTCTTTTTTTAGTTAATATGTTGCCTTTTATCATGGTATCTCATACGAAAGGCAAAAAAAGAATCCACTTTAAAAAGTGGATTCTTTTTACTCTTAAAATTATCTGCCGTAAAACGGAGCGTCTTCCTCCGCTTTTTCCCGCAGCTCAAACTCACGGTCAATTTCTGCAAAGATGTACTGATACATTTCTTTTGCCATGCGGTAAAAGTTTTTTACCATTTTATAGGTATATTCTGTTTCAATATCGGCAGGATATCTTGTTTCAATATAACACTGGTTTAAATCCGCACTTTCATCAAACCATTGATGAAAACCCTTGTCATATTTTTTTGCCTGTCGGCACAGCCATGTTAAGTTATGACCATCCACCAACACATCAGATTGCAATAGGATATATGCCTTGAGAGCCTTTTCGATTGCCTGTTGGCAATGGAAAGCCGATAATTGATAACAACGATCATCTTCGGAAAGAATCTTTGCAGCAATCAAGTCTTGGCTGGAACGTTCCAACCAATCATAATAACGGCGGCTGTCCTGTGCATTGTGTCTTCTTGACCTATTTCCCATAGCGAACCCTGCCCCTCTGGTTGATACGGGACGCAAAGGCGTCATAGCTATCCTTTAGCTGATTAAACTGCTCATCGGTATACAGCAGAACATCATATGGAATTTCGCTGTCCACTTCATCAAAGATTCTGGTGAGCATCTTGCGTTTATCTTCAATCTTGCCGACAATGCAAAGCTTAAAGGAGCTGAGTTTTCCGTCCATATCATATTTGGTATTGTACTCAATCACCTTGCTTGGTGAAAACAGCTCTACAATTTTTTCTACTGTTTCTTCAATTACTTTATCTGCCCGCTCATCCATCTTCTTTTCCGCCTTTCCTTTTTTATTGATTAAAGATAATCATTTGGGTCAATATCGTCCAGGGTATCCACCACAATCTTATCTCTTTTCACAGGCTTTGGCGGAAGTCCCCTGCGCTTTCTTAAACGATTTTCTTTTTCTTCTTCACTCAATCCCTTATCCATACACAGTACAAACAAAATCAGACTGACCAAAAAGATGATACCGCTGATTGTTGTCAAGCTTTCAAAATTTACCGGTCCATACTGGGTAAAATCGGAGTATCTCAGCTTTGCGTCAACCCCCAATACTGCTATTACCCGACCTTTTGAATTTTGCAGTGGCAAGTAGGAAGTAATATAGTTGTTTTCTAAAATTTCCGGAACATAGCTTTCTTTTTTCCTTCCTGAAAACTGCTCATTCAAAATAGAAAAGCAACGTTTGCTGTAACGCTGTTCATCATACATTGATCCAATTCCCCGATAATCCACATTCTCTTGCCCCTGTTCTTCACGGTCTGCATCGGCAAGATAATGAATCTTCCCGTCCTCTCCCAGATAGAGGATATATGCTCTATCATAATTCATTCCTTTTTTTGCGTTGGAAAGAAATCCACAGAGGCTTTGATAAAAGGCAGTGTTTGAAGGATAGTCTATCAAAGACTGAATTCGTGGACCGTTATAATATTCTATTGCCATTGCTAAAGAATTTGCCTCTGAAAGAGATTGATTTCCCAATGTGCTGATTGCCTGCTGTTTGCGGTTCAATGGTACGGCAACTGAAATAATTGCTGTAATTGCCGATAAAATCAAAAGGCTAAATAAAAATCCCCTCACCTTTCTTGATGTCATCAGACGATTTAACATAGTGATTACTCCTTACTGCATAAACTTGCTGAGCAAGACTTGTTCTATAATATTGATTGCTGAAATTTTTCAGGCTTATACTTTGACCTTATTATATCATCTTTTAGGATATTACTCAATCAAAAGCCAAATTTTCCTCCTGTAAATCAAGGTCATTCTCATTGCGTCATCAGCCTTTTTTTGGTACAATAGTTTTATCGTATATTTTTATGCCATGAAAAAAATCAAATTTTTACAGATAGAAAGGTATGATCCGTCCATGAGCGTCAATTCCCAGCTTTTAAGGAAAATTCCAAAAGTAGATGAGCTCTTGCGTCATCCGCAGCTTACAAATCTTTGCTGTCAGCACACCGTTTTAACCGAAACAGTTCGTGAAGTTATCGACTCACTTCGTCAGGCAATCCTTTCCGGTGAGGAACCTTGTTTAGAAACTGAAAGTATCTGCGCAGAAATTATCCGCTGTGTACAGAAAAAAACAACTATGAATCTGCGTCCCCTCATCAATGCTACCGGCATTGTTTTACATACCAATCTTGGCAGAGCAAAACTGAGCACTGCTGCTGTTCGTGCAATTCAAAGTGTAGCTCAGGACTATAACACATTGGAATACAATCTGGAAAGCGGCAGCCGAGGCAGCCGTTATTCTCATGTGGAAAGTCTTATCTGCAAACTGACCGGTGCCGAGGGTGCCATGGTTGTCAACAACAACGCTGCCGCTGTTATGCTGGTGCTGAGCACCATGGCAAAAGGCAAAGAAGTTGTTACCTCTCGTGGTGAGCTGGTTGAAATCGGCGGTGCCTTTCGAGTTCCTGAAATTATGGAACAAAGCGGCGGAACTTTGGTAGAAGTCGGAACAACCAACAAAACACATCCTTCCGACTATGAAAATGCTGTTACCGAAAACACCGGTGCCTTTTTAAAAGTTCATACCAGCAACTTTAAAATTATGGGCTTCTGCGAAGAAGTTTCTTTAGACGAAATGGTTCGTTTAGGACACGAGAAAAACATTCCGGTTATCTATGACCTAGGTTCCGGTTCTATGATTCGTCTGGAAGATTACGGTATTCAGGATGAGCCAAACGTTCTGGATGCAATGAAATCCGGGGCGGACGTTATCAGTTTTTCCGGCGACAAACTGCTGGGTGGTCCACAGGCCGGAATCATTATCGGCAAACGGGAATATATCGAGGCGATGAAAAAGAATCCGCTCACCCGTGCTTTCCGTATTGACAAGCTCACCCTTGCCGCTTTGGAAGCTACCTTGAGAGAATACCTTGACCCTGCCGAAGTTTTAAAAAACAACCCTACCCTGCATATGATCACTGCAAAAATGGACACTTTAGAGCCAAAGGGCAGACAGCTGCTTGAGTGCATAGAACGTGTGTGCGACGGAAGCTATTCCGCACAGCTGACCGAAGATTATGGACAGGTTGGCGGAGGTTCTGTACCAACTCAAACACTGCTCAGTTCGGTAGTTGCTATCGAACCAAAACACGTTTCTTTGGATATATTGGAAAAACGTCTGCGTGAGCTTTCTCTGCCAATCATCGCACGCATCTCAAAAGAAAGACTGCTGCTTGATGTTCGCACCATCGAAGAACATCATTTTGAATATGTTGCAGAAAGCATTAAAAACTGCTGCCAGTAATCTTTACCCTGCCATCGGGCAGATTGATTTAAAGCCATCCATCTCTATTGACTGATAAAGAAGGGTCCCAAATGAAAAATATTATTATTGGAACTGCCGGTCACGTTGACCACGGTAAAACTGCCCTGATTAAGGCGTTAACCGGAATTGAAACCGACCGAATTAAAGAAGAAAAAAAGCGCGGTATTACCATTGAACTCGGTTTTGCTTACCTCGATTTACCTGACGGGGAAAAAGCAGGTATCATTGATGTACCGGGACACGAAAAATTTGTAAAAAATATGCTTGCCGGCGCCGGCGGCATTGACCTTGCCCTTCTGGTAGTCGCTGCCGACGAGGGTTTTATGCCTCAGACCCGAGAACATCTGGGTATCCTTTCCTTGTTGGATATTCCCGAAGGCATCATCGTCATCACCAAAAAGGATATGGTGGATGAAGACTGGCTGGAAGTTGTCAGCGAAGATATACGCAACGAAGTAAAGGGTACTTTTCTTGAAAATGCTCAAATCATTGCCGTTTCTTCTTACACCGGTGAAGGCATTGAAGAGCTGAAATCTGCTATTTTTACTCTCATTGATAAAAACACACAGCTTAAAAACTTAGATATTCCGTTCCGTATCCCAGTTGACCGTATTTTCTCGGTAGAGGGATTTGGTACTGTAATCACCGGAACACTGATTGAGGGAACCATGAAGGTAGGTGACCCTGTTACTCTTTACCCTTCTCGCATTGAAAGCCGTATTCGTAATTTGCAGGTACACTCTCAGGATGTTCAACAAGCTTATGCCGGTCAGCGTGTTGCTGTAAACCTTGCGGGGCTGAAAAAGACCGACCTGAGCAAAGGCGACGTAGTTGCTGCTCCAAACTCAATGCACACTACCATGATGATTGACATTAAGCTCAACATTCTAAAAGACTGCGACCGTGAAATTCTCAATGCTACCCGTCTGCACCTGTATCATGGTGCAAGAGATGTTTTGTGTAAGGTAATACTATTAGACCGTGAAAGCATTTCGGCTGGTGAAAGCTGCTATGCACAGCTGCGCTTGGAGGAAGAAATTGCTGTTAAAACCGGCGACCGTTTTGTTCTTCGTTTTTATTCTCCGCTGGAAACCATTGGCGGCGGTGTTATTCTGGACTCTAACCCATTTAAACACAAACGCAATGATGCAGCTGTATTGGAATCGCTGAATATCAAAGAAAACGGTTCGGACAAAGAAAAAATCAGCGCTGCTCTTCGGGACTATTCTTCCCGATTTGAAACTCTTGATTTTCTTCAGGTTCAAACTGCTATTCCAAAAGAAGAGTTTAATCAACAGATTCAAAAACTGGTAAAAGATAAAACCGCATTCCGTATTAACGATAACCTCGTCATTCATTCCGATTATATAAACCACCTCAAAGAAAATGCTGTGCGTATGCTGACTGCATACCACCAGGAAAATCCTTTGAGAGATGGTATGAAGCGAGATGAGTTCCGCAGCAAATTCTTAAAATATGAAGATATTGCTGTCATTGATAAAATTACAGACTCACTGGTCAACAGAAAGTTCTTAAAAATTGTAAACGGCTGTGTTTCACTCTATGATTTTGAAGCACAAAGCGACAATAACCAGAAATTGATTGAGCAGGCATTTTTAGAGGGTGGATTCTCTCCGGAATCACCGGATCAAATTGCCTCTCGTTTCCCAAAAATCAAAAATTTCAAACAGGTATTGGAATCACTGGTGAGCAATGGCACATTAGTTCGTGTAGAGGACAAAATCCTGCTGCATATTGACTACTACAACAAAGCTATGGCAATGGCAAAAGAACACATTTCCCAAAACGGACAAATCACCCTTGCCGAAATGCGAGATTTGATGGGCGCATCCAGAAAATTTGCAGTAGCTGTTTTGGAATATTGGGACAGACGCAACATCACTAAAAAAGTTGGGGATGCCCGTGTATTAAAATAAAGGTTCTTATTCTGTAATTTTTTCTTAACAGTCTGTCGTATGTTTTCTACGACAGACTGTTTTATCATCGAGCAAGTTTGATTAAAATGCTCTTATATAATTCACCAAATTGTGCAAAGCTACAATCATTTATGTTATACCTTAAAAATACTTGTCAAGATTCTATGTTTATGATACAATGTACCTTGCATTTGGGAGCGGATGGGTGCTGGTGTGCCCTCTGGTCTTCAAAACCAGTAATTGTAGTTAGTAGCTGCATAGGTGGGTTCAATTCCCACACGTTCCCGCCAAAAAGTCTGAACGCAAAATTTGCGTTCAGACTTTTTTCTTTTTTCTATAACTTTTTTGCATCTCAATTTTTATCTATCAAAATATTTCATATAAAAAGCTGAGCTATACAGCTCAGCTTTTTATTTTTTAGGATTTAAGTCAATAACACAAATTTCAGGAGGAGTTCCAAAACGCAAGGGCAGTTTTGTCATACCAATTCCACTGCTGACAAATAATTTTCCCTGTTCTGTTTGGTAATAACCTTTGACATATTTTCTTGCACCGGGAGGCAAAATTTTCTGTGTAATTACAGGAAGTCGAATTTGCCCGCCGTGAGAATGACCCGAAAGCATCAATCCTTCTTGAAATTCGTTTAACAAGTCCACTGTATCAGGTTCATGACTGATTAACACTTTTGCTGTATCCTGTGTCAGCAACATTTCATCTGTTTGAGGTCTTCCAAATAACAGGTCATCTATTCCATACAGATATAAATTTTGCTCTTGCAGCAATATTCCACTGTTTTTTAACAGGGAAAATCCACCTTCCTGCATCACAATGGGATAAATCTCTTCTGCTCCTTCACCATAATCGTGATTGCCCCAAACAGCATATTTTCCAAGAGGTGCTTTTATTTGCTTCAAAATTTCTGAAATCTGTGATAAATCTAAAATATCAGTATCTCTGCGGTAAACATCAAAAAAGTCACCGCCAAAAATAACAATATCCGGTTGCTGGTCGTTGATTTTATCACAAATCTTTTGTAAATTTTTCGGTGCATACCACTTTCCCAAGTGAGTATCTGTAAAAAATACGACCCTTACCTCTTGTGACACCGGAAGTTCTATCGACGATTTGCGAATTATAAGCATTTGGGGTTCCACCAACCCAGCCCAAAGAAAAAACAGCAACATTAAAATTAGCAAAAAGCCAATAAAACGGCTGGATAATCTCATCATCTTTCCCATTGATTTCCTCCTAATATAAATTTACAGTTGTCTTGTAAATCTCATTATAACATAAAAT
>JAHHTY010000053.1 GCA_020024325.1 Negativibacillus sp.
ATGTTATTTTTAGTGCTTATTTATAATAACACATATCATAAAAAAAAGCAAGTCTTTTTAGAAAAATATTTTTATTAGGATATCTCCCTTTTATCAAAAAGGGAGATATCCTATCTGTGACTATTCGTCTTCTTCCTGGGAAGAAATGTTGTCTGGTTCATTATCCCCTTCAGAGATATTGTCATAATCTGTATGCTCAGCATACTGGGAAGCGATGTATTCCGCTTCATCATCATCGTCCATTAAAAGATCATCGTCAAAATCATCACAGATCAGATCCTTTTTTTTCTGTACCCAAGCAGCCAGTGCAATCACCAAGCCGACTAAAGAAATTCCCAGAGCGATGAGGGAAATAATTACGCTCTTTTTCACGGAGGACACTTCCTTTCAAGCTGAAAATCAGCAGATAAAATTCTGTCACTAAGGGCAGTCTTAATAAACTCATTATACCCAATCTGAGGGTAAATTACAATCTGTTTTATTTTATTTTTTCAGAACAGCATCTTCATTGTCGCTGATGCAGCGTATCTGTTTGGAAAGCATTTGCATTCTTTCATCCGTTTGTGCAATAATTTCAGCACATTCTTTTAGTTCTGCCACCACATCATTTGGAACATCGTGACTGGATTTGTAGTGGATCTGATGCTCTAAACTTGCCCAAAAATCCATAGCAATCGTTCTCAGCTGAACTTCAACACGGACCGGTTCTTTTCCGCTGGAAAGAAAAACAGGTACTTCCAACACAAGATGATAACTGCGATAACCGTTCGGCTTTGGATTTTTGATATAATCTTTTTGTGTGATTAAAGTTAAGTCATCTTGAGAAATCAGCATATCAGCAACGGTGTAAATATCTTCGATAAAGGGGCAAATAACCCTGATTCCTGCAATATCATTTAGGTTATCACGCATTGACTGTACAGAAAGAGGAAATCCTTTGCGACACATCTTTTCAATGATACTCATAGGGCGTTTGATACGGCTTTTAATTGATTCAATTGGATTGTGATGGTCACTGAATCGGGCATCGCGTTGAAGAATTTCCAACTTTGTACGAATTTCTTGGATACCGGATTCATACAAAGCCATGTTTTGTTCAATACCGGTCAAGGTGTTTATCAAGCTGCGAGAGGATTGCAGATGAATAATATCGTTTATCATATTTTCAGTGTTGTGAAGCTGTCCCATTTTGTTCGTCCTTCCTTATATAAATAAAACCCGGTAGTTTAACCATCCGAATTTTTTATCACAAGACCATCGGTGTCATAGGCAACTTTGGCGTGATTTTTACGTATCAGCTTTTTTTCTACAATGTTTCCTGTAACAGGATCAACTTTTAAGCGATAAATTTTGGAGTTTCTATAAACATCATTTCCTTCTCTGGAAAAATACTCATCTTCGCAGCAAATATGATAGCGAAAGTCTTCATATTGATCGCATAGCAGCTTACCGCAAAGATAACGCTCATTTGTTGAAACCATAATCTGATAAGTGCGAGAAGTTTCATTTTTAAAGCGATAATCCAGATAATTGTAGAGAATAGAGGTCCCGGTTCCAAACGGAATTTGACGGTTGAAATCGGGAAATAAATCAATGCCATCGTGGTGATGATGTTCCACAATCGTTAAGTCAGAATGAAGGATCATCCAATGGATCAAATTGGTAAATTGACACAATCCGCCACCAATTCCACTGGAAGCTTTACCGTTGCTTATGGTAAGCCCTTCACGAAATCCCCTTTGTTTGTTGGGTGGTCCAACTAATTTCCAAAAAGAAAAAGTTTCACCGGGACGAATGATAACCCCATTCACCTGCTTGCAGGCTAGAGCAAGGTTAGTTGCTTTGTTTTCTTGAAGCTGCATATCCACATTTCCCAATTGTCTTCGAATTAAAGAGTTGTGTCGGTAAATGCTGACCGGTAAAAGAAGATCAGTTCTTTCTAAAGAAAAACCACTTGAAAAAGAATGGCGATAAAAATCCGAACATTTTCTTGCAAGAATCGCTTTCTGAGTGGATATATAATAGGTTAGCGGAGAAATTTCACAAAATAATTTTCTGTGTTTCATATTTTACCTCTGATATATTCCGACAAAAATGGCGTTTTTTTTAGTTTAACATATTTTAATATAAAAATCCACCGATTTTACCGAAAGTCTAAGAAAGAAAAGAGCATATTTTAAACATTATATACATTATGATAAACGATATTTATGTCTAAACTAGTAATATAAAACTGAAAAAACTTTTAATCGGATAATTGTGAATTTTATCAAAGGAAAATCTGATGCCTGTCATTGACAAATCCAGGCAGATTGACTAATATATAAACTATAACAGTTGTTACAAAAAAATATAGAGTATTATATCATTTGATGTCGTATTCTGTACTATTTTTAAGGGAGGATATATCTTGAACGAACAACAAAAGCGTTTAAATATTGTTCTTTTTGAGCCGCAGATTCCTCAAAATACCGGAAACATTGCTCGAACCTGTGCTTGCACCGGAGCAAAACTGCATCTGGTAGGACCAATGGGATTTTCGGTTGATGATAAAAGGTTAAAACGAGCAGGATTGGATTACTGGCATTTTCTGGATATTACCTATTATGACTCCACACAAGAATTTTTGGATAAACATAAGGAAGATGCGCTGTATTTTTTTACAACCAAAGGACGACAGGTTTATTCAGATCAAACCTATCCTGACGATTGCTATTTAATTTTTGGACGTGAGGACGCTGGTATAGACGAAGCAATTTTGATGCAGCATCCGGATAGCTGTTTAAGACTGCCGATGATTGGACCTGTACGAAGCTTAAATCTTTCTAATACTGTTGCAATTGCAACCTATGAAACATTAAGACAGTGGGGATTCCCCGAACTCCAGAATGAAGGACAGCTTCATAAGTTCCGTTGGGAAGATATTGACTAGTGTGCTGATGAAAGGAGATATTATGAATCAGGAAAAAATATATTTTATAACAGATTCTGCCTGTGATATTCCTGCAAAGGATGAGAGGGAGCTGAGCAATCTTTGCATTTTACCAATTCCGGTAACAGCTGATGGTAAAGGATATTTTGAAAGAGAAAGTTTTACTCCGGAAGAATTTTACGATTTACTGGATTCCTGCGAGGGAATTCCAGCGACTTCCCACATTCCATCGATTACTTTTCAGGAGAAATATGAGGAGGCAGTAAAAAACGGATACACCCATATTGTTGTACTTACCATTTATTCCGGAGCTTCCTCAATGTATCAGTCAGCACTGATGGCAAAACAGGCATTTTTGGAAGAGTTTCCAAATGCAGCAGAGATTGAGGTCATTGATTCCAACTGCTACACAATGGGTTATGGTTATCCATTGATCCAGGCTTGTCATAAAGCACTGGAAGGTGAAAGTTTTGAGCAGATAACCGCATACATAAAAGATTATCTAAAGAGGGTTAGAATTTATTTCAGTCCATTCACCTTAAAATATGTAAAAAAATCAGGACGTGTTAGCTGTACTGCTGCTTTTGTCGGTGAGATGATTGGTCTGCGTCCGGTTATCAGTGCAACAGGAACCACCAACATTGTGGAAAAAGTGCGTGGCAATGCGGCTATTTTATCCAGTATGGTAAAATTGTTTGAAAGTCAGAGAAGTAAATTGCAGGAAAAGGCTCCATACATGATTTTAGTTGCAAGAGATACCGAAACCAGCGATGAACTGTCCAAGATGTGCCAAAAGATTGCGGGTTACCCTCCGGTAGGAGTATTTAAGATTGGCGCAGCAATCACCATCAACAGTGGTCCGCAGATTATCGGTATGAGCTTTTTGGCAGATTAACAGGGAAATAAATCCTCTCAGGAAAGGGCGTGCAGGGGTTTGTATCATGGAGCCTTAGTTTTAGAGGGTGGCGGCTTTCGAGGAGTGTATACTGCGGGGGTATTAGACTTTTTTATGGAGAAAAATCTAATGTTTTCCAATGTTTACGGAATCTCGGCAGGGGCGTGCAATGCTTTAAATTATCTTTCACAGGATAAGGGAAGATATATTTTGGTCGCAAAAGAATATTGTAATGATCCCAGATATATGGGAGTACGCCAGTTGTTAAAAACAGGGTCGTTTTTTAATTGGGATTTTTCATTTTATCAAATCCCACAAAAGTATATCCCTTTTCATTATGATGTGTTTTATACTTCTTCAATGAATTTATTGGTTGGGGCAACAGATTGTGCTGATGGGGTTTGTCGATGGTTTTCTAATCAAAATGGCGATGATATTGTACAGGCTTCTATTGCTTCCAGCTCGATGCCGCTGCTTTCACCAATGCAGAAGATAGGCAACAGAGAGTATTTGGATGGTGGAATAGCGGATTCCATTCCAATTCATCAAGCACAAAAGGACGGAAATGAAAAACAGGTTATTGTGTTGACCAGAAATCAGGGATACCAAAAGAAACCAAATTCACTGATGCCACTGATTCGACATAAATATAAATCCTATCCCAAACTGTGTGAGGCAATGGAAAAACGTCACCTAAAATATAATGAGAGTTTGAACCTTGCCCAAGAGCTGGAGCAGCAGGGAAAAGCGGTTGTTATCCGACCAAGTAGACCGATGGAACTGAAACGTATTGAGCATGATGTAACAAAATTGCAGGCAGCCTATGAAAATGGTTATCAAGATGCAAAGGATGCGTATGCCGCAATACAGTGCCTGTTTTCGCAAGAATAATACAATAGAAGCAAAGGAGAAAAACGATGGCACAAAAAATTTTGTTGGGCTGGATTGTTGTGATGAGTGTTGTAACATTTATTATCTGTGGAGTTGATAAATTTGCAGCACAGCATCAAAATAGGCGTGTGCCGGAAAAAGTGTTGTTTTTACTGGCAGCAGCAGGGGGAAGCATTGGGCTGTATTTAGGAATGTTTACCTTTCGACACAAAACCAAGCATTGGTATTTTGTGGTTGGCGTGCCGGCAATCATTTTGCTTCAGTCAGCATTATTGCTGTATTTTTGGGAGTAATAAAAAGCAAGGAAAAGGAAACAAAGTTTCCTTTTCCTTGCTTTTTATATTTTACTTTTTAAGATTAAAATACAGTCTTGCAAGGTCAGTCAGACGATTTAAAGCACGGTCGATTGTTCGAGAAACGGTAGATTTGTTGATATGCAGTTCATCTGCAATTTCAGTAATATTCATTCCCTGAAAGTAGTGCATAATAACGATTTGAGTCTGACGTTGGGTTAGTTGGGTTTTGATGGCACGATAGAGAAATTTTCGATATTCTTCTCGTTCCCGATGGTTGGTTCCTCCCTGAAAACAGCTTAGCAGATCAGGATAGGATTCAATGTATTCGCTTGGAATCGTTCTTCTCATAAAAACACCCTTTCCGTTTAAAACAGTTTTACTTTAACCTCAATATATCACACGATATGTGTGATGTCAATGCAATAAACACACATCTAAAAGGAAATTTACCTTGAAATTTACACATAATGTGTTATAATGAGATTGAGAAATACGATATGGGAGGGGAAAAGATGTTTTCAGAAAAACTTAGGCGTTTGCGAAAAGAAAGAGGCTTTACCCAGCAAGAACTGGCAGAGCAGCTGAATGTTTCGGCAAGCACAATCGGAATGTATGAACAGGGCAGAAGAAAACCAGATCAAAATATCCTGTATCGCATGGGAAAAATTTTAAATGTATCGGTGGACTATCTTTTATCGGAGGATGATGAAGAACAGCCTTCGGATGAAGATTTAGAAGGGATTATCAGCGAAATTAAAACTCGGCTTTTGGCAAGCGATACATTGATGTTTAACGGAAGACCGCTGAACCGCAGAGAACTTGAACGGATAGCCGAAGTGATTGAATTGTCGGTAAAGGTTTTATCTTCCGAGCCTTTTTCACAACAGCCGCCCTGTGATGAGCTTTTAAAATAAAAACAGCGAAGCCTTTTGGCTTCGCTGAAAAAGAAAAATTTTAGCTTGCTTTTGATTCGCTAACTTCTTTAGCAAGATGTTCTGCCGGTTGTGCGGCATAAACCCATTTCCCCTGACGGTAACGCCACAGGTAGAGGAAGAAACGCACGATGTTATCAGTACACATAATGGCACACACCCATGGAAGGTCTTTGTGCAGCAGTTTCACAGCAAGTACAGAGCCCAAAATACGGATACCCCACATCGAGGACAATGTAATAAGGAAGGGACTTCTTGTGTCGCCTGCACCACGCAATGCACCGGAAAAAACCATAGCAAGCATCTGCGGAACCTGAATAAAAGCAAGGATTCGCAGCAGCCTTCCGCCAAGTTCGATAACTCTTGCATCGGGAGTGAATAAGCTGATGATTCCGTCTGAACAGAAGAACAGAAGACAGCTCATGAAGAACATGACAACTGAGCCGATGATACAGGACAATCTTACATATTTTCTGGCAAGAGCTTCACTGCCGGCGCCCAGAGATTGTCCCACTAGGGTGGTTGCAGCTGTACCAAAAGCAAAACCGGGCATAAAGCTCAGTGATTCTGCCTGACCGGCAAGAGAATTTGCGGCAATGGAAACGGTTCCAAGGGAAGCAATGATAGCCGAGGTCATAACGAAAGCACCTGAGGTGCTGAATCGTTCAAACATAACAGGAAGACTGACACGGGAAACTTCACGAAGTGTTTTCCAACTGGGACGAAAATTTTCATGCAGAAAAATGCGCATGGGACCGGAACGAGGAAGAAAACAGATGATTAAAAGTGAAATGGAGCCAATCATAGCGGAGAGTGTGGTTGCCAGCGCAGCACCGCCAACACCTAAACCGGCACCCCAAACAGTGATAGGATGTCCAAAAATAATGAGTTCACGCGTTTGATAAATCATGAAAAAGTTACCCGCAACATTTAAGAGGTTGATTCCGATGTTTACCATCATAGGTGTGCTGCTGTCACCAAATCCTCGATAAATAGCAGTTAAAACCATCAGTAGGCTTCGGAATAACATAGAGCAAGCGATAATGCGAACATAGGTTTGTGCATCATCTAAAATTTCGGGCGCTGCGCCCATCCAAATTGGAATTTTTCGGGAGAGTGCAAAGCATAGTGCAGAAAGCGGAATACCCAATCCAACGACAACAACGATAGATTGCCGAATGAGCAAACGGCTGTATTCATACTGCTTTGCACCAACAGCACGGGCAATCATGGTTGTAAAACCCACACCCAATGCAAGAATAACAGAGTTAATTAGGTTGATAGGGTTTTGACAGATAGATACGGCAGCGGTTGCATTTGCTCCCAACGAGCCCACCATTGCAGTGTCGACCGATTGAACCAATGATACTAAAACTTGTTCCAAAAAAATTGGCCACGCCAGCATAACAATAATAGAGATGGGATTGCTGGTCGGGTCAGTAACAGAAACGATATGACGGTGTTTCATAAAACCCTCCTTAAACTTACATAAAAATATAATAAAAAAGGCTGCTCTATGCTGCCACTGATTCAAAGTAAAAATATCAGATATACAAAATGTTTACTAAAATATATCACATTCTAAAATTGATTACAAGGATTTGTCATTCCATAAAATTAAGCATGATTTAATAAATAACACACAAAATAATGATGTTCATGAAAAACTTCTTGTAAAACAGGAGGGTTTATGGTATGAATGAAAGGATAGAAAAATTTTCCGGCTGGAAGGGAAAGAAAGGGTGAGCAAGTGTGTTGCAGGCAAAGACGACCGCAGAACAATTAGTTGAAAAATATCAGACTTCTGACCCGTTTTCCCTGTGCGAGCAGATGGGAATTCCGATTGTGAAAGAGGAGCTTCCGGAAAGTGTTCGAGGCTTTTCTATCAGTATTAAGAATAGAAAGATTGTTTATCTGAATGCGCTGCTGGAAGATATTATGCTGCGTCAAGTGTGTGCGCATGAATTGGGACACATCATGCTTCATCGGCAGCACAATCTTATTTTTATGATGGAGCACACCTTATATGTACATGAGAAGTTTGAGCGTGAAGCCGACCAATTTTGTGCAGCACTTCTCATTCCGCAAAATCTGCTCAAGGAAGTATCGACAATTCGGGAGCTGGCAATGGTAGCAGGGGTAGAAGAACGAATTGCAAATCTTCGTGTAATGATGGAACAATAGAAGGATAAAGAAAAGGAGTGACGATGATGAGCAAAACAGCCGTTGTTTTAGCAGGAGGAGGCTCGAGAGGGGCTTATCAAATTGGAGTATGGAAAGCTCTTCGGGAGATGGGAATGGAGTATCAGCTCGTTACCGGCACTTCGGTGGGAGCTTTAAATGGCGCACTCATGGTGCAGAAAGATTATGATACCGCACTGCAAGTATGGGAAAATCTTTCTTTTCAGGATGTAGTGGGAGATATGCTTGCAGATAAACAGGTTTTAAACGACCGACAGCTAACAGAAATATTTGCAAAAGAAGCATTTGAAAAAGGCGGTGCTGATATTTCCGCTCTGCAAAATTTTATTGATTCTTTGATAGATGAACAAAAATTTCGGCAGTCTTCGGTAGATTTTGCCTTGGTGACAGTGGAATATCCCTTGCTTAAACCGTTGGAGCTTCAAAAAAAGGACATTCCTCAAGGAATGTTAGGGGAATATCTGCTGGCTTCGGCAGCCTGCTTTCCTGCTTTTCAAGCAAAGGAAATCAGCGGGCAAAAATATATTGACGGCGGATATCATGATAATATGCCAATTAACCTTGCTTTGGAAATGGGTGCCGATGAGATTATTGCCGTTGATTTAGAATCGATCGGAGTAAGCAGGAAGATTAAAAAAGGAGCATATAGAATCACATTGATTCGTTGTCCGTGGTCGTTGGGCTCTTTTTTAAAGTTTGAGGGAGAGCTTGCTCAAAGGAATATTCGATTAGGATATTTGGATGCGCTCAAAGCTTTTGGGGAACTGGATGGGCAGCTGTATGCCTTTCAAAAAGACAGTGCACATTTTTATACTGCTGCATTAAGGGCACAAATCGAGCATATTTTAGAGCAGGCAAAACAACAAGAACCCAAAATTGTCGGTACATTAAGTCGGGTTTTAATGAGGAGAATGTTAAGAGAGTTTCGGAAACGTTCTCAATATACTGCAAACCGTTCGTTTACCCTTTCTCGTCAAATGATTATGGCAGCAGAATATCTGGGCGAAATTTTCTCTATATCGCCGGAACAAACCTATGAGTTTGGCAGCTTTTTGAGTCTGATTCAAAAAAGCGCAGAGGAACTTCGCAATCAGCCAATTGCAAAAAGTCTGACAGATTTGCCGAAAATCGGGCAAAACCTGCAAAAGAAAGATCGAGCACTGCTGGTGCTGCTGTTCTGTGAACGCATTGATCGATTTTTAAATGGCGGTGGCAGTTTAATGGAACTTGTCTTTATCCTTGCGTTTTGGAGAGAGTTTGTAGCGGCAATTTTCCTTTATATGATACAAAAAACAGATATAACAGCATTGACAGTAGAATCTGTTTAAAAATATTATTTTAGGGGGTCATTTTTATGAAACCAGTTATTGCAATCGTCCCAAAAACAGGGCAAAATGAAAAGGAAGAATCAAAATTTTGTTATGCGCTTCCGCGTTTTGTCAAAGCAATCAGTGCCTGTGGGGGAATTCCGATTGTTTTAAATAATATAGAAGAAACCTTCCAGCCTGCTGATTTAAAAGAAATTCTCAATCGGGTAGACGGTGTTTTGTTTAGTGGCGGTCCGGATATCCATCCCGGTATCTATGGAGAAGAAATGCTGGATTGCTGTGGCGAAATTGCAAGTGAGCGGGATGCTTTGGAAATTCCTTTAATGCAGTTGGCTGTTCAGATGAATAAACCTGTTTTGGGTGTATGCAGAGGTTTCCAGGTTTTAAATGTTGTTTTGGGTGGTACACTGTATCAGGATATTAACCAGCAGATGAGAAGCTCGGTAAAAATTGAGCACCGCAGAGATAAACCGGAAGAAGAAATTCGGCCAATGCACAAAGTAAATGTAATTCGAGATACCCCTCTTTATACCTTCAGCGAAGGCTTACTGCAAATCGGTGTAAATACAATGCACCATCAGGCAGTCAAAAAGCTGGCAGAACCACTGAGAAGTATGGCAAAGGCAGATGATGGTATTATCGAAGCAGCCTATTATCCGGAAAAGAAATTTGTAATGGGCTTCCAGTGGCATCCGGAATATTTGGGATTGGAGGACAACATATCTGAAAAGATATTTTGTGCCTTTGTTGACGCTTGTTCTCAAGAGAAATAAGAAGCTTTTATGTACAACTTTGTGACATATTCGTGTAACGAGCCGAAGATGAAATAGGTAATTTTATTCACAGTGCCATTTTGTAGTCGGAACAGTTGAAATTGTTGATTTGTTATAGTATCATAATTAGAAATATAGTACTTAGCTGACTGGCAAAGGGGACGTCCTCCGCTTTATTTTTAAATCGGCAGATTGCCCCTTTGTAAGAGCATTGTTTTTCAGAAAATTATGTATCGAGGAGAGTTGAGATTATGGCATTTTATTTTGATGAACCATCCCACACCTTTGGTGAGTATTTGTTAGTTCCGGGTTATTCTTCTTCCGAGTGTGTTCCAGCCAATGTAAGCTTAAAGACCCCACTGGTTAAGTTTAAAAAGGGTCAGGAAGAATGTCCGATTACCATGAATATTCCTCTGGTATCTGCAATCATGCAGTCTGTATCAGATGATAAAATGGCAATTGCTTTGGCAAAAGAGGGCGGCATTTCCTTTATTTATGGTTCTCAAAGCATTGAGGATGAAGCTGCTATGGTAGCAAGAGTAAAAAGCTACAAAGCAGGTTTTGTAACCAGTGACTCGAATATCAGCCCTGATAAAACTCTGAAAGATATTCTTGAGCTGAAAGAAAAAACAGGTCACTCCACTGTAGCGGTTACCGAAGACGGAACAGCAACCGGTAAGCTGATCGGTATTGTTACCAGCCGTGACTATCGTGTCAGCAGAATGAGCCTGGATACTCCTGTTTCTGAGTTCATGACAAAATATGAAAATCTGATCACTGCGGATGCCGGCACCTCCCTGAAAGAAGCAAACGATATTATCTGGGAGCATAAGCTGAACTCTCTTCCTTTAGTTGATAAAAATCAGCGACTCAAATATTTTGTATTCCGCAAAGACTACTCTTCTCATAAAGAAAATACCAACGAACTGTTGGATTCCCACAAACGCTATGTAGTAGGTGCAGGTATCAACACCCGTGACTATGAAGAACGCGTTCCGGCTTTGGTAGAAGCAGGTGCCGATGTGCTGTGCATCGATTCTTCCGAAGGTTACTCCGAGTGGCAAAGCCGTACAATCCAGTTTATCCGTGAAAAATATGGCGATACTGTAAAAGTGGGTGCAGGCAATGTAGTAGACCGAGATGGATTCCTCTTCCTTGCAAAAGCCGGTGCAGACTTCGTTAAAATCGGTATCGGTGGCGGTTCTATCTGTATTACCCGTGAGCAAAAAGGTATCGGACGCGGACAGGCTACTGCTGTTATCGAAGTAGCAAAAGCACGTGACGAATACTTTAAAGAAACCGGAATCTATGTTCCAATCTGCTCTGATGGCGGTATTGTTCAGGATTATCACATGACTCTGGCTCTGGCTATGGGTTCTGATTTCATCATGCTGGGTCGTTACTTTGCACGTTTTGACGAAAGCCCGACAAACAAAGTAAACATTAACGGCAACTACATGAAAGAATACTGGGGCGAAGGTTCTGCTCGTGCAAGAAACTGGCAGAGATATGACCTCGGCGGCGACAAGAAACTTTCCTTCGAGGAAGGCGTTGACTCCTATGTTCCATATGCAGGTTCTCTGAAAGATAATGTAGGTCTTTCCCTGAGCAAGGTTCGTTCTACCATGTGCAACTGCGGTGCTCTCACCATTCCGGAATTACAGGAAAAGGCAAAGATTACTCTGGTGTCTTCTGTTTCCATCGTAGAGGGCGGTTCTCACGACGTAGTGCTTAAAGACAGCAATCGCATTAACTAAGCTAAATATATAAAAATAAGAAAGACCAACCCATATGGGTTGGTCTTTCTTATTTTTAAATTTTCTTTTACAATTCTAGATAAAAGAATGGGTTCATGTTATAATCACTGTAATAGGGGGGAGAGTTTTGAATTCTTATAATGTTGGTTCATATATTAAGAGAAAAAGAGAAGAAAAGCAAATTAAACAGGAAGACCTTTGCTATGGTATCTGTGACCGCACCACTCTGTCCCGCATTGAGTGTGGTAAGCAAGAACCTTCATACCATGTGTTAAAATTATTGATGCAAAGACTTGGAGTATCAGAAGAACGGTATCAAATTTTGATGGGAAATGAGGATTTTGAAATTGCCCAGCTGCAATCGGAAATCGTCGCAGACAATGTGCGAAAAGATTTTTCCGCTGTACTCAAAAAAATCGGCAGACTGGAAGAACTTTCCCAGTCTGTCGAAAACCCGATTCTGCGGCAGTTTATCCTGAGGGTGCGTGCGCTGGCAGGATATGAGAAGGATGGGGTGCGCCATGAGTATGATTATTCTACCCAAAGGCAGATATTGATACAGGCGCTGGAGATGACCTGTCCGGGCATCACCATGGAAAATTTGGGCAGCTTCCTGCTTGGCGAGGATGAAGCAAAGATCATCAACCAGATTGCAATTACCTACTCAGAAGAGGGAAACCGCAGACAAGCAATTGAAATTTACCGCCAGCTCATCCTGTATGTGCAGAGCCATTTTGCCGGATGCGAAATCGGACAGGTGATGTTTCCGCTGACTGCGTATAACTATTCCAGATTGTTGGGACAAGAACGCAGATATGAAGAAGCCATTGAGATTGCCGAACTTGGCAGGCAGTGTTGTGTCAGGTATAACAAGTGCGGAATGTTGGGCGGATTGTTGCTCAATATTGCATATTGTTTGCACGAATTAGGCGATGATGAAAAAAGCAGGGAACTATTAATTGATTCTTATTATGCCAACAAAGTAATGGGGAAAACAAGAAGTTGTGAACTGATTAGAAAATATGCAAAAGAAAATCTACAGATTGAAATCGGTTAATTTCCATCTTCTTCAGGAGTATCAATATAATCACAAGGGGAAGGCTCGTCTTTCTCACTGTCATTTGGGGACTTTTCGTCTTGCTCTTCGGTTGTCGGTTGGTTGTTTAAATCCATAGCTGTGGCAAAGGTAAATTGGCTCAGTGCAATGCAGAGTGTTAGTGCAGCCAGTAGGGATATAAATATTTTTTTCATAAAACATACACCTTTCTAAAAAGTTGTTGTCATAACACTTACATCATAAGCAGGAGTTTTACGGCTTGTCAAGAGGCATTTGATGCACATTTTTTCGTGCATCAAATGCCTCTTGAATTTTGTAAAAAACTAGCGTATGATCTAGACAAGGGTACCCGATAAAAGCTGTATTATTTAAATATTATGGAGGGAAGAAAAATGACATTAAAGAAAGTATTTACAATCTGTATCTCTGTATGTTTGGCTTTGTCTATGGGGATTTCTGGTTTTGCAGCTCAAACAGAAAAAGGTGATTTTACCGATGAGCAGTATGAACAGTACATTAGCACAGACTTCTACAAAAACACAGTTTATCCTGAAATACGATCTTCTGCACCAAAAGCATCATTACCTTTACCTTCTTATCCTTCAGGAAGTTATTTTAGCAAGAATGGTAAAGCATGTACCCACCACAAATCAGGCTGTAACATTAATGGAAGCTGTGGTTGTAAGAGTTATAATAACTCTATTCAGTGTATGGGTTTTGCAAACTATGTTTTTAAGCAGTATAATGGTGTAGATTGTGTTAGTTCTAACTCTAATGGTAAGCTTACTAATATTACAGCTGCAAGTTTAAAAACTTATTTTAATAAGTTGACAGTCGGATCTCATTTTAGATATATGGGTACTAACGGAATCCCCCATTCATTTATTATTACAGGTAAAACATCAACTGGTGTAAAAGTTTATGAAGCTAACTATTCTGCTAACAACTGTATTGTTGGCCAAAGAACTATTACATACGAAAGTTTAGCAAAACAGGTAGCATCCGTTACTAACTCTTGGACAGCATAAAGGTTTTATTTGTTTAAAAATCCTGCTATTTCCAATAGCAGGATTTCTATATGATTACAGTTGCTAAAATAGATATTTTAGCAATAAGGAGGCATTATAATGAAACTACTTCAAAAAATGTGTTTTATCCTGGTTATA
>JAHHTY010000054.1 GCA_020024325.1 Negativibacillus sp.
TTATTTATTATTTTTCCAAGAATCGGGAATAAAGTTCCCCCTTTTTAAATCCGGTTTGACGAGCAACATCTTTTGCCGCTTTAGAAAGAGGTTCGCCTTTATCAGTGAGTGCCTTTATCAGTTCCAGTGCCTGCTCAAAGGTGAGGCTTTGTTCTTCCTGCTGCATTCCCTCCACCACCAGCACAAATTCACCTTTTGGAGCTTTTTCTGTGTACAGATCAACAGCCTGTGAAAGGGTGGTTCGGATAACTTCCTCATAAATTTTGGTAAGCTCTCTTGCAAGGGTGATTTTTCTGTCACCCAAAACCTCGTTCATAGCTTGCAGAGTATCAAGAAGTTTGTGGGGGGCTTCATAAAAGATGATGGTTCGGGGTTCTCTTTTTAATTCCTCCAAACGCTCTTTTTTAGCATTTTTTTGTGGATTTAAAAATCCCTCAAAAACAAATTTTGCAGTGCTGATACCGGACAGGGCAAGAGCCGATATAGCGGCGCTGGGTCCGGGGATAACTTTTGTATCAATTCCATGTTCAGCACATAAACGAACAAGATCTTCACCCGGATCGGAGATGCAAGGCATACCGGCATCGGTGACAATAGCACAGTTTTCGCCGGATTGCAGTCGAGCGATAATTTCGCTTCCTTTTTCTTTAGCGTTATGTTCGTGATAACTGAGCATAGGCTTTTTTATTTCAAAATGATTGAGCAGCTTGAACGTTACCCTGGTGTCTTCGGCAGCAATAAAATCCACCTCATGTAAGGTTTTTACAGCACGCACGCTCATATCTTCCAAATTGCCGATTGGGGTACCGACAACAAAAAGTGTTCCTGCCATTTTTTTCCTCATTTCTCTGTTAAAATGTTTGGAGCTGTCGCTTTTTACGGCAAGCGATAAATTCTTTTGAGTTCGGGAGAAAATTCTCCGTTTTCATCTTGAATCAACAAAGGTTCTTCTACCTTGAGGAATCGGTTGCCGCCCTTTCTGCCTTCGACCAAAAAGAGCCAGGGTGCGGTGTCGCCGCGTTTTTGAACAAACCGAACCCGTTTCGGCTCGATTTTTTCGTTTCGCATCGCTTCCATTACATCCAGCAGACGCTCCGGACGCTGGCAAATGCACAGCCTTCCGCCAAATTGCAGAAGTTTTGCAGCTGCTTTGCAGACATCCTGAATAGAGCACATTGTTTCATGGCGAGCGATAATATCACTGTGGCTTTCACTTAAAATGCCATGCTCAGCTTTTTTGTAAGGTGGATTGCAGGTAACAACATCAAAGCTGCCAAAAGGCAGTTTTTCTTTGAGTTGTTGGAGATTTGATAAATCTGCCTGAACAGGAATCAAACGGTCGGTAAGCTGAGCTTGCTTAACGGTATATTCCAATTGATGTACAGCCAACTCCTGAATATCTACGCCGTATGCCTGACGGGGTCCTTCCTCACGGTGACGAAACCATAAAAGTGGAATAATTCCGCAGCCGGTGCCAAGGTCGCAGGCGAGGTCTTTTCTGCGAACTTTGGCAAAATCAGAAAGAAGAAAAGCATCTGTACCAAAACGATGATCTTTGGTAACGCAGACAGAAAGCTCATCCGAGAGCTTTTCCATAGTATAGTTAAAATCAAGCATAGTTAAGACCTCTGCATAGATGGAATGACAAAACCGTCTACTAGCTTATCAAGATATTCAAACGATTTTCCTGTACCGATGGCAACACAGTTAATGGGGTCATCAGCAATTTTGGTTGGTATTTTTGTGTTTTTTTCAATCAGTTTGTCCATACCGTGCAGCAGGCTACCACCTCCGGTTAGGGTAATACCGTTTGTATAAATATCTCCTACCAATTCGGGAGGTGTTTTTTCAATTACTTCCTTAATAGCAGCAACAATTTGTTCTGCTTCTTTTATCACACATTCGTACAGCATAGAGCGACTGATTTGAATGCTGCAGGGCAGTCCCGTAATTAAGTTTCTGCCCTTGACCGACGCAGAAACATCATCCTCTGAAGAAAAGAAAACACTGGAAACAGTACATTTAATATGATCTGCCATCTTTTCCCCAATCAGCACACCATGTGCAAGGCGTACATATCTGATAATTGCATCGTTAATGGTATCTCCGGCAACTTTGATAGATTTTTTGTTAACGATACCATTCAATGACAAAACAGCTATGTCAGTTGTTCCTCCGCCAATATCGACAATCAAGTTTCCGTTCGGTTTTTCGATGTCAATTTGAGCACCGATTGCTGCGGCAACAGGTTCCTCTAACAGATAAACTTTTCTTGCACCGGAGGAGATAGCCACATCAATTACAGCATTGGATTCAACATTGGTGATACCTGAAGGAACACACAAAGCAATGCGAGGCTTCACAAGTCTATCTTTACAGATTTTTTGGATAAAATGTTTAACCATTTCCTCGGTAAGTTTATAGTTGCAGACTACACCATGAGATAGAGGGCGAACTGCCCTAATATGGTCGGGGGTTTTACCAATCATATTGTAAGCTTCTTTCCCGACACTGATGATTGAATCGTTTTTCATATTTACAGCAACCACAGAAGGCTCCTCCAAAACAACGCCCTCTCCACCAACATAGATAATTACAGTTGAAGTTCCTAAATCAATTCCAACGTCCAAGTCGCACCATCCTTTTTATATCACAAATTTTATTCGGTTGTTTTTGGTTTATCGTTCTCTGTGTTATTCATTATAAAGAGAAGCCGCAGCGTTTTCAAGAGCTTTTGCAAGCTTTTATGTGTATTTTTACTCTTCCACTTCTCCCAGCAGCATTTCTTTGAGATTTGTATAGCGGACTGTTTTGCGGTCATTTGCAATCATCTCGGCAATCGTTTTTTCTTGTCCAAGAATAATCAATCTGCTTTTTGCTCTTGTTACGGCAGTATATAAAAGGTTTCGATAGTGCATTTTGCTTTTATATCCTGTCAAAGGCATTACGACCGCCTCAAACTCACTGCCCTGACTTTTGTGAACGGTGATGGCATAAGCAAGCTCCAATTCGGGAGCCATCTCAAACAAATATTCTGCAATACGGTCATCAAAGCGAATCAGCAGTGTTTTGCTGGGACGGTCAATGGATTCGATGAAACCAATGTCGCCATTGTAAACGCCCATGCCCTCTTCTCCGTTATCTTTTTGCCATAGAATATCATAATTGTTTTTAATCTGCATCACTTTATCGCCGACACGAAATTTTCTGCCATTGCTTTCAAATTCATTTTTTTTCACCGAAGGAGGGTTCAGAACTTCTTGCAGGCTTTGATTGAGGTTATTGGCTCCCACAGCTCCAATTCGGGTCGGAACAATAACCTGAATATCAGCGGTAGGGGAATAACCATAGCTTTTAGGAAGTCGGGAGCTGACAAGGTCAAGGGTGGTTGATTTCACTTGCTCTGCTCGTTCCCGCTTTAAGAAAAAGAAATCGTTGTCATGCTTTTTTAATTCTGGCATCTGCCCATGTACAATAGCATGAGCGTTGGTAACAATTAAGCTTTGCTGTGCTTGACGGAAAATCTCGGTTAATCGCACCTGAGGAATGCAGCCGGATTCGATGAAATCCCTCAATACATTTCCGGGACCTACAGAAGGAAGCTGGTCGCTGTCACCGACAAGAATCAAACGGCAGTTCATCTTTAAAGCACAGATTAAGGAACGCATCAGAGGAATGTCTACCATGGAAGTTTCATCTACAATGACAGAGTCATAAGGTAACGGATTTTTTTCATTACGCTTAAACTGCACAACAGAGGGGTTGCCAAAATCCACCTCCAGCAGGCGATGAATGGTTTTGGCATCTTTACCGGTAACCTCAGACATTCGTTTTGCAGCACGTCCTGTTGGAGCACATAAAGCCACACGGCTGCCGGATTCCTCCAGCAGCTCAATGATGGCATTGATGGTGGTGGTTTTTCCGGTTCCGGGTCCACCGGTCAAGATAAATATTTTATGGCTGACCGCCTGTTCAATTGCTTGCTTTTGTAAAGATGCGTAAGAAATTTGATTTCTTTTTTCCAAAGCATCAATTTTTTTGCGTGCATCTTTCAGGCTGCTTTCATCTGCACTCAACATAAAACGGATGCGGGAAGCAATAAAACGTTCAGCTTCCAGATATTCCGGCAGATAGCAATAGTCCCGACCACAGACATCAACTTTGACAAGTTCCCTGCGACGCAGCAGAGTTTCCATGCCTTTTTCTATCATAATTTGATTTTGACTGACTAAGGCAGCAGCGGTGGGCAGCAATTTATCCAGTGGCAGGCAGGTATGACCGTTAAAAAGATTATGTCGCAGCACAAACTGGAGTGCGGCTTCAATGCGATATGAGCTGTCAGGGGGAATGCCCAGCTTCTGTGCAATATTTTCACACTGGTCAAACTCCATGCCGATTTCCTCACAGCATAATAAGTACGGATTTTCTTCAATCATACGCTTTGCCATTGTTCCCCAACGTTTCCAGATCGAAACCGATGTGGAAGAATCAATTCCAAACTGGGACAGAAACAGCATAATGCTGCGCATTCCAAACATTCTTCCCAGTTCTTCTTTGAGCTTTTCACATTTCGCAGGGGAGATACCCTGAATTTGAGTCAGTCGTTCCGGTTCATTTTCAAGAACTTGCAAGGTATCGTCCCCAAATTCAGCAACCATTCGGGAAGCAAGAACAGGACCGATTCCCTTGATGGCACCGGAGGACAGATAACGCAGGATGGCAGCAGCAGAGGAAGGCAACTGCTGTTGTGCGGCTACTGCTTTAAACTGTGTGCCATAGCTGGGATGGGTGCGAAAACTGCCGTGCAGGGTTAAAACTTCTCCTTCTCCAACTGAAGACAATTCCCCCACAACAGTAATCAATTCACCTTCTCTGTCCAGTTCCAGAACCGTGAATCCGGTTTCTTCGTTTTTATAAACAACCGTTTCCACACTTCCCGTAATTTCCACCAATGTTTCTTTCTGCATATCTCAAACCCTTTTTCCTAAATCAATATCAGTTTAACTTTTAGTATACCTTATCTTGAGTGCCTTTGCAAATTTCTGCAAATTCTTTTTGGGTGCAAAAGATAAGGCGACTTTTATTTTCGCACCAATTTCGGCAAACTTTGGCACTTTGCTGTTCCATCCCGCAGTCTATGACAAATGCCAACTGACTTTCGGGGCTCCACAAAGCAACTTCCTGAAAGTAGGTGAGCGTTTGTTCTGGGTTGCTGATTTTTCCGCTTAACGGTAATACTGAAAATACCGCAGGCTTATTTTGAGGACGTCGCATCCAAATGAAGATAAGCTCTGAAAGCTGAACCAATCCGAAAATCCCAAGCAGCATGATGCTCCATTTTAAAAATACCTCCATAAAAAATTTCTCCTTTCATCAATGGCTTTCTCTCTATTCTATGTTAGAGCCTTTTTTTTGGATTGTTTCTTTTGAATTTTGAAAAAATCTATTCCTTGTTCTCGTTTTATCTGATAGAATAAAGGTAAAGATGTGATAAAATTTTTTTACATTCAGAAAGGTTGTGTATCTTATGAAAAAATATCTTGCAGCGAAGGTTATTGCAGGCGGAGCGGCTATCACAATGTTATTTTCCGGTTTTACCTATCCCTCAACAAAACTGCCTAATGTTTCTAATCAAACAATACAAACACTTTCAGAGATGGCAGGAGGTGTTTCTAAAGAAAAGAAAATTTCTTTCGGAAATAGCTTTAAAGAGTATAATGAGGAAAAAATATTGCTTTCTTCTAAGCAAATGGGAATTTATAACGGATATACAGCAAAAGAAATTCGTCGCCCCGATTCCGAACAAATCAATATAGAGTTTTCTAAAGCAAATGCAATCTCCACCTTGTTCGATTTTACCTTAACACAAACAGAAAAACATACAATCAAGGTGCAGTCAGATTTAAAAGGAAAAGCAAAGATTATTTTAACGAAGGATAAAAAGGTAATCTTTCCGATATGGGAAAACGGGGAACAATCCAGTGCATCCAAAACTTTAACATTGGAAAAAGGGCGTTATCGTGTTCGCTTGGTAACATCAGATGCAAGCGGAAAGATTAACATTTCGCTGGATGAAAAACACAGCTTGTTCTCTTATACAGTAGAAAAAGCAGAACAAGAGTATGATAAAATCATGAAACCCGCAGTAGATACCTACCAAAAAGAAGTAAAGAAAGCACATGAGCGATATGATAAATCATTGGATGGAGCAAGTGACCTTTACAGCAAAGAAACGGATAAAGCATCGGATAAATACTATGATGAATTAGATAGAATCGGTGATTTTGAATATTCAAGCTACCTTGAAGCAAAAGAAGGCAAAGAAATGGACAAGGAATATACAAAAAAATATTCCAAAATTGAGAACCAATATGAACAAGAGCTTTCTAATTCAAAAGGCAGTTATGAAGAACTGATTCAACAAGCAGAAAAATATTTGCAAGAACGCTTAAATAAAGCAGGGGATGAACTGAAAAAAGCAAGTGAAAAAGCAAATAAGGCATGGGACGCTATAATAGGATAACAAAAAACAGGATATGCTGCTTTTTAAAACGGCATATCCTGTTTTTTATCTTATTTTTTTGGAACCAACGGAACAGGACACAGCGGTTTTCCGCTAAGTGAATAGAGAAGCTGACCGTAGATGTGAGAAGAGGAAACGGGTTCATAAATAAAGGGTGGAGCCAGATAGGTAACATCTAGCCGAGAACTTTCACCAATTTTAAGAGGTGCAATCGGTTGGTAAGCAGGAACAAGGGAAAATTCCTCCTCAATACCGTTTTCTTGCAGTTTACCGCCTGCCAGTGGTACACTCACAGGTGGGACGGGAAGAGATTGCATAGAATATTTCTTAAAGCAGCGTTTATATAATGACTCATGAAGATTCCAATCGTCTTGTGCATTCAAGGTAACACAGATTAAGGTCATACCATCTCGCGTTGCAGCAGAAACAAGACAGCGACCGGCATCATCAGTAAATCCGGTTTTAACGCCAATGCAGTCCGGATAAAGTTCTAATAATTTATTGTAATTTTTTAACCATCTTTTGTAAGGAGGGTTGCCAAAAGATACCTCCATTCTGGATTGTGCGCAAATATATGCAAAGTCGGGGTTTTGCAGAGCGATTCGAGTCAGTTTTGCAAGATCAAAGGCGGTGGAATAATGTTCCGGTGCATCCAGTCCGCAAGCAGTAACGTAATGGGTGTCAGATAAAGAAAGCTCCTCAGCTTTTTGGTTCATAGCCTGCACAAAATTGTCGATACTTCCATATAACCGAACCCCCGCAGCATTTGCAGCGTCATTGCCGGAAGGCAGCATCATGCCGCAGGCAAGGGAGTAGAGGGAGGCAAGATCTCCTTCTTGAAGCCCCATAGAGGAGCCTTCAACCTTAATAGCTTCGCTGTCTACCGGAAAATATTCTGAGAGGTTGGGCTGTTCTAACACCATCAAAGCGCCGATGATTTTGGTAGTGCTTGCCATTGCCATGCGTTCATGAATGTTTTTTCCACAGAGAACCCTGCCGGTGCTTGCCTCCATGACAATATAAGCTTTTGAAGAAAGCTCCTCCTGTTCATATACAGAATAATCCTCCAAGTTGATTGGGGAAATTTCTGTAGCGTAACTTGGTGTAGTGGCAGCAACGAAACAAAAAGCGGCACTGAGAAATGAAACAATTTTATGTGATAGGCTTTTCATAAAACAGCCTGCACTCCTTTCGGTGAAAAGATGTCAATAAGAGAAAACAGTATAGCTTATGTGTCTGGCAAAGATGATATTCCTGAAACAAAATTTATAAAAACACACTGTACGCTTGTTAAAATGATATATTAAAAAATCAAGGCTGCAAACAAAAATCTGTTTGCAGCCTTGATTTTTTAGGAGGAAATATAAGAAAAACTGAAAACGAAGGAATTAACCAATTTTCTGGTACAAATAAACACCTGTTTTAAAATGGAAAAATTTTGATTTTCAGAACATTTAATTTTGGAGGAACTGTTTTAACACAGGAGCGGTTGAAGTTGTTTGTTGTCAAGAGCAGATTCAATCGAAGGAATGAGTTTAGAAAAATCAGCCACAATAGAGGTTGGCTTATCATATGCGTTATCCTGACGCATGGGGACAAAAAAGATGTTTTTGCTGTTGAATAAAGTGCCGATATTTTTGGCGGAATTTGCAAGAGCATCGTTCGTAGATACTGCAAGTACAACGGGGCGTGCATTTCTCAGGTGTGCTTTTACTGCAAGGGTAACACTGGTGTCAATGATTCCGTTAGCAAGTTTTCCGAGAGTGTTTCCGGTACAGGGGGCAACAACAAGCACATCCAGCAGTTTTTTAGGACCGATAGGTTCTGTTTCAAAGATAGTATGTAGAACCTCATGACCACAAATTGTTTTCATGCGTTCGCGAAAATCTTTTGCACAACCAAAACGAGTGTCGGTGGAGTAGGCATTGGGCGACATGATTGGAACAACATCCCAACCGGGGTGGGCAGCAACCTGTTCCAACTGCTCCATGACCTGAGAAAAAGTACAGAAAGAACCGGTCATTGCAAATCCTACCCGAACATTATGGGATGGTGTGTTTTGAATTGTCAAGGAGTTCACCTCTTTCTGGAATGTTTTGGGGGAGAAGGAATATAAACGACCTTTGCATCATCACATCTCCTTTATCATATTTATTACTGTATCACGAATAATGTTACCGGCAGTAACAGGAGCTACCTTTCCGGGCAAAGAAAGAGCCCAGATTGTTTTTAGCCCAAGCTGACTGGCAGCATCAAAATCAATACCGCCGGGGCGAGAGGCAAGGTCTATTATCAGACAGTCGGGAGAAATTTTTTTAAGCAAATCTTCTTTTAAAATTGGATGAGGAATCGTGTTAAAGATAACCTCCTGTTCCGTGAGGACAAAGGAAAGCATCGAAAGAGGAACAGTGTGCATACCGAGAGTACGGGCAAAAGCAAGCTCAGCCTCGCTACGGGCAGCAACAGTAATTTGTGCGCCAAAACCTTTAAGCAGTAGTGCCAGCGTTTTGCCGCACCTGCCAAAACCGGTGATTAGGCAACGACTTTCCCACAAAGTGCTGGCACGTTCTGATAGGGCAAGCCCGATTGCACCCTCCGCAGTGGGGACAGCGTTTAGCACAGCCATCTCCTCTCTCTTTAAATAATCGTGAATTGTGTAACCGAACAACTGAGCTAACTGTTCCTCGGTGCTGGAAACTTTCCCGCCAAATATCAATGTATCACTGCGGCAGACGGAAAGACACTCGGACAAACTAAGAGTGTTACCGCTCATTGGGGCATTTAAAATATCACCGCTACCATCTTTGCTGACAGGAAGAGGAAGGATAATGACATCGCAACATTGCAGCTGTTGAATATCGTTGCAGTGCAGTTCTGTGGGAAGAAACGGGGGAAGATTTTCTAATAAAAATATTTTAACAGAATAACCTTGTTCTATAAGACCCTTGGCAAGGGCTGCCTGTCGAAAATCTCCTCCGATAATACCGAAAACAGTGCTTGGGGACAGATGTTCCACAAAAATCACCTCCATAGCAAAATAAAAACACATTGCTATATTATGATGAAAATTTCACTTTGGTGATGGATTTTAAAAAGATGCTTTTCCATAAAACCACATTTTATGATATAATAAGGAGAAAGAGAAGACAGGAAGAATAAAAACAGGAGTGAAGCAACATGGCAAAAAAGAAACCGCTGAAAAAAGATAGATTGGCAGGAAATCATCTGAAATATGGTACAAAAAAACAACCATTCTATCTGGAAGCACAGCAAAAGCAACAAAAGGCAAAACCTAAAAAGGGAAGTCCGTTTGGAGATGGATGGGAAATTGCAGATGATGAGGTTTTGCCGGGAGGAGAATATCAGGCAGAATGTGTTGCATTGGATGAGGAAGGCAATGGTATCATCAAAGTTGAAGGAATAAAAACAAGTGTTCCGGGAGTACTTCCAAAAGAGCAGGTAAGTGTTCAAATTTCGGGGAAAAGAAAAATTCATGCAAAACTGTTAAAGGTAAACAAAGCATCTTCACAAAGGATAACTCCAAAATGCCCGGTATTTTATCAGTGCGGTGGATGCAGATTACAGCACCTGTCTTATGATGCGCAGCTGGAATGGAAGCAGAAAAGGGTAGAGCAGCTGATGCAGGAATATATTCAGGCAGGAGCAAAATTTTATCAGATTCTGGGGATGCAAGAACCATGGAGATATCGCAACAAGAGCCACTCCACCTTTGCTTTGAATAGCAAACGACAGATTGTTGCGGGTATTTATGAAGAAAACAGTCATCGTGTTGTGTCAGTGGATCACTGCATAATCCAGAATCAGCAGGCAGATGAGATTGTTCGTTCTATCCGTCAAATTATGAAAGAGTGCAAACTTTTGCCATACGATGAGGATACACAGACAGGTCTGCTGCGTCATGTATTGATTCGCAAAGGCTTTGCAACCGGTGAGATTATGGTGGTATTGGTGACAGCTTCCATGCTTTTTCCGGCAAGAAGTAAGTTTGTAACGATGCTTCGAGAAAAACATCCGGAAATCACCACAATTGTCATGAACTGTAATCCGAAAAAAACCAGTATGGTTCTTGGCGAACAGGAAAGAGTGTTGTATGGAAAAGGTTTGATTGAGGACGAGCTGTGCGGTAAGAGATTTACCATTTCCCCAAAATCTTTTTATCAGGTAAATCCTGTTCAGACAGAGGTTTTGTATCAAAGAGCTTTGCAGATGGCGAATCTAACAGGAACAGAAAAGGTGCTGGACGCATATTGCGGAATCGGAACGATTTCGCTAATTGCTTCGGAGAGTGCAAAAGAAGTAATTGCAGTGGAATTAAACCGAGAAGCAGTAAAGGATGCTATCGGAAATGCAAAGAGAAACGGCATCAAAAATGTACGTTTTTTCTGTGATGATGCAGGACGGTTTATGACAGAGATGGCTTCCAAAAAGGAAAAGGTGGATGTAGTGCTGATGGACCCACCAAGAAACGGAAGCGACGAAGCGTTTTTGCAGTCAGTTTGTAAGTTAAAACCAAAAAAGGTGGTTTATATTTCCTGTAATCCTCAAACACAAAAAAGAGATCTCAAGGTGCTGACCGCAGCAGGATATCAGGTAAAAGAGATTCAGCCGGTAGATATGTTCCCACATACAGCACATTGTGAAAACATTTGTTTGCTTGTTAAAAACGGAAAGTAAATAAAAAGAGGATGCAGATTAAAATTCTGCATCCTCTTTTTTGTGGTTATAAGACTATCGTTTTTTCAATGCGGCAAAGCCGATTCCAGCCAAAACGGCAGCAGCGGCAGCAACATCGACAAAGCTTTCTGCACCAGTGTCAGGGTTTGCCTTATAGTTTTCTTCTGGAGCAGGGGTTTCTTCCGGCACTGAGATTTCATCCTCTGTGACAGTATCTTCAACAGGGGCTTCATCCTCAGTTCCAAGTTCATCGGTAGAAAGGACATAGTTGCCCAGTGCGAAGCTGTTGACGCTCAAAGCCAGTGTCATGGAAGCAGCAAGAGCGATTGTGAATAATTTTTTCATAGGTACATACCTCCATAAAATGATTTTATTTTGAGCATCCGAGAAACTTTTTAGGCATTTGCAAGAGCCTGTGTAAGATCCTCGATAATGTCATCAACATTTTCAAGACCAACAGAAAGACGAATCAATCCTGGATTGATTCCCGCAGCGGTCAGTTGTTCATCGGTAAGCTGACGATGGGTAGAACTTGCCGGATGCAATACCAGTGTTCGTACATCTGCTACATGCACCACAAGAGAAGCAAGTTTTAAACTGTCAATAAACCGAACTGCTGCATCACGACCACCTTTAATAGAGAAGGCAATTACACCGCTGCATCCATTCGGTAAATATTTTTCTGCAAGAGAGTGATAAGGATTTCCTTCCAGGGTGGGGTAGTTTACAGAATCTACTTTGTCGCAGCTTGCAAGGAAGTGTGCAACTTTTTCGGCGTTCTGACAATGGCGCTCCATACGAAGAGGGAGAGTTTCTAATCCATGATTCAGCAGAAAAGCAGCCTGAGCGGATGGGTAGCAGCCAAGATCACGCATCAGCTGTACACGAGCTTTGGTGATGTAGGCAGCATTGCCAAAGTCACGGGAGTATACAACACCGTGATAAGAATCATCAGGGGTTGTAAATTCAGGAAATTTTCCGCAAGTCCAGTCAAATTTTCCACTGTCCACAATTACTCCGCCGACCTGAGTGGCATGACCGTCCATATATTTTGTGGTAGAGTGAACGATAATATCTGCACCAAACTCAAATGGACGGCACAGAATAGGGGTAGCAAAGGTGTTGTCCACAATCAAAGGAACGTTGTGAGAGTGAGCAACTCGAGCCATCTTTTCAATGTCAAGAACAGCGATGGCAGGGTTTGCGATGGTTTCGGCAAAAACCGCTTTTGTATTAGGACGAAGCTGGGTTTTTAAAGTTTCTTCGTCGGCATCTGCATCAACAAAAGAAACTTCGATGCCAAATCGTTTTAATGTAACAGCGAGAAGGTTAATGGTTCCGCCATAAATGGTAGAAGCACATAAAATGTGATCTCCGCAAGAGAGAATGTTCATAACGCTGATTAAAGTGGCTGCCTGTCCGGAAGTAGTACATAAAGCGCCAACGCCGCCCTCCAAAGCAGCTATCTTCTGCTCTACTGCGGCAACGGTTGGGTTAGAAATACGGGAATACATATGTCCATCGGCAGTAAGGTCAAATAGTTTTGCAACTTGTGCGGTGGATTCATATTTATATGTGGTGCTTTGATAGATAGGAAGGTTTAAAGGCTCCCCGTTACAAGGAGTATAACCCTCATGTAAGCATTGTGTTTCAATTTTCATATTAAATCACCCTTTCTCCTTCTGTTTTCATTGTAGCACGGTAAAATTTTTTTTGCAATACTACTAAAAAATGTTTTTTGACTTTGACAATATGTGCAAAATAAATCATAAATTCGGCAGTTTTTCTTTCAGTCAGGATACTGCAAACAAAAATCAGAAATCGCTTTATTGATTTTTTTTACAAGGCGGTATATAATTAAAATAAAAAAGGAAGGTGAGGAGTGATATTTATGAAAAAATTAGCAGCAATTGTGGTAGCATTGCTGATGTGCGTTTCAGGTACAGCTGTATCAGCAGAAGGATTTTCTGCAAAAAGCAATGGTGCTGCAATCTTTGATTTTGAAGATCATGCCTTTTTTACTGTAAAAATGCAGCAGAACGAAAATATTTACCTTTCTCTTGATACTGAATATCAAAAAGAAGCAGCACAGCAGCTCCGTGAAAAAACAGGAAAAGAAGCAAGTGCTTTCTATTATTTTGATACCGATGAACATAGCTTTCTTCGTACAGGAAAACTTTTCTTGCAGGCACAGGAAGGACAAACCTTATATCAGTTAGAGGATGGAGAAATTATCGAACTGGATGCAGAATTTGAACAAGGATATATTATTGGCAAGGATGGTAAAAAAATCAGTGGATTTGTGTTAAACACAAAACTTCCGGGAAATTATATTGTTGCTGAATAGGACAGCATCAAAAAAATATGCGGATAATCTGTGGAAAAATATCCTACAAATTGTAAAATTGGTTGATTTTAGCTGATGTGTATGCTAAAATAAAGCTGTATATAATGGAGATTCTGAAAAACTATCCCCATTTTTACCACATTGAGGACAGGAATTCTCAAAACAAAAAGGAGCGATAACGATTATGAACAAAAAAGTAGTTACCCTCGCAGTAGCTGCAATGCTGACAATCGGTTCTTCTGTCAGCATCAATGCTGCTTGCTTAAATGGTTCTACCGACAGAGACAACGGTTCTACACTGCACGGTTCTACCGACAGAAACACTGGTTCTACTCTCAACGGTGCTGTTAACAGAGTAAACGGTTCCACCCTGAACGGTTCTGCTAACAGAAA
>JAHHTY010000055.1 GCA_020024325.1 Negativibacillus sp.
CTGGGCTTAATCTATATTTCTACAAATACAGGATAATGCATCCTGCCATAATTAAAGATGCCATAGTAAATAACATCATTCCCGGATTGAGTAGAACTGCATCCAGTGCCTGCTCTGGTAATTGAGGTTGATTTTTTAATCGGAAGTATCTCTTTTGGATTGTAAGACCGACAGCGTAAGCCGCTGCAAACAAATCAATCAGTACCTGTACTATTATAAATACCTCTTTGTCCATCCCTAAAAATGGCAGAACTCCACCAATCGCATTGACCACAGCGTGCAGCAAAATTGTATTCCAAAGCGAACCTGTCTTTAGATAAATCCACGCAAAAACTAAACCTACTACAAAGGCATATGGATATTGTATCACATTTCCATGCATTAACATAAAGGTTGCTGCACTGGTGAGTACATATGCCTTTTCACCAAAAGCTCCTACGCTCTCATATATAAATTTTCGGAACAACAATTCCTCACCGATAGGTGCCAAAATAACTGTGGTAACAATAAGCTGCCATAAAGAAGATGAGGAGATACTTTGCTCCACAATGTTTGCTGCCGGTGAACCTTTAATGATAGAAATCCACTCGTTTAAAGCCATTCCTACCAGGTTAAACAGAAACATAAGACCTATACTCAAAAAAAGATAGCTGATAAATTTTCCTATGGTTAATCTTTTCTTTTGCAATGGTATATGCGGAGCTTTTGCACTTTTCATAATCATTACTGCAATCGGAAGTGCTATCAAAAATTGTATCAGTTCACTTCTTAATATTCCATACCACGAAAAATTATACAGGTTTGGAACATATGCTTTTATTAAAAAATCCGGAACTAATGGCAAAAGCTGACAAATCATCATATATGCCAGCATTCCTAAGCCAAGGCGATTGTAGGCTTTTCTTATATCTTTTACTTCATGTACCATCTTATTCCCCTTTCTCATGATTCTGATGTGTACCTTTAATACAGCAAATTATGAATTCTCTCCTTCGCTGAGTTTTAATACAATACTTTTATTCTTCCACTTACCTCTTGCATAGTAAATTCCGGAAATCATCAGCCCCAATATCCAACCAATCGCATAAGAATAATAAATACTGTTTTTGCCAAACCATGCTGCTAACAAATAAGCTGCCGGCAGTCGTGCCAACCACAAGCCCACAAAGGATGAAATCATTGGAATGATCATCTCACCTGAGCCACGCAGCACACTGTTATACATAAAACAGATTGCTAACAGAAAGTAGAAAGGAAGTACATCGTGCAGATAAGCAACACCTGCATCAATAACTTCCGGATTCTGGCTGAACATCTTCATCATAAATGCACTGGTTGGGTAAAGCAAAACCCCCACCAATAGGCAGCAGCCTATTGATAAGACCATAGAAGCCTTTAAGCCCTCTTTTACTCTATGCTGGTTACCTGCACCAATATTCTGCCCTGTATAGGTTGTAAGGGCATTGGAAAGGCTCTGGACCGGTAAAAATGCAAAGGTATCAATCTTGTTTGCTCCATTAAAACCTGCCATAAAACTGGAGCCGTAACTGTTTACCAACGATTGCATAAACATAATTCCAATGGAAAACAATGCCTGTTGAATTCCGGAAGGAATTCCCAGCTTCATTGCCTGCCAAAACAGACGCTTTTGAAAATAGAATTTGTGCGGTTTAATATCAATAAAGTCATAGTGCTTATTGATATAGAATACGCCAAACAACCACGAAGAAATCTGGGCAATAATGGTTGCCAGTGCAACTCCTGCAACTCCCATCTTAATTGGAATGGTAAAAACAAGGTCCAGCACGATATTGATTCCTGTTGCAATCATCAAAAACAGCAAAGATGTTCTGCTGTCCCCCAATCCTTGTAGGATACCTGCATTAACATTAAAGCCCAAGTTGCCTATAATACCAATGAAAATAATTGTCATATATGTTTTTGCCATAGCTAAGGTTCCATCATCCGGCACCTGCATCATCCGCAATAGAGGCTCGCTAAAGAATACACCAATCAAAGAAAGTGGAATAATTCCAACAATCAGCGCAGTATAAATTGTACCGACTGTCTGGTTAACCTTTTCAAAATCCCTTGCTCCGTAAAACTGGGAAATCATAATTGTTGCCCCGGTACCAATTCCCATAAACAAAGAAACCAACATAAAAATAATTGGAAAACCTGTGCCCACTGCCGCCAAAGCCTGGTCTCCAATTACATTTCCCACAATGATACTATCCACCATATTATACAATTGCTGGAATACATTGCCCAATAACAACGGAACAGTAAAACTAATAATCAGCTTATACGGACTTCCCATTGTCATGTCAATGGAAGTTGCTTTTTTCTCTCTTTCCATAATCTTTTCCTTCCTCTCTCTTAAATTTTATTCTCTCAATTTTTATGTATAAATTTTATTATATGAGAAAATTCCTTAAAATACAAGATATTTCTCTTTTAAATTCTCTTTCTTCTCTGTCTTTTTAGATGTTTTGTATTATTTTGTATATTACATCTATTTTTATTTTTATTTTTTCTTAAAATTTTATTGACTTTTTACTACTTATGGGTTATAATGAGGATGTTGGAAAGAGTAAAAAAAGCTCTACTTCATCTTTTTAAAATCTCCTGACCGGTTTATACCGGTCGTCCTCTATTTTTTATTACACAGCCGAAAAGGGAAGTCCTATAGGACTTCCCTTTTCGGCGTTATAGATATTTTCACATCATTTTATCTTAACAGTTTCATTGATTTATCCTATTTTTCATGTTATAATAATAAGATATATCAAATAATCAATACGAAGTTCAATCTTTATTCGGAATAAAGGGAGAGATTCTTTATGGAATATGAAAAGGAATTTTTACTTGAACAGGAATATCTTCATAAAACCTGTTCTTTTATTCAGGAAAATTTAACTCGTGAAGAGGCAGCCTGTGCTGACGAAAAGGATCAGATCATCTCTGCCCGAAAAGAAATGTGGGAAACTGTTTCTTTCAGGGGTGGCTTTGATAATGCTGTTGAGGCACATCAGGCACTTGAATCTATTCAAGCACAGTCTGCTCGCTATGATGCAGCACACAAAAGAATTGACCATTACCGTCAATCGCTGAACTGCCCTTACTTTGCACGAATTGATTTTACTGAAAGCGGGTTTGAAAATGAACCTGCCGAAAAAATATATATTGGGCTTTCCACCGTTCAAGACGAAGATAGTTACGAAACCTTTGTTTACGACTGGAGAACTCCAATCGCCAGCCTGTTTTACCGCTACGAAACAGGAAAAGCCGAATACCAAGCTCCTATGGGTGCAATTCAAGGCAACATTTCTCTCAAGCGTCAGTATGAAATAAAAGACAGCACCCTCAATTACTTTTTTGATTCCGACGTTAATATTATGGACAATATGCTCAGAGAAGCTCTTTCTCACAACGCTTCCCTGCAAATGAAATCCATTGTAGAAACCATCCAACGTCAGCAGGATATGATTATCCGTGACACCCTAAATGAGCTTGTATGTGTTCAGGGCGTTGCAGGCAGTGGAAAAACATCGGTTGCACTGCATCGAGTTGCTTTCCTTTTGTATGAGGGCGTTACACAAAAGCTGTATGCCAACAATATCGTTATCATCTCCCCAAACAATTTATTTGGAAGTTACATCGCAAATGTGCTGCCTGAATTGGGCGAGGAAAATATTGCAAGCTTAACCTTTGAATCATTATTTTCCAAAACCTGTGAAACTAATTTTACAATCCTTCCACGCACACAGCTTCTTGAAAATATGGTGTGTGCCGACACACAAAAAGAGCGAAATTTACTGCATAGTTTAGTAGAATTTTTATCGTCTGAACTTTTCGTTCAGATGATTGACCGCTATGTTTCTCATTATATCCGCCGTATGATTCCTTATACCGATCTTTACTATGACGGAAAGATACTGGAAACAAAAGAAGAAATGAATGCCTTTATCCAAAAAGCCTGCCATCGCGCTCCTTTATATGGTGCACTCAAGCTTTTGGAAAAACGTTTATGGACTCAGATTCATAAAGTGCGTCGGGAAAAACGTCTTGCCGATCTCCAGTCTTTTTCAGGAACTTTTGTCCAGCATCTTTATGATAAAAAACAGTTTGGTCGTTTGTTATCTATTAAAGAATCCACTCGCATCAAACATCAAATCCGTGCTTTCACCACTCTGGACAGCACTAAAATGTTTTGTGATCTTCTTTGTAACCGTGATTTATTCTATCGCATGGCAAAGGGGCTTAATTTGCCGGAAAACATCGAAGAAATTCGTGCGATGGCAGTGCAGCAGCTAAACAACTCCTCTGACAAAATACCATATCAACTTGCTATGCCGCTGTTGTATCTGCATTTAAGCTTGTTTGGAACAGACCATTTCCAAGACATCCGTCAGGTTGTGGTAGACGAAGCTCAGGATTATTATCCTCTTCATTTCTATATCCTCAAAAAGTTGTTTCCTTCTGCCCGCTACACAGTTATGGGCGATTACAACCAGACAATTGAAAAACAAGAGAGCCCACAGTTTTATGAGGATACTGCACGAATTCTCAATAAAAAATCCTCCTGTCTAATCACGTTGAGTAAGGGCTTCCGCTGCTCTTATGAAATCAACGAGTTTTCTCGTCGTTTTTTAAGCAGCAGTACAGAAATGGAGAGCTTTGACCGTCACGAACAAGCTCCACTGATTGAACAAGCTGACTCTCTGCAAGCAATGGCAGATCGAATTGTCGAGTTAAGTCAGGAATATTTAAAAGATGGTTTTGAATCAATTGGGCTAATCTGTAAAACCCAAAAGCAAACCCGTAAACTATATTCTCTGTTAAAAGACCGTCTGCCTGTTCACCTGATGAATACTGACGGAAAAGAAATTTTCTCAGGTATCATGTTAATGCCTGTGTATATGTCCAAAGGTCTGGAATTTGATGCTGCCGTTATCTGTGGTGCCGATGATAAAAATTATCGCACACCATTTGACCGTCAGTTATTGTATGTTTCCTGCACCCGTGCTTTGCATCGTCTGGCTATTTTATATACCGATAAACCAAGTAAATATCTCCAAAACTCATAACTCAAAAAGGACGTGCCATCTATTCAGATAGCACGTCCTTTTTTACTATTTATTATTTTGCAGATAATGCACGCTGTCCAATATCTCTGCGGCTGAAGCAATCTTCAAAATGAATCTCGTCCACATTCTGATATGCTTTATCCAGTGCTTCCTGTAAGCTGCCTGCTTTTGCGGTCACACCGAGAACACGTCCTCCGTTATTCAGGAAAGAACCATTTTCCAGTTTGGTGCCGGAATGGTAAACGCTTACCCCTTCACGCTGTCCGTTATGATCCAACCCGCTGATTGGGAAGCCTTTTTTATAAGACTTTGGATAGCCACCGCTTGCAATAATAACACAAGCGGCTTTTTCGGAGCTGAATTTTACCATATCCTCGGTAAGTGTTCCGTGGTAAACAGCTTCCATGATTTCCACTAAATCGCTTTCCAGAAGTTCCAGAACGACCTGTGTTTCCGGATCACCGAAACGGCTGTTATATTCAATGACATATGGTCCCTTTGGTGTCAACATCAAGCCAAAGTATAAACAGCCTTTAAATGGTCTGCCCATCTTTGCCATTGCATCAACAGTAGGTTTAAAGATCTTCTCCATACACTCCTGAGCCACTTCCGCAGTGTAAAACGGGTTTGGTGCAACTGTTCCCATGCCACCGGTATTTAAGCCCTTATCACCGTCCAAAGCACGTTTATGATCCATAGAAGAAATCATCGGAACCACTGTTTTCCCATCAACAAAAGCCAGAACAGAAACTTCCGGTCCTGTCAAAAATTCTTCAACAACTACATGATTTCCGCTGGTACCAAAAACCTTCTCCTCCATGATCTCATGCAGACCCTCTTTAGCTTCTTCGTGGCTTGCTGCAATGATAACACCTTTGCCAAGTGCCAGACCGTCCGCTTTGATAACAACCGGATATTCATTCTTTTCCTCGATGTAAGAAAGTGCTTTTGCAGGATCATCAAACACTTCATAAGCTGCTGTCGGAATATTATAATCCTTCATCAAATTTTTTGAAAAAACCTTGCTTGCCTCAATCTGTGCTGCTGCCTGTGTTGGACCGAAAGTCATGATACCCTCTTTATCAAGAGCATCTACCATACCTGCTGCTAGTGGGTCATCTGGAGCCACTACAACCAAATCAATAGAGTTTTCCTTTGAAAATTTTACCACTCCATCAATATCCATTGCCTTAATATCTACACACTCTGCATCTGCACTGATACCACCGTTACCCGGACAGCAATAAATTTTTTCAGCTTTTGGGCTTTGTTTTAGTTTACGGATAATTGCATGTTCTCTTCCACCCGAACCTACTACTAAAATTTTCATAAAGAGTCTTCCTTTCTATCTCAATCTTATTCCGAAAAAGGGAAAGAAGAATCTCTCCTTTCCCTTTCGATTTTTAGTGATGGAACAGACGGATTCCGGTGAATGCCAGAACCATATTGTATTTATCACAGGTATCAATAACATTATCGTCACGGATAGAACCACCCGGCTCTGCAATGTACTGTACACCGGTGCGGTGTGCTCTTTCGATATTATCGCCAAATGGGAAGAACGCATCAGAACCGAGGGAAACTCCGGTCAGAGTATCCAGCCATGCACGTTTTTCCTCTCTGGTCAGCGGTTCTGGTTTTGTGGTGAAGAAGTTTTCCCAAATACCATCTGCCAAAACATCCATATAGTCATCAGAGATATAAACATCAATGGTGTTATCACGATCTGCTCTGCGGATATCGTTTTTAAATGGCAGGTTCATAACTTTTTCATGCTGACGCAGATACCAGATATCTGCTTTGTTGCCTGCCAGTCTGGTACAATGGATTCTGGACTGCTGACCTGCTCCAATACCGATTGCCTGCCCGTCTTTTACATAGCATACCGAGTTAGACTGTGTATATTTAAGAGCAATTAGGGAGATCATCAAATCGATTTTTGCATTTTCCGGAAGGTCGTTATTTTTAGAAACAATATTATTAAACAGCTCGGTATCAATCTTCAGATTATTTCTTCCCTGTTCAAATGTAATACCAAATACATCTTTGTGTTCAACCTCAGCAGGAACATAGGATGGGTCAATCTGAATTACATTATAGCTGCCTTTGCGTTTTTCTTTGAGGATTTCCAGCGCTTCTTCGGTGTATCCCGGAGCAATAACACCATCAGAAACTTCACGTTTAATAATTTTTGCAGTGCAGGCATCGCAAACATCGGACAAAGCAATGAAATCACCGTAAGAGGACATTCTGTCTGCACCTCTTGCTCTAGCATAAGCACTTGCAATTGGGGAAAGCTCACCCAAATCATCTACAAAGTAGATTTTTTTCATTGTATCGTCCAGTGGCAGACCAACTGCTGCACCTGCTGGAGAAACGTGTTTAAAAGAAGCAGCTGACGGCAGACCGGTTGCCTCTTTCAGCTCTTTTACAAGCTGCCAACTGTTGAAAGCATCTAAAAAGTTGATATATCCCGGTTTTCCGTTAAGAACTTTGATTGGAAGTTCACTGCCGTCCTTCATAAAAATTTTTGACGGTTTCTGGTTTGGGTTACAGCCATATTTTAATGCCAACTCGTTTGCCATAACAATCAATCCTTTCTTCTCTCTCAAATCAGATTCTATTTATTTTTGTTAATGATTCTGGTTTCTTCTAATCCTGTTTCCACATCAATGAAACGTGTGAAAAGGGACACTTTATTATCCTCATTCAGATTTTCCCAAATTTCATTGGTGAAGGCATCAATATCTCCATGAATTACAACAGGTGTCGGTTCACCCTCATAGGATGGAATTGGGTTTCCATCGCATTTATAGGTATGGATAAAATGTCCTTCACCGGCTTTTGGATTGCTGTATTCAAAGAAATATCTGTGTGCGCTGGATGGGTCGCCGTTGTTGCTTTTGAGGATGGAAAGTTTATAGTCAAAACCTTCTACCACACCGGAAATACGAGGGGTGAAGTTTGGTGCATCTGGCTCAAAAGTTCTGGTGCGGAGTGCATCTTCAAAGGTTTTTCCATCTTTGAGAAAATCATAAACGGTATCGGTCTGGTCACCGTTTGTTACTACAGTTTTTTTATCAAGCACTCTAACCGGTGCATAGATAATCAAAGACGGGTCTTCCAATTTTGCAGGGTCAAAAGCTTCGGTGCGAATTCCACCTTCCTGTTCTACAAAAACACGATTGCGGCTATTTTCACTTCTGCCCATGATAAAGTAAGCAATAACTGCTTTTTTGCCATCTTCGCTTCTGCCCAAAACAATTCCTCTGCCCGGGTATGTATTAGAACGCAGTTCTTCTGCCAGATTGATGTATTTCATAATGCTGTTTTCTCCTCACACTAGTTACTTTCTCTCTTTTTGAATCTTTTCACAAAGCATAGCGGTCGCTTTTGGCAACAGCTCCCATTCCGCTTGCTCCATTACTCTTCTTTGCAGGGTTTCGGGGGTATCGTTTGGCTCAACAGACACAGCTTTTTGCAAAATGATGCTGCCGCCGTCGGTCACTTCATTCACAAAATGAACAGTAGCACCGGTTACCTTTACTCCGTAAGCAAGTGCCGCTTCATGTACCTTGAGCCCATAAAATCCGTTTCCGCAAAAGGAAGGAATCAGTGACGGATGCACGTTAATAATACGGTTTGGATAAGTTTCAATAACCTCTTTTCCAAGAATGCTTAAAAATCCTGCCAGCACTACCAGCTCAATTCCTCTGCTTTGCAGCTCTTCAAGCACCTTGCGGTCAAATTCTGCGGCACTGCCACATTCTTTTTTGCTGACAACAACCGATTCGATTCCTGCCTGTTTTGCCCGTTCCAAAGCGTACACGCCTGCACGGGAACTTAATACCAAACTGATTTCTCCACAGCCAAGCTCTCCCGCCTGCTGGCGGTCGATGAGAGCTTGAAGGTTGGTGCCGCCGCCGGATACCAGCACTGCTATTTTAACCATTTTCTCTGCTCCTTTTATCTACAAAAAACGAAAAGCAGACGCAGCATTGTTTTATGACACGTCTGCTCCTTCGAGTTGTTTTATCAGCTCTTAGAGAATTTCGATTGTTTTTTCTCCTACCTGAACCTCACCGATGATATAAGCGTCTTCACCTGCTGCTTTGAGAACTTCCAAAGCTTTGTCTGCTTCATCACGGGAAACAATAGCAATCATACCAACACCCATGTTAAAGGTATTGAACATATCACGCTCGGGAATATTGCCGACTTTCTGAATCTCTTCAAAGATTGGCAGTACTCTTACCTTGCTGCGCTCGATAACTGCTTTGGTTCTGCTGTTCAATGCACGAGGAATATTCTCATAGAAGCCACCGCCAGTTACATGAACAATAGATTTTACCTTTACTTCATCAATGAGCTTGAGCATTGGTTTTACATACAGCTTGGTTGGGGTGAGAAGGGTTTGACCAATGGTGGAGCCATTAAATTCTCTGAAGATATTTCTTGGAGTATTGTCAATGTCAAACACTTTTCTTACCAGAGAAAATCCGTTGGAGTGTACACCGGAAGAAGGAAGTGCAATCATCACATCCCCCGGTTCTACATTTTCAGGGTCAATCATCTTGTCCTTGTCCACCACACCAACGCTAAATCCGGCAACATCATATTCGTCAATTGGATAAAAGCCAGGCATTTCGGCAGTTTCACCGCCTACCAGAGCACAGCCTGTTTCTACACATCCGTCTGCAACACCTTTTACAATGTCTGCAACCTTCTCAGGAATATTTTTGCCCAGTGCAATGTAATCCAAGAAAATCAATGGTTTTGCACCACAGCAAATGATATCATTTACGCACATTGCTACACAGTCGATACCGACAGTATCATGTTTATCCAATAAAAATGCCAGTTTTAACTTTGTGCCAACACCGTCTGTACCGGAAACCAGAACCGGTTTTGTGATGCCGGTCAGGTCCAGCTCAAAGGCTCCACCGAAGCCGCCGATTCCGGTCATCATACCTGCTGTCATTGTTCTTGCAACGTGTGCCTTCATCAATTCAACTGCCTTGTATCCGGCTGTTACGTCTACGCCGGCTGCCTTATAGCTTTCGCTGAAACTTTCGCTCATATCGTTAAAATCCTTTCCTGTTCATCTTCTCTGCATTATTTATCACAGAGCTTCTGAGAAAATTTATCACATGGTTTTTCTTGTGGAACTTCGATTGGATACTCTCCGGTAAAACATCCCATACAGAAACCACATCCTGTTGTCAGGTGTGCAATCTGTGCTGCGTGTTCAATGCTCAAATATCCTAAACTGTCTGCATCCAGCATCTCTCTAATTTCTTCCTGTGTCATTCGGCAGGCAATCAGTTTATCTCTGCTGTCAATATCTGTTCCAAAATAACATGGGTTTACAAACGGCGGAGAAGAAATTCGGATATGAACTTCTTTTGCTCCTGCATCACGCAGCATACGGGTAATCTGCACACTGGTAGTTCCTCTTACAATCGAGTCGTCTACCAGAACAACACGTTTTCCCTCTACACTTGCTTTGAGTACATTCAGTTTAATGTGTACTGCTCTTTCTCTTTCCTTCTGAGTTGGCAAAATGAAGGTACGTCCAACATAACGGTTTTTAATAAAGCCAACTCCATACGGAATACCGGATTCTTCTGCATAACCTAAAGCGGCATCTAGACCAGAGTCTGGGGAACCAATAACAATATCTGCATCTACCGGGTGTTCTTTTGCAAGGAATGCTCCTGCACGTTTTCTTGCCATATGAACGCTTTCGCCTTCGATGACAGAATCCGGACGAGCCGTGTATACATATTCAAATACACAAATGCTTCCTTTTCCTCCGCAATGAGTTTCGATACTGCGTATACCGTTTTTATCTACAACAACAATTTCACCCGGACGCAGGTCACGAACAAATTTTGCTCCAATACTGTCAAATGCACAGCTTTCAGAAGCAAATACAATCTCATCACCCATTTTACCCATTGCCAAAGGTCTAAAGCCCTGTGGATCTCTTGCGGCAATCAATTTTTGCGGTGACATAATAATCAAAGAGTATGCGCCTTTTAAGCGATCCATTGATTTATCGATTGCTTCCTCGATAGACGATGTGTGCAGACGCTCATGGATGATAACATGAGAGATAATCTCAGCATCAGAATTGGAATGGAAGATTGCGCCGTTCAGCTCAAGCTCTTCCTTTAGCTGCTGTGCATTTACTAAAGAACCGTTATGAGCAAGTGCCATAGTACCTTTAATATGACGCACTACCAACGGCTGTGCATCTGCACGCTCCGGATTTTTTGCGCCATATAAAACATGACCAATTGCCATTCTTCCGCTGCCCAGTTTATTTAGAACATCCTGTGTAAAAATATCTGGAACTAAACCCAAATCTCGGTAAGAATTGATTACCCCATCATCATTTACAGCGATACCACAACTTTGCTGTCCTCTGTGCTGGAGTGCATATAGAGCCATATAGGTATCTCCTACAACACTTGGACTGTTTTGTGTGGAATAAATGCCAAATACACCGCATTCTTCATGAATCTGGTCAAACATTATAAATCCCCTTTCCTGTTTATTATAAACAAAACAGCTGATCCCCTTTACCAGACTGTTTTGCACCCCTATTCCTTAATTACACATACCCGAGAAAGGCAAAAATCCTTCCTCGGGTAACATAAACAGACAAATTGTTATCAATTATTCGCCAAGCAGTCTTTTCATGATTTCATGATAACCTTCATCAACATTATCCATATCTCTTCTGAAACGGTCTTTGTCCAATTTTTCATGGGTGGTTGCATCCCAGAAGCGGCAGGTATCAGGAGAGATTTCGTCTGCCAAAACAATGGTACCGTCAGTCAGTTTACCAAATTCAAGTTTAAAGTCTACCAGATCAACATTCACTTCTTTAAAGTATTCTTTAAGAATATCGTTTACTTTAAAAGCATAACTTGCAATCTGGTCCAGCTCTTCTCTGGTGCAAAGGTTCATAGCCAGTGCGTGGTAGTCGTTGATCATTGGATCTCCCAGAGAATCGTCTTTGTAGCTGTACTCCAGAACGGTAGTAGCAAGCTGTGTGCCTTCCTCAATACCCAGGCGTTTGGACATTGAACCTGCTGCGATATTTCTTATAATAACCTCCAGAGGAACAATAGTAACTTTTTTTACAACAGTTTCACGGTCAGAAAGTTCTTCAACAAAATGAGTTGGAATACCTTTGGTTTCCAGCATCTTCATAAGATGGTTGGTAACACGGTTGTTGATTGCACCTTTACCTAAAATAGTTCCTTTTTTCAAGCCATTAAATGCTGTTGCATCATCTTTGTAGTCTACAATGTACAGTTCCGGGTCCTCTGTAGTATAAACTTTTTTTGCTTTTCCTTCGTAGAGCATTTCACACTTTTTCATTTTTGTTACCTCCGTTATGCCTCTCTTTGCCGTTATATATCGGCTTCTATCTTTATATTTTGAGGGTAAAATTAAAAAACGATCGAAAATTAGCAGCCCAGCTCCTGCTGAAGTTTTGCGTCTTTTTCAAGAACTGCCTGACACATTTTATCTTTCATCTGATCCAACTCTGCTGCAAGTCTTTCATTGCTGAGAGCCAACATCTGTACTGCCAGAATAGCTGCATTTTCTGCACCATTGATAGCAACAGTAGCCACCGGAATGCCGGAAGGCATCTGAACAGTTGCAAGAAGTGCGTCCAATCCGTCTAATGTAGAAGATTTGATAGGAATACCGATTACCGGCAATGTGGTGTGTGCTGCAAGTACACCGCCCAAATGAGCTGCTTTACCGGCTGCAGCAATGATAACACCAAAACCATTTTCTTTTGCATTAGCGGCAAACTCACTTGCCTGAGCCGGTGTACGGTGTGCGCTCATAACATGGGCCTCTACCGGAACACCGAAAGATTTGAGTTTCTCAATTGCCGGTTTAACAGTAGGAAGGTCGCTGTCGCTTCCCATAATAACTGCTACTTTTTTTTCAGTTCCATTTACCATTTCTCATGCCTCCTGACTCTTTGGCAATATCTATGACAAAAAATAAACATTGCCTACAAAAAATGCTGCAACTCTTTTGGTCGCAGCATAGACTTTACCTATCATTTTTAGCGCGCAAAAATTGCGCAGAAAAGCCCAGATATTCAGATTCAAAAGAGGACGCTTTTAGGCTACACTTATTCCAGTTGCACTGTTGCCAACGAAAAATAGCCCAATTTTTCACAATTACTTCCTCCATTCTGATATAACAACCATGGATTTTTCTTTAATACTATTATTCTATCTGAAACCCGTCGAAAATGCAAGCTCCCGGTCGAACAGTTTTTAAAAATCGTAGAGGTATTTTAATTTCCACTATATTTTCCTATAATATTTGTTGATATTATCCATGATTTTTGCTGAATATTCTTTCATTTTCCCGGTTATACAAGCAATATGTTCTGTACTGTTAGAAGATTAGTCTTTCCTTTTTTTCTAAAATTATTTATTAAGTTTAAAGTTTAGTATCATTAAAATACTTTAACCATTATTTCAAATAATAT
>JAHHTY010000056.1 GCA_020024325.1 Negativibacillus sp.
TATCATAAAATAGGAGATTATCAATCTGTATTTTCTGTGTGTCAACGAAAAGAAGGTTCCTATTATTTACAATATTTAAAAACAGAGAAAACAGAAGAGTAAAATATATTCTGCTTAAAACTTTATATTACCCTGCATAGGGGCTTTTCTTGTACTGTCCACACAAAAGAGGGCAGTTCATTTCCGGTTTTCTGCTTGGGGTATGGACTATTCAATTTAAAAATTCCAGAAACATTGTTAGATCAAATTGTTATCAATGTAGTCCAAAAATGGTTTCCTGACAACTTTTTCTGTATTGTGTTTGTACCAATCAAATGATTTCTGCAATCCTTCTAGCAATGGAGTTACAGAGGGCATCAGTAAATATTGCTTAGAAACATCCAGGTAATATTCATAATCATAAAAGCTAAAATAATTCCTTTGCTCAATGTTCCTATATACATTTGTAAACTTTGCTTCACTACCGACTACCTGATAACAAAGTTCAACCCATTTGCGAACAGATATGGATTCCTTGTTTCCAACATTAAAAATATGTTGGAAAGGTCTAACTTCTAGCAATACATCTATAAATTTACACAAATCACCAATATAAAAAAATTGCAGTTTCATTTCACCATCTTTGGGTAGATAGAATTTTCTGTTGGATAAAGCACAATCAAATACAAAGGCTTCTCTGTATACATTATTCATTGGTCCATATAAATACGGAGGTCTAACAATATAAGCGTTAGGGTTTGTTTTCAATAGGGTAGACTCTGCTTGAATTTTATCAGTTCCATATTTGCCCCAAAATTTATTAGAAGCTAAAGGCGCGCTTTCCGTGAAAGGTTGCTTAGCAGTTTCAGGATACACTGCACTTGAACTGATTAAAATATAATCGCCGTAACTTCCCAAAGCGGATAGCAATGTTTCGACATCATGTGAATTATAGGCGGTATCAATAACAACATCAAATCGAAAATCACGAAGAACATCTCCAAGATTGTGCCTATCCGCTTGAATCAGCTTAACTCCTTTAGATTGCTCTTTGCTATTTCTATTGAGCACATATACATCGTAGCCTTTTGAAACGTAATACTCTGCAACATATCTACTTACAAATACAGTTCCGCCAGTAACAAGTATTTTTTTCATAATTTCCTAAGCCCCTTTGAAAACTTATTGGTTTTATTATACTTATTATACTTTATTCAAGCAGATAAGTATAGTGGGATTTTACTAACTTTCTGCTCTTCGGATTTACAAAAATGGTAGCCGGCTGGGAAGCAGCAAGTATGCTTGTACTCATCCGCTTTCTGTGGAAAGAGCCTCCTGCCTCCCCCGTTTTATGCTTTCCGCAACAGCTTCTTTCATACCATTTTGAGAAAATGCCTGTTTCAGAATGTCCATCACATTATCGTCTGTCAGTACTTCCGGTATAAATTGTTGTAGGTCACGCATCCTTAGTCAATGTGGAAAAAAATCTCCAACTGCATCCTCTGCATACTGCCTCTTTACAATAAAAAAACACGCCCATTCCAGTCGTAACAGTAAGAGATATGCGGACAATGGTTTTTCGTGTCATATTTTGGGGTAATTTTCAAGGGAAAATTGCCCCTGGATCTGCCTTGAAAAGCCCCATTCATAGTCGATTCCTTACTTTTGGGGGTTTTAATGATTCATCGTTTTGAGTATAATAAAGCATAGAAGATTGCAAATAAGAGGGGGATTAAAAATGTCAGATGAAATTGTTAACTATTGTGACTTATCAGAACATGAAAAGGATAAAGCTCTTCATCAACTAAATGAGCTTGGATATACCCATGCTTGTGGCAGTATTAGCTGTATGAAAAAGGAAATGGACAAGTTTCACGGTCACACCCTGCCACAATATATTTTTGTTCGTAGGAATGGAGAATTTATTGGTTATATGTTCTTGATTGCGGAAAGCGAAAAAAGCAACAAGGTATTTCCGTGGTGGGCGATTGATAATTCTGACGAACTCCCGCTGTCCACAGACATTCGTCTACTACAATATGGAATTGATCTTTGCAAAAAATCTAAATGTTTTAAATTGGCAGAAAGATTACAATACCAACTTGAAAATCACAAAAAGTATATTGGCCGAAGGACAGAAGAAGCCTCTCGATAAATTTTAATCTTTAGGGAGAGAATGACGATGAAAACGGTGATGCTTGTTTTAAGCGTGATATTTGCTGTTCTGACTTTTGTTGGAGCAGGATATATTCTATATAATGCGGGTAGTGTAAATGCAGGATACGCTGTTGTTCCAATGGTCTTAGCTCTTGCCTGTACTACATTTTACCGTCAAACAAAATAGTTTTATCAGCCATTATAAAGGACGTGTAAGCCTAACAGCTTGCCCGTCCTTTTTTATCAGTTAATCTCCTTGTTTTTGTGTCATATTTGAGGTTGATTCTGGAATGTTTGTTCCTTTGTACACTTGTAAAAACAGCGGACAGACTTTATGACTTGACACTTTAAGGCTGCTGTATCCTATAGACAGCTTTTCATGCTCACTTTTTTGTCCGAGAATTTTGCATCCGGCGGTATAGAGCTATTTCATCATTGCTTTATACCCTGCTTTGTATGCGGCTCTATGCTTATCAAACTTATTAAAAAACAGATTTTAAACGCCTAACAGTATTGTGCTCGGATAATACCTTCTTTTTCTACTTACCTCATTCTGTTGCCAAAGATTCAGCATCTTCTGTACCTGCAAAATCAAGTCCATCATGTAAATCAGACGGAATAGAACTTACAGCTAACTGTTCTTCTTCCGACAAGCTGTTATACCACTCCAACCACTCCAGCGTTTTTTTAGAAAGTTTGTCTGCATCTACCATATGGTCACCAAACCGTACTTGATTTTTAGTGACTTCTCTATGTTCAAAAACAATCCATTTCTCATTCATGAAGATCTCTATCGTATCATCGTCACCATACTGGTATTCAAAACCTGTTCCAAAATTAGACTGATTATCCTCTGTTGGTATCTCAGAAGCGTCAACACTTGAAGTGATTTTTCCATCCATTACCCCACAGCGACCCTCTACGATACTTTCTTCTCCTGTATCATAATAGAGTTTATCATTCACCATAACCATTGGAATTCTATCCCATTGAAGTGCATCGGTATCTTGGCTGGAATCTTCTTCCCTTGGGAGTATCGGCAATTCATCTTCTGATACAGCCACTGCTTCATAATCATAGTTATCCCAATTCCCCCCAATATCAGCAGAAGTAAAGTAATCTTTTTCCATATCTGTTGTGATAATTCTTCCCGATTTTACAGCCACTGCCGAATAGATAACCTCATAGGATGTTCCATCAGAAAGGTTAAATCGGAAACTGGTTACCGAGCCACCAGCAACAGGTTCTGTCGCTTTATCTTTCAGAGAAATTCTTTCAAAAAGCTGATAAATACCCTCAATATCTTCCGACTCCGTAATCACTTTTTTCTCCGCTTCTTTTGTAACAACGAAATGGAACATTTCAATATTTTTGACGTTGGACAGCTCGAATGGAAAATCAATATTTACTTTTTCACCGCAAGCAGTCAAAGAGAAACAAAGCAGAACTGTCATCATCAGCACAAATATTTTTTTCATACAAATCATCCTTTCTTGTTTGCTTATTTGACTGATAGACATTGATGTAATTTATGAAACTTTTCGTTGACGAAGAAAATTATCTTTTATTCTTTCTCACGCTTAAAGAAAAAGTAACCGTCTGTTCTTTGAACCAGTTCCCATCCGTCAGCACCCAATTCATTTAATCTCTCTTCAAATTCCTGTGCTACTTTTTCGTATTGTTTTGTACTAATTGATAAGGTTGTAGCGATTGTAGTGACCTTGTACTCGTATTTTTTCATAGTAATCTCCTTACAGTTTTATCGTTTAGGCTTGTTAGTGACAAATTTATGAGGGATAAGTATAAGCGATGCAGGAAAATACAGCCCTCTTGTCGGAACGGAGTAACGGAATATTCTCGGTCTACTGTTTTTTCGGATAAAAATGAAGTTCCGCAGGACGTACAAATATTTCCGACAAGAGAGTATGCGTATCACCTATCATAATTTGGTTTATTCAATAAAATCGAGTTGGGATTTTTCAACACCCACAAAACAGCAAGCTCGCAAAGACGGTCGGTTATCTGATCATCGTCATCTCCTTTAGCGTGAATGCTTGATGTTAGCTTTTTTGCCTCGTTTAACTCTTCTTCGGAAAGTGGTGTACCGGATGCAAAATAAACTAGCAGAGCATTTAACATCTTGCGATAATTCTTATCCCAATTTGCTCCGCCGTTCCTGTATAGTTCATCTCTTACACGTCCTGTTATACGAACAACTTCACCCTGTACAGTCTGTGCTGCACCTCCGGATGGAATCAACAGTTGCCAAAGCATCTCATATTGCTTTTCCCAAGATTCATCTGCCACAATAATAGGGGAAACTCCGTCATGCATTTGACGCTTTGCAACAGGAACTACATCAAATAAAGTATAGAGTTTTTTAAGTCCGGCGTCAGCTTCAAAAAGATATTCTTTGTTAAAATTGTTTCTATGAAATTCAAATTCTTTGCCAATCCGCTTAACACTTTCTATCATATTCGGTGTAATTTTCGCCCCTGCTTTTAAGAATATGGCGGAAATCTCAGCCATATTTGCTATGTTTACATTGCGGCAATCCGCAAGAGAAGCTGCAAGCGGCGTTTGCTTCATATCGTTTTTTGCATGGATATCCGCTCCTTTTTCCATTAAAAATCGAACAGTATCTATGTGAAAATAACTTGCAGCGTTGTGTAGTGGTCTATTCCCGTATCGGTTAGGCTTTTCAATATCAGCACCAAGCTCAAAAAGCAATTTCACAGTATCACTTCCTATGGTAGCCTGTGCATACAGCGGCGTGCATCCATAATAATTCTCAATATTTATATCCAAACCTTGTTCAACAAGCCAGCGAACAAGTTCATCGGGAACTCCATAATAATGTAGTGCCGTATTCATGCCATATCGACCATCATAGGTGGCAGACAACTCGCACAGATTGTAGATTGCTTTGAGTTTTTCAATATCGCCTGTTTTGACGAGTTCCTTAAATTCTTTCGGCAGAGTGACTCTTTTCTTTTTTGCCATGTTGCTGTCCTCCCTCCATAAATTCAAATTTTTCTTCCTTTAATTAGATAAATTATAGCATAAAACTTGTGAACAATTCCAGCTCTACTTTAGTAAGATATGAATAAATTCCAAACAGTTTTATCCTGGACTTTCTTTCTCAATCATAAATCAATTCCGTTTTCACAATTCCTATTCTCCGCACCTTGTAAATGTTTATCTGTCTTATCTACTCCATCATATTTTTGATTTTTATTGCTTTGGCAGCACTTTCAATTTTTATCATCCGCCGTATAGCCCCTGCACACTGCCTGTTTTTAAAGATGAGAAGTCCGATTTTAGGGTTCGCTAAACTTCTGTTTTATCTCATTATTTTTTTCATTTTATCCGATGCTTTTGCTTTGAACCATCTGCCTTTATCGACTATAAGGGTCTTTCTCCCTTTTGCCGAAAATGCAAAAATCCCCACTGAAAAATGGAAGGTAGAATCTTTCATTACATTCAGCGGGGATTTTCAATCAGTCTTTATAGCGGTAAATCTGCTTTTATACGATGCTATCCAATTTTCCAGCTAATTGCTTCTTTTCTCCGAGACAAGAACTTTTGATAGATACTTGATTTTTGAATCAGTTCATCGTGAGTTCCGACATTCTCTATTTTCCCTTTTCCCATAACAACAATTTGATCGGCATTACGGATTGTTTCAAGTTTGTGAGCAATGACTAAAACGGTTTTATTTGTTAGCAGATGCTTTAAAGCAATATTTAATTGTTCCTCATTTTCCGGGTCGATGCCGGAGGTTGCCTCATCCAAAATGACAATTTTGCTCGGCTTGAGCATAGCTCTGGCAATAGAAATTCTCTGTCGCTCACCACCGGACAGATTGCTTCCTCCTTCCTGCAACATGGTGTTGTAGCCCTGAGGCAATTGCATAATAAAATCGTGGCACTTTGCATCTTTTGCAGCTTGAATGACTTCTTCATCACTGGCATCCAAGTTTCCGAACTTGATATTATTTTTCACCGTATCTTCAAACAAATATACATCTTGAAAAACAAAGCTGAAATTTGAGAGAAGTGCATCATACCGATAATCTTTTACGTTTGTTCCATCAATACAAATTTCGCCTTGCTCTGTATCCCAAAATCGAGCAATCAGATTGCACAGAGTGGTTTTTCCACTGCCCGATTCACCGATGACAGCGATTGTCTTACCGACTGGGATACGCAAATTTACATCCTGAAACAAAGGCTTATCACTATAGGAAAATCCCATATGTTTAATTGAAATATCAGATCTTCCCATCACTTCTTTTGTTCCCTCAGAAATAACAGGAAGATTTCTGAGGGTGATGATTGCATTAAGATTTTGCACCGCTACACCACGCACATTCTGCATACTGCTGGCCATTTCAAACCCTGAAAAGACGATGAAACTTGCCACAATCAGCATCACTGCCGTAAAGGGATCAATCTGATCTGTACATAACCTGAAAATTGCCGCCAAAATCATCATGCAGGAGCCAATTTTAAAAATACCCAAAGAAAGCAATGCAGCAGGAGCAACCGTTTTTTCAACATTTAAAAATCCTTTTCGATTTTGGTAAATACAGTTATCGAGATCAGAAAGCAGTTTTTCACCATTTCCAAAGGATTTTATTACTCCAATTCCCTTTACATACTCTAGCGTTTTCGCATTTAGATCCAGTTTCAATCCTTGCAGTTTTTGCGTCAGCTGATCTTCTTTTTTTTGAAAAAGTGCGTTTGTAAATGTACTGAGTGCTAAAGTCACAAGAATGATGATTCCCGATAAAAAATCAAAAGGAAGCATAAACAGTGCCATAATCGCGGTCTGAATGACACCCACAAATAATGTGGAAATAATGGTTACTCCCACCGTTTCCAGTTCACCGATTACAGTTGTTAAGCCGCCAGAAATATCACCCAAGCGATTCGTATTAAAGTAACCCATATGTACTCTCTTTAATTGATCTCCAATAAAAAGTCGGTTATCTGCACCAATGCGGTAAGTTGCATTGTATTTATTATAGTCAGCTTTGTACGCACAAAAAATTTTACCGATGACACTAACAGCAGCAACTAGAAACACCAGAATAATATCTGATTCTATAATAGGACGACCTTCAAAAATATTTTGAAACACCTTCAATAGAAAAAGCATAACAGCACCCAATGTGATGCCCTCAAAGATACTCTTTAAAACTTCAAACAGCAGCATTTTACTTAGCTTCACAGACTCCTTGTCGGCTATTTGATAAAGCTTTTTGAGCAAATCAAACATTCAATGCACCCCCGTTTCCACCGATATGAGAATTCCACATTTTTCGGTAAATTTCATTTTGAACAAGCAGCTCCCGATGAGTGCCCTCTGCTTCAATTTGCCCATGATTCAATACAATGATTTTATTAGCGTGCATAATGGTTGAAAGTCTGTGAGCTACCATGATAACAGTTTTGTTTTTTACCAATGCATCAATAGATTTCTGAATTTCTGCCTCATTATCCGGGTCGGAATATGCAGTGGCTTCATCTAAAAGTACAACAGGACTGTCTTTTAACAAAGCTCTCGCAATGGCAATTCGCTGTCGCTCACCGCCTGATAATGTTCCGCCTTCTTCACCAATCACAGTATCATAGCCTTGGGGCAGCTGCATAATAAAATCGTGACAACTTGCCTTTTTGCAAGCCTCTTTTACTTCTTCAAGGCTTGCATCTTTTTTTGCAAGCTGCATATTTTCTAAAATACTTTTCTCAAACAGATAGTTCTCCTGCGATACATATGTAACCAGTTCCATATTTTGCTCTAAAGGCATATTGCGAAGGTCTGACTGTCCGATTTTGATTTTTCCCGAATCTGCATTCCAATATCCGGCAATCAGCTTTGTAATCGTAGATTTTCCGCTGCCGGAGTATCCCACAATTGCGGTCAGTTCGCCCTCTTTTGCAGTGAAAGTCAAGTCCTGTAAAACTTTTTTCTCTGCATCATAGCCAAAGTTAACGTGTTCAAAACTCACATCAAAAGAGTTCGGCTTTTGAGCATTGGTTCCACGCTCCATTTCCGCTATACTCATAACACTCTTAATTTCATCGATAATAACGCGGATATTGGCCATTGTGTCTGCATGACTCATCGCTTTGATCAGTGGCTTGTAGGAAGCGTAAGAAAGCATGACACACATAATCAAAGTCCCTAACGCAATACTGCCTTTCATATACAGAAACAACGAAACGGGAAGAACAAAAAGTAACGTACAGGGAAAAACTTCCATTGCCGCTGTCATATAAAAACATATACTCAAATACCAGTTCAGCATACTGTCACGGTTATCCTTAACAGCATCCACAAACTTTCCGTAAGAGGAGGCGGATTTGTTGAATGCTTTGATGACCTGAATACCACGGATATATTCGACCATGGTGCTGTTCATCTTTTTTGCCGCTCTTTGATAGTTTCGGGATTTTTCCTCATATCCGCCCATCATCAAACAAGAAAACAGCAAACCAAGGGGCATCGTTGCCAGATTGGCAACTCCAATTCTCCAGTCACTGATAAAAATAATGACGACCAAGACAATAGGAATTAAAACGTTGGCAATAACTTCCGGAATAACATGGGCTATCGGCTGCTCCATCTTGTCTATTGTCTGCACCATAAACTGTGCCCATTCTCCGCTACTTTTCTTTTCGATTTCTCCCATTGAAAGTCTGGTGAATTTTCTTGCCAACTCTTTTCTTACATCTTCGATGATTCTGAATGCAAGGTTGTGGGAGATCAGCGTCGAAATTTGATGAAAAACTACACTCCCCAACAGTCCGACCAGAATAATAAGGATCGGCGTTTTGTATATCATCCATTCTGTATTGCTGTTTGCAATGTACTCTACCATCTTTGCCACAGCAAAGTAGGGCAGCACCCCACAAAAAACGCCGATGACAGCCATAAGTATTGATACAGATATTTGCCCGAAATGTTTTTTTAGGATGTCCATAAGGTTCCCTCCTTATATCCCATAGAATTCAGCAAAGTCTGCATATCCTGCAAATAATAATCTTCGGAAATTCTTCCTCCGTCAAGTTTCAGAATTCTATTGCAGGTTCTTGCAATAAACTCTATGTCATGTGAAATAATCAAAAATTTTGTACCTTTTCTCTGCTGTTCATGAATCAGATTTTTTACTTTTTCCATACTGTTAAAGTCCAAACCGGAAGTTGGTTCATCTAAAATAATCATGGGTGTTTCTCTCATCATAGCAACCCCCAATACAAGCCGTTGCTTCTGACCACCGGATAAGGTGGCAGGATGTCTGTCTTTAAATGGAAGCAATCCCAGATGATCTAAAATAGATTTTGCCTTTTCCTGATACTGTTTTGGATTTTCCAGTCCTGTTGTCAGTTCGTCTACAAGATTTTCCCCAAACAGCTGTGAATCTAAATCTTGTGGTATATACCAGATTTTTCCGATTCTGTCTTTTCTGCTCTGCGGCACCCCATCGACAAACACCTGCCCATCCACTCTTTTTATCAGCCCTGCGATTGCTTTTCCCAATGTACTTTTGCCAGCACCGTTTGTGCCAACCAATGCAATGACTTCGTTGCCGTTATATTGAAAACTGACATCATGAAGGACAACTTTTCCATCAAATGATGTGCTTAAATTGGATATAGAGATGGAACAAAAAGACTGCGGTGCTGCTTCATTTTCATTTTTTATCTGAACGTCTTTAAAATCTAAGGACCTCAAACCTTTTTGATTCAAGTAAGCGGAACCGTGGGTCTGTATTTCGGACGGTGAATAGGAATCAACAATTTTCCCATTTTCCATAAAAAGATAGCGATCTGCAATACCATGCAGATAGAACAGGCGATGCTCTGCAATGATAATAGTCTTACCCTCTGCTTTCAACTCTTTGATTAAATCGGCAAGCAAATAAGTAGACTGCAAATCCAAATTCGCGGACGGTTCATCAAAAACGAAAATTTTCGGTTCCATGGCTTTTGCCGAGCAGATTGCTACCTTTTGGCGCATCCCATAGGACAATGTATAGATGCTGACGTTTCCCAGTTCCTCAATTTTCATAACCCGAATTGTCCGATTCACCCTATTTATAATTTCGTCATGGGATAAACCCAGATTTTCGCATCCAAATGCAATTTCTCCTGTCACTTCGTTGGAAAAGAACTGGCTTCTTGGGTCCTGAAATACATTTCCGACTTTAGCTCCTATCTCCCAAGATGACATATCTCTCAGATTTTTCCCATCGATGAATACTTCGCCGGTGAGTTGACCTTGATAAAAAGCTGGGATTAAACCATTGATAACTCTTGTCAAGGTAGACTTTCCGCAGCCGGAACTTCCGATCAGTGCAATACATTCCCCCTGATAAACAGATAAGCTGATTTCACTGAGCTGCTGTTCTTGTCCTTGGTAGGAAAAATCGACATTTGAAATTCTTATTATATTCTGCACAATCATCCGCCTCTCATATTACACTTAGAATCAAAAGGCAGCTGCTAATTGCTAAGATTATCAAATCTGTTTTGCTGACATTTGTTTGATAATAGCTCTGCTTTCTGCCCGGTTTTTCAATTCCTCTTGCAATTGAGGCTGCTGCAAGCTCATCCGCTACCTTGATGGATCTGAAAATCAAAGGAACCACCACATACTCCATCAGTTTTAAAGGATGCAAAAATGTATTCCATCCGTTTCTTACAAACCCCCGTACACGCATTGCCTCATGAATTGCTTTAATTTCCCCTGAAATTGTCGGGATAAATCGAATAATAATGACCAAAATCAGAAGAATATTTTGGGGTATTGCACATTTTTGAAATACTGCGATCAGCTTGCCCGATGGTATCTTAAAACTTAGATAAGCAGCCATAATCGGTACAATATATTTATAAATCATACCAAGCAGCATCGGAGAAAAAATAAAAATTCCTTTTGGAACTGCCACCATAAGCCAGACAGCTGTAAATCCATACACAAATAAATATAAAAGACCTTGTTTTAGAAAACCAAAATATGCAAGAAGCACAGCCATCCAAATTACAAACAGGGCGTGCATAGAATAGCTTTTTGAAAATATTGATACCAGGCAAGCGAGAGCAGTCAACAACAGGCATCCGGTTCCACTGAGTTTTTTTAATCTTATCTCGCTTTTTCTCATTTTATTTTAGAATCCCTGCCTTCTCAAAATGCTTCTTCAGGATTTTCTGAGCTGCCATAACACCAACAGCAGATAATATAACCGTCACAACTGTTCCAACAAGCATCAACATCGGAGAAGAAACCATTTCGTATTGGAGTTTTACTGTTACATCAGCAAATCCGCTTGCAAGTGCTTGTTTCTGGTAGCTTTCCCAAGCAACATAACACGGAACACCAATTCCCCAAAACATTCCAATTCCATATATGCTCCATCCAATCATGTTGCGAATTGGTTTTTGATACGCATCTTTTCCAATCATAACCAACTCACAAATTACAGCCACAACCACAAAATATGGAACCATAAACATATATCCCATAGCTCCGGTAATTATGGCATAAATCATTACCCATAAAAACAACAGTCCATGTTTGTTGACTCGGTTGGCAGCCACCAGATAGAAAATTGCTCCCAAAAACATTTCAATTCCTGCGGTTCCATATAGATAAATAATCGGAACCGCCACCGTTCCCATTCCAATCGTAAATGCGATTGCATAAAACAGAGCCATCATAACCGCTGCTGTTACAAGATCTTTTACGGATAGTTTTTCTTTTACCATACATATTTCTCCTTTTTAGTTAGAATAGGCTAACCTTTGCCGAAAAAAGAGAGGTCTTTTGACCTCTCAAGTTTTGACATCTACCGTTTACAGTATAGCAGAAGATCCTATATTCTCTTATGACCCATCAGGGATTTTTTTGCTCCAATCAGGTCAAATGATGCTTTCTATATTGCTGAGGAGTTTCTCCAAAGTGAGCTTTAAATGCAGCAGTATATTTTCCTTGGTTTAAATATCCGGCAATTTCAGAAACTTCACCGATTGACATTTCAGGCTTATGAATTAGTAATTCTGACGAAGCATCAAGGCATACATTCTTTTTAAAATTTCCTATAGAATTTCCTGTCATAGCGGCAAAGCATCTTTTTAAGCTTGATTCGGAAATTGTATAAAGGTTCGCAAGCTCAGAAATCGAATATTTTTCAAACGGATGATCCAAAATTGCCTGATAACATTTTTGTGTTGCAGTATATACAATTTCAGAAAAAGAAGAAAGCGGTTTTGTGTCAGTCTTTTCTGCTAAGCCTAAGAATAAAAGTAATTCCAAAATTTTCACAATAGAATAGGAAATCTGAATTTCTTTCGGAACTTCATAAAGCTCATGGATAATGCGATTTATTTCCTTTCGGGAATGAATGATTAAAGCAGCCCCCTCTTGGCAAAGTTCATCCCGCAATTTTTTCAAATCAATATTCCCCCAAGGGAAAAATTTGCAGATAGAATTTTGTGCTGCGTTGATATTGATAAAGATTGTTAAACCAACATATTTTTTTGTAGGGATACAGGAATTTTCAAATTGTGATTTTCCAAAATCGAGGATGCTTAAATCACCTTTTCCAATGAATGCGTGTTCTTTATTTGCCAGTTCAAATGCGTAGCACCCATCTAAACAATAATCAATTTGAAGAATTCCCTCTTTAGGTTCAATTTTTTGATAAGCGGTTGCCATATTTAGATGATTATAAGTAAGCTGTATGCCATCCAAAAGGTTATAACAACGCATTTCCCCTTTTCCACTTTCGTTTTCAAATTGATATATTTTTGCATTGTCAGATGTAATGATTTCAGAAAAATTAAACCCCTCATAAGCGTCTTCTAATACTTCTGTTTTCACTATTTCCATTTCTGTTGCATTCGCCTCCTTATCGCATTCTGTTTCCATTCACTATTGAGAACTGCTATTTACTTTCTAAATATAAAGATTAACAATTAAAGCGTATCTGAAAAAAGCAAAGTTCACAAAAACATATGATACCGTCATTAGAATAGAGGGGATAGATGACAAAAAGATATGAACTAAGCAACAGCGAATGGGCAAGAGTTGAACATCTATTCAAGCTGCAAAGACAGGCAGAGCCGCAAAGTAGGATAACAAAAGCATGTTTCATGCTATTTTACGGCTTACCCGCAGTGGTTCAGCTTGTGAAAATATTTCTATCGTTATCCGCCACATCAAAGTGCATATAGCCGTTTCTGCAAATGGCGTGATGAACAAATCCCACAATCAGAACTTTTGTTAAACTGTCCCAAGTATTACTCGTAAAAAATTTTTATACATTTCCCTGCCCTATCTCAAGTGAACTGCCAAGGTAAAAATTAAATTTACTTGTTTTCCTTCAAATATTTAATAGCTGCCTCCATCAGTTCATCCCTGCCTTCTTTGATACCCTCAATTGTAGGAT
>JAHHTY010000057.1 GCA_020024325.1 Negativibacillus sp.
TGCGGCAATGGACGCATATTATACAAACCGTATCGATAGGTTAATATTTTCTGCTCTCTGGGCTCTAAATTATGTTCTATAAAATGATAAAGTTTTTGGGATTGTATGCTTAAATCAATGCTGTCCAATATATTTTCATCATCTTGTACAATATCCATTAAGGTGATTGAATTTCCATCTTTATCAATATCAATCGGATCACTGATTGATACATCCTGCATCGTTTTTCTTTTTTGACGAAAGTGCATAAGTATTTCATTTTCAATACATCTGCTTGCATAGGTTGCAAATTTTGTCCCTTTCCCACTATCAAAACTGGATGCGGCTTTTATTAAACCTATTGTTCCAATTGAAATTAAATCTTCTTGGTCACGATAACTGGAATAATATTTTTTAATAATGTGAGCAACTAAACGCAAATTATGTTCTATCAATTTGTTTTTTGCTTCTATATCTCCTTGTGCAATCCTCTCTAAACATTCCTCTTCCTCATCTTTAGATAGTGGTTTGGGAAAAGAACCGCTTCCTGTTACATAAAGAGCAAAATAAAGCATGTTACATAGTGCAACTAAGACCATTGATGAGTACATCCTACATTCCTCCTAAAAATTGCTTCCATATAAGGTATGCCCTTTTACGTTCAATTTTGTTTGTCCATTTGTTCTTTTGTCCACATAGGTCATACTTTCAGAGAAAAACTCCTGTTTTAAAAAAATTTTGCCGTATTTTAAATTTAATTTTAAAACGGAAATCGCTTTCATACAGCCATTCTGTTTACAACAAAATTCACATTTTTTTCATTGACAAAGCTCGATTTTTAGTATAATGTAGTAGTAAGTGAGAAATCAACTAATAAAGTACGTCATTTTATGATAAATCAGCGACATATGTTTTCGCTTTTTTATTGTCATCACAAAGGAGGTATCATTATGAAAAAAGAAATTCCTTCCTACACCGGAACTTTGCGCAGCCATTCACTTAATGTACCAAGTTGTATCTATAAATGCAGCGGGATTTGTGTTTTTGGACGTAGAATTAAATCGTTGGTTTTTTCCACTGATGTCGCAATTATTAAAAATATAAATACGGATGCTGTCATTGCTGTTTATCCATTCACTCCACAAGCATTGATTTCCCAGGCAATTATCACTGTTTCCGATGTCCCTGTATTTGTTGGGGTAGGAGGTGGTTTGACCTCAGGGGAGCGTTCTATTCGTCTTGCAACCGTTGCCGAAAACCAAGGGGCATATGGCGTTGTTGTCAATGCGCCACTTTCTCCGCAGGTGATTACGGGAATCAAAAAAAGTGTTGAAATTCCGGTAATTGCAACCATCGTTTCCGCCAGTCAAGATATTGATGAAAGATTAGCCGCAGGGGCAGATATTTTAAATGTTTCTTCTGCTGCTAAAACGCCGGAAGTTGTTGCCGGAATCCGAAAAAGACATCCTAATGTTCCTATCATAGCCACAGGTGGACCAACTGATGAAACCATTATGGCAACCATTCAGGCAGGTGCAAACGCTATCACCTACACACCCCCTTCTATCGGAGAATTATTAGCTAAAACTATGCAAAATTATCGAGAAACATTTTAATATAATTTTTTGTTTCTATATAAAAAAACAAAACCATCAACACTAAATAAAAATGTATATTTTATAAACAAAAAGGAGTGTATCCAAATTCGATACACTCCTTTTCCATTTAAATATCTGCCTGATAAACCGGAATTTATCTTGTTGCCTGCGCAAGTTCATTTTCGGTGCTTTGTGAAATCCATTTACCAAAGACCTGTGACTGTATCGTTGGCAAATATCCAAAATCTTTGTAACCTAATTTTTTCAGCAGAGCCATGCTTGGTTTATTTTCAGGTTCAGTAAAACTGATAAAATCCCAGTCTGGATATTCCTTATGAAGAATATCCAGCAAAGCTGTAAGTGATTCATATGCGTACCCTTTTCGATGATGCTTATAGGAAAATGTATAGCCGAGAGAAATCGTACCATCATTTGGCATTACCACAATTTCGCCTACCATCTCATCATTTTCTTTGAGCGAAACAGCTACTATAAAAGGATTATCGACAGAGATTTCATCTGCACTATGCCGCTGCACCAGAGCAACAATCCCATCATAATCCTTGGTTTGTCCTCGTTGATAGCGTGAACAAATTTCGTTGTTCCGATAATCAAACATAACCTCAGCATCATTTGGTGTGACATTACGCAGTCGCAAGCGTGCTGTTTCTATTAAAATTATTCTTAAAAACATCCCCTCAGATTTTAATTTTACTTTTTGTTGCCGCAATTATAACATAGTAAAAGGAATCGAAAGCTACTGTATCGTCTTTGCAGACAAACCTTTTATATAATTCCTCTGCCCTGTAACATTCCTAAAATAACACATACCAAAATTGCAACTCCACAGACTCCAATTAAAATATCCAAATATTTTACCGGAATATTTCGGAAGTTTTCATAAAAATTTTCTTTCACATTTCTTTTAGAAACTTCTTCCTGCTTTTTCTGTAGCTGACTTTCCCTTTTCTTCAGCTCTTCCTCTCTAGCCTTCAAGATTTTCTCTTTTTCCAAAAGCTCTTTTTCTGAAAGATTCTTTTCATTCATTACACAATCCCCCCTCTTGGGTACAATTAAAATAAACTTTGAAACAAAAACAACACGAGAGGAAATAAAACTCTCGTGTTGTTTTACAAAACGTATAAACGTCATGCAATAATACTACTTAATTATTTCTTTGCTAAGTATTTACGCAAATCCAATGCAACTGCAACAATAATTACTAAACCTTGTACAATGAAGGTGTAAGCCGGGTCAACGCGGAGGAACTGCAAACAAATCTTCAAGGTTTCGAATACCAGTACACCAATCAATACACCGCTGATTTTACCAACACCACCGTTAGTGGAAACACCACCGATAGTACAAGCTGCAATTGCTTCCAACTCATAACCAAAACCAGTTGCTGTGGAAGCACCACCGGCTTTTGCACCCAGTAAGAAACCGCCCAGTGCATACAGAATAGTTGCCAGCATATAAATACGAATCAGTGTAGCTGCTACATTGACACCTGCAACCTCTGCTGCACTTTCATTTCCACCGATTGCATACATATATTTTCCGTGACGGGTTTTATTATAAAGGAACCACATAAAGATGCCAACTGCAAGTGCAAAAAGTGCCAAATATGGGATAGAATAATCTTCACCAAACGGCAGAGGAATTTCACCTGTTGCTAATTTTGTATATCCTTCTTTGTAGCCGCCCATTGGCTGGTTTTTGGTGATAACACTACACAAACCGTAAACAATGGTCTGCATACCCAAGGTTGCAATAAATGGGGGAACTTTAAGAAATGCGATAACGCAACCATTGATAATACCAAAAATTGCACAGATAACAAGAACTGCAAGCAGACCACCGACAACCGGAATATCCGGCAGCCATGGCAGCATACGGCTTGCATAATCTACTCGCTGGAGCATCAATGCAGCAAGACAAGCAGAAAGTCCTACCATACGTCCGGCTGACAGGTCTGTACCTTTTGTAATCAAACATCCAGATACACCACAAGCAATAATAAAACGCGGAGAAACGTTGATGACTAAGTTTTTCAGGTTTCTTATGCTAAAAAAGTTTTCGGTAAAAATACCTACACCAATTGCCAATAAAACAATCAAAATGATAATTGCATTACTGGACAAAAAATTGAGGACACTTTTAGAAGTGATAGGTTGTCTTTTTTTGAGGAGCGTTGTTTGTTCCATAATCTATTTTCCCCCTTATTCAAATTTGGTTGCCAGTTCCATAATATTTTCCTGATTTGCTTTATCACCATCGATAAATCCAGTCACTTTTCCATCGCACATAACCATAATGCGGTCGGACATACCAATCAACTCGCTCATTTCAGAGGAGATCATGATAATGGATTTACCCTGCTTTGCAAGGTCAGCGATGATGCAGTAAATTTCATATTTTGCACCAACGTCGATACCACGGGTTGGTTCGTCCAAAATAAAGACATCAGGATCGTTTGCCAACCATCGGCTAATCAAAACTTTCTGCTGATTACCTCCGGACAAAGATTGTATCAATGTTTTGGAAGACGGCGTTTTAATTGAAAGTTTTGCTACATTATCCTGAACAAGATTTTCAATCTTCTTATTATCCAGCATAATTCCGCCAATTAAGTACTGGTTTAAAGATGCGATGGACACATTGTCTGCAATCGAAAGCACACCCAAAATACCGGTTGCTCGACGGTCCTCTGTCAGCATTGCAATGCCTTTTTTTATCGCATCTGCCGGACGATTGACTGTAATTTCCTTTCCGGCATAACGGATATGACCTTTGCTGTGGTTACGCAGTCCAAACAGACCTTCCATCAGTTCGGTACGCTGTGCACCGACCAAACCTGCGACACCCAGGATCTCTCCTTTACGTACATTAAAGGTAACATCCCGAAAACTCTTTGGATTGATTGATGTAAAATCTTCTACCTCAAAAACAACATCTCCCGGAACGTTAGAACGTTTTGGATAGAGGTTGGTCAGTTCACGACCTACCATTTTAGTGATAATTGTATCAATATCCAATTCTTTTGCAGGCCATGTACCGATGTACTGACCATCTCGCATGATGGTAACCTCATCGGAAATACGCAAAATTTCATCCATCTTATGGCTGATGTATACAATCGCAACACCTTTGCTGCGAAGTTCATTTATAATTGTAAACAGTGCCTCTACCTCTGCTGCTGTCAGAGAAGAGGTTGGCTCATCCAAAATTAAAACTTTACAATCTGCCGAAACTGCCTTTGCAATTTCTACCAACTGCATCTGTGAAACACTTAAAGTCCCTAATTTTGCTTTTGGATCAAAATCCAAATGCACTTCTTTTAAAACCCTTTGAGCATCTTCATACAATTTTTTATGGTCAATCGTTTTAAAAGGACCAAATCCCTTTAATGGGTAACGACCCACATAAATATTTTCTCCGATACTGCGTTCAGGAATTGGCTGTAATTCCTGATGTACCATCGCAATACCTTTATGCAGGGCATCCAAAGGATTTAAAATCTTAATTTTTTCCCCTTCATAATACACTTGACCTTCGTCCATATGATAAATACCGAACATACATTTCATTAATGTGGATTTACCAGCACCATTTTCACCCATCAATGCGTGTACTGTACCTGGGCGCAATCTCAGCTGCGCATGGTCCAAGGCTTTAACGCCCGGAAATGTCTTAACGACATCGCGCATTTCCAAACGATATTCAGACAACTTCCCTGCCCCCTTCTCACTTTTTTCATTTATAGTTTCTTTTAAATTTAAAAACAAGATATCGTCAATTTTATATCTTTGCTTTTAAGATTAAAAGGCAGCATTTTTCATAGAATATTTTGTTTTTTCCATAAAAAGGGTGCGTATGCGCCCTACGCACACGCACCCCCCATCTACATTGTTGATACTATTTGATGTTTGTCCGAATTATTTGATAAAATCTTTAACGTTATCGGATGTAACTTTTACATAGTCAACGTAAACGGACTGTTCACCTTCAGCATAAGTTTTGCCATTCATCAATTCTTCCATGCAGGATACAGCTTTTTCAGCCTGGCTCTGTGCATCGTTAAGAACTGTACCGGTCATTGTTCCAGCCTGTACAGCATCCAATGCAGCGTCCAGTGCGTCAACACCTACAAGGTAAATATCTTTTCCAACTTCACGGCCAGCAGCTTTGATTGCTTCCAGAGCACCCAGAGCCATAGCATCGTTGTTGCAGAATACTACTTCAACTTTGTCGCCAAACTGGGAAAGGTCGTTTGCACAGATTTCCTGACCTTTGTTCTGGTCCCAGTCACCACGGGTAAGGTTGAGCTGTTCAGTAGCAACACCGGCATCTTCCAAAGCTTTTACAGAGTATTCTGTACGCAGTTTAGCGTCGATGTTTTCTGGGTCACCCTGAATCATAATGTAAGAAACTTTACCGTCACCGTTGATGTCGCCTTTATTCTCTGTTTCAAGAATCAGCTGACCCTGGAAAGTACCGGACTGAGCAGCGTCACAACCAACATATACACATCTGTTGAATGGAGCCATATCTGCAGCGGTTGGTTCACGGTTAATGATAACAGTTGGGATATCTGCACTCTGTACTGCTGCAACTGTGGTAGCCATAGCACTTGGCATAACCGGGTTGATAATCAGCGCATCAACACCCTGTGTAATAAAAGTATTGATCTGTTCTGTCTGTTTTGCCTGGTCATTGTTTCCGTCTACAACGGTTACTTCATAACCTTTCTCTTCCAGCAGGGTCTGAAGAGCATTACGGTAGGTTGTCATAAAGTTATCGTCAAATTTGTAGATACAAACACCAATTTTGCCGCCAGCAGGAACTTCAGCTTCTACTTTGTCAGCATCGTCCTTTGCTGCGTCTTCTGGTTTTACTTCTTCTTTGGAGTCTTCTGTTTTTGGCTCTTCAGTTGGCTCTTTTTCAGTAGAACCTCCGCCACAAGCAACCATAGACAGTGCCATACAGCCAGCCAGCATTAGTGCAAGAATCTTTTTCATAGGGTATCTCTCCTTTGTAGTGTTACAGCTTTATCACCTGTCTTCATTAAAAATGTGAAATAGACAAGTAAAAATCTAAATAAGCTGCCAATTTTTTGAGCGCAGGACAGCCCTGCACTCTTCGTTAACAGAATATCATTTTTTTGGATAAAAGTCAATAAAAAAAGCTTATTTGTTTTATTTTTTTATTCACTTTATCCAATTATTGTAGGCTTTTACAAATATGCAAAGTTGTTTTTGTGAGTATTTGACTATTGATTTTCTTAAAATAATTCAATAGTTCCATACATCTTTTTAAAAAGATTGTCTTTCTTTATTACTTTTGACTATACCCTTTGCAATAGTGTTTTTTATTAAAATTTTGTAAAATAATGTAATATATGTTATAATTTTGTCGTAAATTTACTATTTCATAAATTAAGGAGGATTCATTTCATGAAAAAACTTTTCTGTATTTTTTTGTTTGTATCCCTTATTTCACTATACGGATGTACAAAAGAAAATTCTAAAGAAAATTCTATTCAATCAGACATAGAGCAAGAACAATCCGTCTGTTCTGATTTTACTGCCAAAATTGAGGACAGTATTCACTATAAAGATGGTGTACTTTCCTTTCAAGTACCTGATTCTTCCGGGAATTGGACGATTTTTATTAGTGGAAGAAGCGAAAAAGAAGGTTTTGGAGGAATGAGTTTACATTATTTAGAAAATCAAACCTGGACTCCGGGGGATACATACTCCTTCTCTCCTGACAACAACTGTACTGATCTTATCTTTACATATTTTTACGAAGATTCCGATGGTTCCTGTGAAAACACCATTGATCTGCTTCCTTATATTCAATAGACGATTCAACAGGATTTCCTATACAAAAGGAAACCCTGTTTTTTTGTTATTGTGCACTTTAGTATAATAATCAATTATCATATTGCTATAGTCAAGTGCTATTTCTTTGTATAAAATAACCGTCATTTTATACATATAACCCTATATTAGTTTGAAAAGAATAGCAAAATCATCAATAAAATCCATCTTTTTGTTTGACACTCCATTATCTATCTGCTATCTTAAATATTAAGAGGACTTTATTGTCCAATAATCTATTTCTTAGAAAAGGTGCGTGTCAATATGATTATGAATCCTTCCTCTATTAAAGAAGTGATTATCGATGGTCACAGTCTGACAATCGAATCCTTCCTTGCTGTCACCCGTTTTGGCGCCAAGGTCAGCATTTCAAAAGAGGCACTAGAAATTATGCAAAAATCCCGCGCCCTTGCCGAAAAAATTGCTTCCGAAAAACGTGTTGCGTATGGTATTACCACTGGATTTGGGGATTTTGCCCGTGTAGCTGTTCCTGAAGATATGTCAAACGCACTTTCCACAAACCTAATTCTCAGTCACTGCACCGCTACCGGTGATCCGTACTCTGAAGATGTGGTTCGAGGCATGATGCTGCTGCGCGCAAATGCTTTGTGCGGAGGCGTTTCCGGCGTTCGCCCGCTGCTGGTTGAAATGATGGTCGAAATGCTCAACAAAGGTGTACATCCCGTTGTTCCTCAAAAAGGTTCTTTAGGAGCTTCCGGTGACCTTGCTCCATTAGCACATATGACACTTCCGATGCTCGGTAAGGGCAGAGCTGTTTATCAGGGTGTTGAGATGGACGGCGGCGAAGCAATGGAGAAAGCAGGCATCAAAGCTTTAGATACATTGATGTGCAAAGAAGGTCTTGGTATGACCAACGGAACTTGTGCAATGACATCCGTTGGAACCCTTGCTTTATATGACACCATCTGTGCAGCACAACTGGCTGACATTATCGGATCAATGACATTGGAGGCTTTAACCGGTCTGTTAAACGCATTTGATGAACGTGTTCACGCAGTTCGAGGTCACAAAGGTCAGCTGACTGTTGCTAAAAACTTCCGTCTGTTGACTGAAGGTTCCGAAATTCTTTCTAACTGCCAATCTGATCGTGTACAGGATGCATACTCGCTGCGTTGTATTCCACAGGTTCATGGTGCAATCCGCGATGCAATCGACTATGTAAAAGAAAAAGTTTCTATTGAGCTGAATGCTGTTACTGATAATCCGCTGGTTTTTTTAGATGATGAAAACGTTATCTCCGGCGGAAACTTCCATGGAGAACCAATGGCTCTTGCCTTTGACTTTATGGGCATTGCTTGTTCTGAAATTGCCGATATTTCTGAACGACGCACCGAACGCATGGTAAATGCCGCTCTTTCTAACGGACTTACCCCATTCCTCACTACCGAGGGTGGTGTCAACTCCGGTTACATGATTGTCCAATATTCCGCAGCTTCTATGGTTTCCGAAAATAAAGTGTTAGCACACCCTGCAAGTGTTGACTCGATTCCTTCTTCTGCTAACCAAGAGGATATGGTTTCAATGGGAACCACCGCAGCCAGAAAAGCCGGTTGGATTGTTCAGAACACCCTTTCCGTTCTTGCTGACGAGCTTCTTACCGCTTGTCAGGCAATTGACATTCGCCGCAGATTAAACACCCACGGTCAGGGTATTTCCCCTGTTCATCAAAAATTATTTGACCGTGTTCGCAAAGATATTGAATTTTATGAAACCGACCGTGAATTGTGGCCTGACATCAAAGCTGCTGAAAAATTGGTTCGTAACGGAGATCTGCTTGAGATTGTCCGTGAAACAGTTGCAGACTTTGAATAATTATATAAAAGCCGGAACTCTGTTTATATAATTAAAATTAAAAGCTTACTTTTAATTTGATTTCTGGCTTTCTATGTTTTATTTTGCAAAGAAATTGCCTAATTTTAAAATGTCTTGAAAAATAAAATCTACTGCTTTTGTTTTTCGCCCCGGCAGTTTTTAAATCTGCCGGGCACATCTTTAAAAATAGGGTTATCTTTTATAGGGGGTTTTAGCTATGGATTACAAACCGGAAGAAGCGATGATGATTAAACTAGACTACGAGCTGCCGGAATATCCTTCCTTTGAAGAAGGAATCCGCCGTGCTCCAAGAAGAGAATCTCATCTAACCGAAAGTGACAAAGCGCTTGCCATCAAAAACGCTCTGCGCTACATTCATCCTGACCATCATGAACAGATGGCAATGGAATTTGCTCAAGAGCTGGAAGAACATGGCAGAATTTACGGTTACCGCTTCCGTCCACAAGGCAAACTGCACGGAAAACCAATCGACGAATACAAGGGCAACTGCATTGAAGGCAAAGCTTTTCAGGTCATGATTGATAACAACCTTGACTTTGATGTTGCACTTTATCCGTACGAGTTGACCACTTATGGTGAAACCGGTCAGGTATGTCAAAACTGGATGCAGTATCGTTTAATCAAAAAATATCTTGAGGTATTAACCGACGATCAAACTCTTGTTGTGGAATCCGGTCATCCTCTGGGACTTTTTAAATCTCATAAAACTTCTCCCCGTGTTATCATCACCAATGGTTTGATGATTGGTATGTTTGACAATCAGCAAGCCTTTAACCGTGCTGCTGCGCTGGGCGTTGCAAACTATGGACAGATGACTGCCGGCGGTTGGATGTATATCGGACCTCAGGGAATTGTGCATGGAACCTTTAATACTTTGCTGAATGCCGGACGCCTTGTTTTGGGTGTTCCAAAAGATGGCAACCTTGCCGGTAAATTGTATGTTACTTCCGGTTTAGGCGGTATGTCCGGTGCACAGGGTAAAGCTGCTGATATTGCCGGTGCTGCCTCCATCATTGCAGAGGTTGATATTTCCCGTATTATGACTCGCTACACTCAGGGTTGGGTAGACAAATACACCGATAGCCTGGACGAAGCTCTTGCATGGGCATTAGAAGCTCAAAAAGCAAACGAACCTTGTGCAGTTGCATATCACGGTAATGTGGTCGATCTGCTGGAATTCCTGATTGAAAAAGATGTTCATGTTGATCTGTTGTCTGACCAGACTTCCTGCCACGTTCCATATGATGGCGGTTATTGCCCACAGGGTTTAAGCTTTGAACAGCGCACTGAAATGCTTGACAAAGACCCTGAACATTTTAAAGAACTGGTAAACAAAACTTTGCGTCATCACTATGAGTTGATTTGCAAACTGCACGATAAAGGTACATATTTCTTTGATTATGGAAACAGCTTCCTAAAAGCTGTTTATGATGCCGGTGTTCCTGAAATTTGTAAAAACGGTCACGATGAGGTAGACGGATTTGTCTTCCCATCTTACGTTGAAGATATTCTGGGTCCATGCCTCTTTGATTATGGTTATGGTCCATTCCGCTGGTGCTGTCTGTCCGGTAAACCGGAAGATTTGGATGCTACCGATGCTGCTGCAATGGAATGTATCGATCCAAATGCACGTTATCAGGATCGTGATAACTGGATTTGGGTTCGTGATGCAAAGAAAAACAAACTGGTTGTTGGTACACAGTGCCGTATCCTCTATCAGGATGCTTATGGCAGAACAAAGATTGCTCTTAAATTTAATGAGATGGTTCGTCAAGGAAAGATTGGACCTGTTATGTTAGGACGTGACCACCACGACACTTCCGGTACCGATTCCACTTTCCGTGAAACTTCGAATATTAAAGACGGCTCCAATATTATGGCAGATATGGCTATACAATGTTTTGCCGGAAACTGTGCCCGTGGCATGAGCCTTGTTGCTCTGCATAACGGTGGTGGAACCGGTATTGGTAAAGCTATCAATGGCGGTTTCGGTATGGTTTTGGATGGTTCATCTCGTGTAGACGAAATTTTGAAAGTTTCCATGATTTGGGACGTTATGAATGGTGTTGCTCGCCGTTCTTGGGCTAGAAATGAACATTCCATTGAAACCTGTATCGAATTTAACCAGTCCCATCCGGGTCAGTATCATATCACTCTGCCTTACATTGCAGATGATGATATTGTAGCAAAAGCTGTGGAATCTATGAACAAATAACTACATCTATTCTTACTCATTAAACTTTACGCGTTTGGTGCGGTTTTAGAATAGATTGTATTTCCTTATTACTTCTTCCTTCAAAGGTTGCAGATCCCCCTCCATAAATTTTTATGGTGCTGCAAACCTTTGAACAAAATTTATAAATAAACTCTGAACTCTTTTTATCTCTATACTCAAAAATTGCAGATCCCCCTCCATAAATTTTTATGGTGCTGCAAACCTTTGAACAAAATTTATAAATAAACTCTGAACTCTTTTTATCTCTATACTCAAAAATTGCAGATCCCCCTCCGTATTTCATGCGGTGCTGCATTCTTTTGATGGTCTTTCGCTTTAAGCATATCTTTTATTTGTTTAACCTTTTTATCTCTATACTCAAAAATTGCAGGTCCCCCTCCGCATTTCATGCGGTGCTG
>JAHHTY010000058.1 GCA_020024325.1 Negativibacillus sp.
AGTTTCTTCGCTGCCCGTTATTGTTTCGGGGTAATATTATTAAATATGCCCTCTGTGTTCTTTAGCAGATGGATGCTGTACCTGAGAATCGCGGAAGAAAAAGGAAATTGCCCACACTCCTGCCAAAGCAATCAGAGTATAGACAATTCGGCTAATAAACGCCGACTGTCCTCCAAACAATCCTGCAACCAGGTCATACTGAAAAAGTCCAATGCTTCCCCAGTTTAATGCACCAATTACAATCAATGCTAACACAATCTTATCAAACATTATAACATCTCCTTATCATTTTTAAGGACAATGTTATTGTAAACCAAAAACATTGGTTCTATTCAGATATTGATTTTCATACACTAAAAAGAATCAAAAAGAAATTGGTAATTATTTTTCCAAAAGTTCCCTTACGCACTTTTCGCAAATATAGCGGCCTTTGAAATCCCGTATTTCCTCCTTTGACCCGCAAAAAGCACAGCGTGGTTCATATTTTTTTAGAATAATTTTATCATCCTCCGTGATGATTTCCAAAGAATCCTTAATTTGAATATCCATAACACGTCTTAGTTCAATTGGAAGAACAATTCTTCCCAATTCATCTACTTTTCTCACTATGCCTGTAGAACTCATTACTTAAAGCCTCCTTAAAATAGTAACATAATTTTTTCATCTCATAATTGTTCAAATTAAATTCTTTTTTCTATCTTACTAATCTTTGTTATCTAAATATAACTGATTTTTCCACGACTGTCAATGATAAAAGATACCAATTTATGGAAATTTTTGGTAGAAAAAGTAAACTTTTATTTTGTTACCGTCGAAATATGTCAAACATTGAAAAAACAAGGAGGAATCACCATTGCTTGGACATTTAATCGTATGGATTTTTATTTTTTCTTTTGTAACAGCACTGTCAAAAGGGAAAGTGAGTGAAGTTTGTGCCCAACTTCTTGCCTCTCCCGAACAGGCTTTATCGCTGTGTGTCTGTGTAGGGTGCAGTATTTGCTTTTGGAGCGGTGTTATGGAAGTTGCCAGACAAAGCGGAATCTTAAAAAGACTTTCTAAATTGTTTGCTCCAATTCTTAAATTACTTTTTCCCAAACTAAAAAAAGATTCTCCTGCAATACAGTCAATCTGCACAAACCTGGCTGCCAACCTTCTGGGACTCGGTGCTGCTGCTGCACCGGCGGGAATCCGTGCTGTCCAAGAACTGCAAAAAAACTGTTCTGACCCTACAATTGCTTCAGATTACAGCATTTTGCTTATTTTGCTGAATACCGCCTCCCTCCAGTTGATTCCCACTACTGCTGCCATGCTGCGTCTGAAAGCCGGTTCCACAGCCCCGATGGAAATTCTTCCTGCCGTTTGGTTTTCTTCTGTTCTCTCAGTATCTACCGGTATCATTGCCGCAAAACTATTCTCTGCTATCTGCAAGGCTCCTTCTCCTCTTTGCCATGCTTTGCACGGGAGGCAAAAAACATGAATATGAGCTTTATCTCTAATTTAGCCGTTCCTCTTGTTTTATGTCTTATTTTCTGCTTTTCACTATTTCATCATACCGACATTTTGTCCGCTTTTTCAGAGGGTGTAATCAATGGATTAAAAATTGTAGTTGATATGTTTCCTGCCCTCATGCTGCTGACTCTTGCTATTGGTATGCTGAAATCTTCCGGCGGACTTGAGCTTCTTTCCAAAATCTTAAATCCGATTGCAGAGTCAATTGGGCTTCCTGTGCCGCTCATTCCTCTCACACTTTTGCGTCCTCTCTCGGGCAGCGGTGCTTTGGTTGTATTTCAAAATATCCTCAGTAATTATGGCCCCGATAGTTTCATCGGCAAAATTGCCGCTGTGATGATGGGCTCTACGGAAACTACCTTTTACACAATTGCCCTTTATTGTTCTGCAACAGGTATTAAAAAAAGCCGCTACTCTGCCCCTGCTTCTTTGTGTGCCGATCTTATGGGTTTTTTTGCCAGTGTATTGGCTGTAAAATTATTTCTTTAAAAAGTCCCCCTCCAAAAACTTTTTCAAGAAGCTTTGGAGGGGAACCTTTTTTGCTGTTTTACTGACGTTCAGACTTCTCATCTGCAAACAAGGCATTATGCAGACGATTTTTTTCTATCTCCGATTTCTGAATAAATTCCAGCAAATCCTTGTCCTCATCATTCTTTACATCACCATTTAAAGCATTTTTCAAAATGTTTGTCAGTTCATCCACATAATTATGATATTTCACATGGGTACGATCTCTTGGACGTGGAAGATCAATATGCAAATCTTCAAGAATCTTTCCATAATCCCTGGACATAACAATCACTCGATCGCTTAGATAAACTGCCTCGTCTACATCATGTGTAACCATCAACGAAGTTGTTTTTTTCTGCTGAAGCATCTGTTCCAGCTGTACCTGAAGAAGCTGGCGCATCTGAAAATCAACAGCTCCTAAAGGCTCGTCCATCAGCAATACCTTTGGATCACACGCCATCGCACGCAACAAAGCCACTCTCTGCTTCATACCACCGGAAAGCTCATGGACATAATAATTTTCATATTCTGTCAGCTGTGCCATTTTTAACAGCTCCTGCAACTTTTCTGTACGTTTTTCCTTTGGCATCTTTTGTTTTTTCATGGGGTACATAATGTTCTCCCCCACTTTTAGCCATGGAAACAGTGCATAATTTTGAAACATAAAAGCTCTGTCAGGTCCCGGTTTGTTCACCTGGGCGCCGTTTACGAAAATTTTGCCGGAATCGGGGGATTGGAAACCGGCAATGATGCTTAATGTTGTCGTTTTTCCACATCCTGAAGGTCCCAGCAAGCAAACAAATTCGCCCTCCGAAATATCAAAAGAAATATCTTTTAAAATCAGTTTGTTTTCTTTTGAGCTTCTTCTGTCTTTAAAACTTTTAGAAATATTTTGTACTGAAATAGACATATCACACCTACTTAATCTTAACACTATCCTTCTGCTTCTATGGATAGAAATTTTGTATTTGCAGTTCGGAAAATTTCTGTTTGTTCAGTACCTTCTTTCATCTCTTCCGAAATCTGTTTTACCGCAGTATTATAATAATCGATAAAATCTTTAAATTCCTTTGTATCAACAATATCGTTGCGGACAACTAGGACATATGAAATATAATCATGTGCAGCAATCGGTGCAAAAGAGAACTGGGGAAGAAGTGCTGCTTTTGTTACATCAAGTACTGCTGCATCTATTTTACCTGTCGAAAGAGAATAAGAAAGCACCGACGGGTTAATTTCTTCGACTGTTTCAATCTGCGTATACCTTTGTGTTGCCAGTTTCTTCAGATGTTGTCGCTGTTGTCCCACTCCCAGCGTGCGGACATCACCTATATCGCCCTGATATGCAACAACCTCCGAATTCATGATAACAGGTGCATAGATTGAAAATCGATCATCTTGCTGCACAAAATGAGAAGCAAGATGATTGCAGTAAAAAGCAATTTCAATTTCCTCTGAGCGCAAGGCCCATTGTGCAGTATTGCTTCAGCAATCTTTAAAGGCATATCCTTGTGCGGAAAGGTCTTCTTTTACTAAAACGCCATCCTCTCCGGATTGCTCTAATACCCGTTTCATCAAATATCCGGATACATCATTTCCTGAACCGATTTTGAAGGTCACATCATCCGAAACAGGGTCTGTGGGTATCATAAATTGTATCAACAACACCGCTAAAAACACAGCAGCTGTACACAGAATCATTTTTTTCTGAATTTCCATCTTAACAGCAGTCTTCCATTCCTTCCCCGAACAGATCAACAGGTACCCCATCAATCATTCGATAGATTGCAAAACCGGCAGTGCCGTCTTTCTCTCCGGAAACAACAAATTCCATTTCATTTTCCCCATCAATGTTTTTAAACTGAATTCCCTGGTTTTCAATCGGTGCAGGAATCGGTTCTGTATAAACACAGCTTCCGTCTTTGTCTGCAACTGCGACCACCAACCGAGTAATCTTTTCTTTTGTCTTGCTGCTTTCTTTATAAATGATTAAAAGATCTTTTTTCTGATCGTTTGTCACATCATCTTCGCAGGCAAGCACAACCTCCCTTTGAGGATATTCTTCCTGAAATTTTACCAAAAAAGGATGGTCCTTTTCTACCATTTCTGCATAAGTGCGTTGACGTTGATTTTCCTGGTGAGAATGTTTTTCAATATATTGACGTAAAAAGAATGCGGCAACGACAGCACAGATAATGATGACAACAGTTAAAATCAATGACGATTTCGGTTTATGATTTTGGGTTGATTTTGCTTGTCCCATTTTTTCCTCCGTTTCGTTTTTTATGCAGCCGCTGTTCTGTTCATATGGGTTTTCATCCATTTAAACATTGCCACACAAGCATATCCGATCATTACACAGCTGCACAGGTTTTGCAGCCAATCTGGTGTTGTAATAATAAAACGATTTGCTAACTCAATTGTTTTATGGGTGGTATCAAAATCCATAACAGGCTTAAATCCCGGCATTAAAATATGATTTGTAATAAAGCCCACAATATTTGAAATTACTGTTACCATTCCAAAATACATCAATGCGGAACGTTTACCCATTGTTTTGGAAATGGTAATCAATTCGGGAATATTGGTAGACGCTCCTGCCATCAAAAAGGTAATTGCTACGCCGGGGGCTGCACCGCTGGCAACGATTGCTGCAATAAAGGGAAGATGTCCCACCGCGCAAACATACATCAACGCAGCAATAACAGTAATTCCGAATAACGAAATAAATCCCGGATTTCCCAGATAGGTTTGAATGGCGGATTGTGGCACAATATTAAACAGCAGTCCTGCAATCAACATACCGCTAACTGCATATTTAGAAACTGTAACTGCAAGCTCGCTGAATGACCAATGCAGACCGGATTTTATTTTTTGAGCAAAGCTCATCTCTTCCTCTGTCAGTAAAATCGGCTTTGAGTCCTCTTCATTTTCTCCCTCAGGATAAAGGCAAACCTCTTTTCCACCAAATTTGTTTGCCACAATACCGATAATCATCGGTGCGACTAAACCTGTGATGATGTAAATAATTGTAATCTGAGGTCCCAACAGTCCCCATGCCAAAATAACCGCAATGGGGTTAATCATCGGGGAAGATGTCATAAAAGCAAGGGTAGGTCCAAGATAGGCTCCTGAATAATATAAGCTGATTCCCAAAGGAATGGTTCCACAGCTGCAAATCGGAATCAATGCCCCTGAAAGTGTACTCCAAAAAATGCCGGAAATCTTTTTGGTTCCGATAGAACTTTTTCTCATTTTTTCCGGGCTTAAAAACTCGTGAAGCACCCCGGCAATAATAAAACTGAATATCATCCATATCGAAGATGTTCCCAGCATATTAAAGGTGGATGCCACAACTTGTTTTAAAAAAGAAAAGAAATCTAACATTAAGAATTTACAGCCTCCTCAAAAGCCTTTGTAATGGTATCTTTGTTGATGTTTTTAATTGCTTTGCTCTCATTGATGACAAGCATACTTTTTGTTACGGCTCCGTATTTTTTGATGTAGCCAAAGTCTTTGCCTGCTTTATAAATTACGACCTCTAAACGACCTTCGTACTGTTTTTTTAAGGATTCCACGAACCCAATATACTCCTCACATCATGCACAAGCACAAATATATTCTACACATGGCTTTTTCACAACATAGCTCCCCCTTAAAGAAAAATTTTATATCAATATAATCATAGCAAGAAATTGTTGAAAAATAAACCTTTATTGATATTTATGATAGGTTTTCTAAATATCCCATAAAAAATAAAATGGAATTACCAAAAAACTTATTTTTTATTGATGAAATCTATCCCATACTATCTTTAATTGAAAAAAACAATTTGAAATTGATACAGAATATGATAAAATGAATGACATGGCATAAAAATATTGCAGAAAAAAGGAGGTGGAGGGATGAACAATGGTCAAAAAGACGTTAATCGTATGATACAATCAACAAAAATGGGGGACAGAAAAAAGTGGAAAAGCTTGAATGGAAAAGATTTTAATATCTATACTCCAATTGCATTAGTTGTTATCTGCTTAATCTGGTTTGTTTCAGCTCACATTGCGGATAACCCGTTTTTGTTTCCTACTTTAGAATCGGTGTTATTAAAAACTATTGATTCGTTGCGGGATATGTATGTTCTGAGAAATATTGGAATCACCCTTCGGCGAGTTTTAACAGGTACTTTGTACGCATTTATGATTGGTTTGCCAATTGGTTTAGTTATGGGTTATTCTAACAAGATTTTGCGTGCATTTGCACCGTTTATCAATTCACTCAGACAAATTCCGATTATGGCATGGGTTCCATTGTCCATTGTTTGGTTTGGTCTGGGAGATGGCCCTACAATCTTTATGATTGCATTCAGTGGTATCTTTACCATTATTCTGAACACCATTGCAGGCGTGCAGGACATCAGCAAGGATTACTACCACGCAGCAAGAAGTATGGGGGCAAACACGCTGGATATTATAACAGATATCGTTGTTCCCGGAGCACTTCCTGGTGTTATCACCGGAGTTCGTCTGGCAATTGGTATGGGGTGGATGTCCGTTATCTGAGCGGAGTTCATTGCAACAAGTGCCGGGTTCGGCTACATAATGGTTGAGGCTCAGGGAAGAATGGAAACCAGCACCATCATGGCATATATGTTGTTAGCAGGTTTAATCGGTTTTGCAATCGACAGAGTTATGCTTCTGATTGAAAGCATTTTGCTTAGATGGAAAGCGGAATAAATTTTTCCCAAGGCGAGGCTTTAACCGGTGGATAATCGCCAAAATACACACTCTTTTTAGAGATTAAACAACTTTTAAACTCTAAAAATTTTCAAAAGGAAGGATCGTAAAAATGAAAAAGAGAATTTTAAGTGCAGCTCTGGCTGCTGTCATTCTTTTAATGAGTCTTAGCGGCTGTAAAGACAGCAGCACACAATCCTCAACCGTTCAGGTTGATTACAATGCTCAAGAAGAGGTTGCAAAATATAAGGACTATTTGGGCGAACTTTCTGATGCAGACAAAAACTACACCATTGAGTTGGGATATAATGACTGCGACCATATGATTGCTTCTTTGATTGGTCAGGGAAGCGGAATTTTTGATGCTTTAGGCTTAAAGGTAAATATAACAAAAACAGGTCAGGTCATTCAGGCAATGGCTGCCGGTGAAATGGATGCAGGCTACCAGGGCATTTGGAGTGCAATCAATGCTGTAAACAACGGTGCTCCTTTATTTATGGCAGCAGCAAACCACCTCGGAGGCTCCTATTACTTAGTTGTCAGCAATGATATTAAAGAGCCAAAAGATTTAATTGGTAAAAAACTTGCAATCGGCAGCGAACCTTGGACCTCACCTGAATGGTGTGGCTGGGCAGAAAAGCTGGGATTGCCTGTTATGCCGGAAGGAAATTTTGAGGCTGTTGAAATGAGTGCAACCGATGCACTGATTGCTATGAAAGCCGGTCAGATTGATGCTTTTGCAACCTGCGATCCGTTTGCTTCTCAGGCAGAGTTTGAAGGCATTGGTCACGTTATGGCAACTGACTGGGGCTTCAAAGGAAGTAAACTTGGAAAAGATTTAGACGGCAATGTCATTGATAACTGGGGTATTTGCTGTGTATATGCAATGAGCAACAACTTTAAAGAAGCACATCCCGAACTTGCAAAACGTCTTGTGCTTGCTCATACCCTTTCTGTACAGTATATCTACCAGCACCCTTACAATGCTGCTATGATTTTTGCAGACGGTTTTGGCACCAAACCGGAAGTTGCTTTAAACACCATCTACATGAAAACAGTAAAAGAGGGACGTACCCTGACATGGCAGTTCTCTGAGAAAAATCTTGAGAACTACATTGCAAACTATGAGCAGTATGACACCATCTCCGAAGGCGACCAACCGGGCATCAATGATATTACAAAATTCATGTCCGATGATCTGCTGAGTTCCTGCGGAGCAAAAGATTTTAATACCTTCATCAACGAGCAGGTAGAGCCTCTTTATCCAACCGGTATCAGCTTTGAAGATTGGCTTAAAAAAGCAAAAGAGATTGACGGTGTGGAAACCAGCGAATATGATGATGCTGCAAATATTATGATGAACGACTAACATCCAAAACCATAAAAAAGCCTGTATCATATAATACAGGCTTTTTTACTGTTATTTATATTTACACTCTATGACGGGAGGGGATTCATTTGACTCAACCAGTTCAAAATATCAGCAAAAAATTTAACGATGCAGAAAACGAAATCCGTCTTGCAATCATGAATTTTATAATTGATTTTAAAAGACCGTTTCACATCATAAAAGACGGTTATCAGTCACTGAATAAAATTCATCTTTCCGAGAAAAAAGATTTTCCGTCTATCATTGCCGTTCTCAAAGAACAAGACGGAATGATGGTAGATGCACAACAGAATGTTAATTTTATTTACCCTGTTTCTGCATTGCCTACAAACCATCACGTTACCTTAGCTGATGGACGCAGTTTCTGTGCGATGTGTGCTATTGATGCAATCGGTTCGGCATTTACTTTTCAGCAAGATATTGATGTTCACTCAAAATGCAGTATGTGCGGAAAAGAAGTTTACGTTAAGATAAAGGACGGTCAGATTGCAGAATACTCTCCCCAAGGTCTGCACGCACTGAGTTTTATTTTAGGTGAAATCTCAAACTGGGGTGGTTCGTGCTGAAATGTAATGAACTTCTTCTGTACGGAGAACGAAATGGAACAGTATATTGCAGATATGAATTTAGATTATAATATTATTATCAAAGCGGATATGGATACTGCTTTGACAGAAGCTAAAAAAACATTTCAAAAATAGTCAGAGTATAACAATACTCTGACTATTTTTTTACTTAGTCTATGAGTTTTAAAAAAATTTTTCTCCTTTACCTTTTTTCAAAAAGGAAGGAAGCACTTTCTCGCAAATCCTGACCACACGGAAAGACCGATTCTGTAAACAAACGGTACTGGTCTGCACAGTCTGCTTCTGTATGGGCAAATATTTTTGCTTGGTCTGAATACTCCGCTAAACGTGCAAGACTTGTGGAAACAGGAAGCTTTGCGGTCACTTTCATCTTGGATAAAATCTCTCTGCCCCTCTCATTCATACCTAAGATTCTTAAATATGGCGGAGATTGTTGCTGTAAATTGGCGGGCAACTGCAAAAATGCCGACATCACTAATCTTCTCACCCTGGATAGTGGGTATCGTTTGGTCTTTATTTCCTGATATAGCTGTTGTATCGAGCAGGATTTTCTAACTGCTTGATAGAGCCTGTTTTCTATTCCCTCGGAAATATCCGGCAAAAGCTGCATTTGTGAAATATCCATTTTTCTCAGTGCAGATAATACTGCTCGTTCTCCAAAGAGAAAATCCGCAAACTCTCCACGCTGTTTTGCTTCACGATAATTTTTATAAGCTTGCTGTGGCAGATAGGGCTGTGCCTGTTCCCAATCCCCTTGATATAACAGACTTCTGATATAGCTTGCAGAAGCAAAATTCTGTACAGGAGCGCCGTCATGTTCATTTCCAATGCGTTCTAGCGCCATCGGCTGCGGCTTGTTGGATGCTGTTATTTTGTTTAATTGTGCTATATACTCTACTGCTAAAATATTATTTGGCTTTTGCAGCACTGCTGCTGTTTTATCCCCATAAACCTGCTGCACGGCAATCTCTCTGGCTTTTGCAAAGGTAATCCCTTTTGTCAGCTGCTCCCTTAGCCTTTCTTCTACTCTTTCATCTTCTAGTGCCATACAGGCTTGCTCAAGAAGAAAAAGATCAGCATTTTCTGCACCAAAAACCAATGTATCCACACAGCCCATCGCTGCTGCCAGCTGAACTGCACCAAAAGCAAATCTTTGTGCCGATGCCGAGGCATAGCAAACCGGCAGCTCGATGATCAAATCTGCCCCATGCTGCAAGGCAGCTGTTGCACGCACTCTTTTTGGGAAAATGGCAGGAGTTCCCCTCTGCGTAAAGTCCGGACTCATAATCACTGCGATGTGTGTATTTCCGTTTTTTCTAATCTGTTCCAGCTGCCATTGATGTCCTTTGTGAAAGGGATTATACTCCGCAATCACCGCTGCTACTTTCATTCGCTTTCCTCCTCTGCTTGATAATATTTTGTCATACATCGGAAGTTTCGCCCATTTTTCCACTAAAATCTCCCACTTTCTCATGCTTTTCTGAAAATATTACCGTCTTACACGAAAAAACACAGATTCTCTCTTGAAAAGTAGGCTCAGATATAATAATATAGTATGTGTATTAGAGTGTCAATCTGCCCCCTGTAACTCTTTCCTTTACAGGGGCTTTAAAAATTTATGGGAGGAATTTTAAAATGAAAATTCTTGTTTTAAACTGTGGAAGCTCTTCCTTGAAGTATCAGCTGATCGATATGGAAAATGAGCACGTACTCACAAAAGGTCTGTGCGAAAGAATCGGTATTGACGGTTCTGTTCTGACTCACAAAGTTCCCGGAAAAGACAACTATGTTGTTGAAACTCCAATGCCGGACCATTCTGTTGCTGTTAAGCTGGTTCTGGATGCTTTGACCAGTGCAGAACACGGTGTTATTAAATCCGTTGATGAAATCAATGCTATCGGTCATCGTGTACTCCATGGCGGTACAAAGTTCACAAAATCTATCGTTGTTAACGAAGATGTTAAAGCTGCTATCCGTGAGTGCTTCGACCTTGGTCCTCTCCACAACCCAGCTAACCTGATGGGTATTGAAGCTTGCGAAAAAGTTTGCCCAGGCAAACCTAACGTAGCTGTATTCGACACCACTTTCGGTATGGGCATGGATGAAAAATCCTACCTGTACGCTATCCCACATGAATATTTTGAAAAATACGGTCTGCGCCGTTACGGTTTCCACGGAACCAGCCACGGTTTTGTTTCCAAAGAAGCAATCAAATTCGGCGGTCTTGCTGAAGATGCAAAAGTTATCGTTTGCCACATCGGTAACGGTGCTTCTGTTTCCGCTTCTATCGGCGGCAAATGTGTAGATACCTCCATGGGCCTGACCCCTCTGGAAGGTCTGATCATGGGTACCCGTTCTGGTGACCTGGATCCAGCTATCGTTCAATACATCTGCAACAAAGAAAACAAATCTGTTGACGAAGTTCTCAATATTCTCAACAAAAAATCCGGTCTGCTTGGCATGAGCGGCGGTCTGTCCTCCGACTGCAGAGATATTACTGCTGCTGCTGAAGAAGGTCACCACCTGGCTAAAGTTACTCTGGATGCTTACACCTACCGCATTGCAAAATACGTTGGTGCATATGCAGCTGCTATGAACGGCGTTGACGCAATCGCATTTACCGCTGGCGTTGGCGAAAATGACGTTGAAATCCGTGAAGAGCTTTGCGAAAAATACTGGGGCTACCTCGGTGTTAAAGTTGACAAAGAAGCTAACCACACCAGAGGCGAAAACAAAGTTATCTCCACTGCTGATTCTAAAGTTAAAGTTATGGTTATCCCAACCAACGAAGAACTTGCTATCGCTAGAGATACTCTGGCTCTTATCTAAGTTTTTTATAAAAAACAATCAAAA
>JAHHTY010000059.1 GCA_020024325.1 Negativibacillus sp.
GACTTATTAGCTCAGTCGGTAGAGCACCTGACTTTTAATCAGGGTGTCCGGAGTTCGAGTCTCCGATAGGTCACCAAATTAAAGCTGCCGGAAATATCCGGTGGCTTTTTTGTTATATAAAAATCTTGATAAACCCAAGGAGGAAAGGCAGATGGCAAAAGTTGCATTGATTACGGGTGCTTCCCGCGGAATTGGCAGAGCAGAAGCAGAAAAGTTTGCACAACAAGGATACCAGGTTATCGCAAACTATTGTCATTCTCAAAAGGAAGTACAGCAACTGGCTAAAACAATGGCAGAGCGAGGATATAGTGTTATTCCAATGCAGGCAGATGTATCTGACCTTGTTCAGGTGGAACAGATGGTTGCAGAGATTTTAAGACAGTTTCATCATATTGATGTTTTAATCTGCAATGCAGGGGTTGCACGTCAGGGATTGTTGACTGATTTTACAGCAGATGACTGGAGAAATATGATGTCAATAAATTTGGACAGTGTATTCTATTGCTGTAAAAGTGTGCTGCCCACAATGATTCGTCAGCAAAGTGGTTGTATCATTACAACATCTTCTATCTGGGGATTGACGGGAGCTTCCTGTGAAGTTCCGTATTCTGCCTCAAAAGCAGCGGTGATAGGACTGACAAAAGCACTTGCAAAAGAGGTGGGACCCTCCAATGTTCGTGTAAACTGCATTGCTCCGGGTGTTGTGGATACGCAGATGAACGGAAATCTGACTCCGGAAATTTTGGAGGAATTGAGGGAGGAAACTCCGCTTTGTCAAATCGGTACCCCAGAGCAGATTGCAGAATGTGCATATTTTTTAGCAGGAGAGGGAGCGTCCTTCCTGACAGGTCAAGTAATAAGTCCAAACGGAGGATTTGTAATTTAAGCAAAAAAACAGCCGATTGTAATTTCGTTTTAACAATCGGCTGTTTTTGTTTTATTGTGTGATAGTTATAAAAGTTAATGTTTTGTTTAACCGATGCCACCCAAAAGAATGCCAAGAATTACTACTGCGGCAGAAAGAAATATATACAGATATTTAGCAAGAAAATCAAAGCATTTTGGCAGTGGTTTGTTTCTGCCCTTCATCAGCTCTTCTTTTATCGTTTTCAGTCCAAATACCCAGTAAATTATAACAGCACCAAGCAGAGCGCCGATTGGCACAATGAAGATGGTTACGGTATCCATCCACTGACCCATGTATGGCATATATTCAATAAATAAACCGACAACAAAAATAATGGTTGAAACGATAAGAACACAAGAAAGACGTTTTGCATGGAATCTGGTTTGCAGTGCCTCTGTGCAAACTTCAAACATATTCAGCAAAGAGGTGATACCGGCAAACAGAACAGAGATAAAGAAGAAAATAGCGAAAATTCTGCCCATAGGCATTTTTTCAAATACACGGGGAAGGGTAATGAACAATAGGGAGGGACCGGATTGCGGGTCAAGACCAAAGGCAAAAACAGCCGGGATGATTGCAAAACCGGAGATTAGTGCTGCAAAGGTATCTAACAATGCAGTGAGAGCAGAAGAATGGATGATATCTTCGCTCGGTTTTAGGTAGCTTCCATAGATAATCATGCCGGAACCGGTGATGGATAAAGAAAAGAAAGCTTGCCCCATAGCCATAATCCAAGTTTTCGGTTGAAGCAAGGCCTCCCATTTTGGAAGTAAAAGGTAGCGGTATCCTTCCAAAGAGCCGGGAAGAAAGAAAACCCGAACTGCGATAATAAGGAACAGAATGAAAAAAGCAGGCATCATAAAACGATTGATTTTTTCAATACCATTGGTAATGCCAAGAAGAAGAATTGCCGCAGTGATTACAACAACGGCAAGATGCCATGGAATGCTTCCGAAAGCTCCTGTTGCCTGATGAAAGTATATTTCGGCATCCATACTAAACATTTTTCCGCTAAGTGCGCCGAAAATGCTTCGTAAAATCCACCCTACAACAATGCAATATCCGATTGCAATACCAAAAGAACCGGCAAGCGGTAAATATCCTAATTTGGCACCGCCTTTTTTACCGCGGCTTGCAAGAGCCTGCTCAAAAGAGCCGACAGGTCCGGTACCGGTTTTTCTTCCCAGAGCAAACTCTCCCGAAAGACCCACCAAACCAAACAAAGCAACAAAAAGAAAATATGGAATAAAAAAGGCAGCACCACCATATTGTCCCACACGATAAGGGAACATCCAAATATTTCCCATACCCACAGCAGAGCCGACAGAGGCAAGAATGAATCCGATTTTGCTTGTAAAGTGTCCGTTTTGGGACAACTGATTTTTGATGTTGTTATCCATCGTTTGTCGTCCTTTCTTTTAAAAATATTGAAAGATTTTACTTTTACGAACTTATGCGTAAAAGCGATTGGCGATAATAAAAAGCGAAGTATAAAACTTCACTTAAAATATAGCACGCCATTATCATAACAGATAGAAACACAAAAATCAAGAGAAAAGATATAAACAAATAATGCCAATATAAAATGTGACGAAAAGGTGTAAAAACAAAAAAGAGATAGCAGAAATTTTAAACTGCTATCTCTTGGACTTTTTATAAAACAATTACAGATGGACTGCAAACCATGAAAGAACATCTCTCATAACCTCGTCACGATTTAGCTCATTGAGCAGTTCGTGGCGTGCTTCTGGATAAATCCAGACCGTTAAATCTCGAATTCCGATTTTTTGCAGCCTTTTTTCTATTGCAACAATACCCTTGCCATAGTTACCAACAGGGTCCATACTGCCGGAAATGAGCAGCATGGGCAATTTGTTGTTGAGGGTTTTGTACCATACTTTGGTATTACTGAAATATTGCAGCGAAAGCAAGTCCAAATAAGCCGAAGCGGTGAAAGGAAAACCGCAGAGAGGGTCATTGTCATAAGCATCAACCGTCATTTCATCTCGGCTTAGCCAAGTGTTTTCGCTTTTGGGGTGATCAAAGCGGTTATTAAAGGAACCGAAAATCAGTTTTTGCAGTTTGGAAGAGTGAGCGGCGGTACCTTTAGAGGAAATGACCCGTTTACAGAGCATGATTCCTGCTTTGGAGGCAGGATTCGGACCGGCAGTTCCGCAAAGAACAACCCCTTTTAGGAGGGAGGAATATTTAGAAAGATATAAGCGAACAATCATGGAACCCATGCTGTGCCCAAATAAAAACAGAGGCAAGTTTGGGTAACGTTTTTTCAGTTCCAAAGACACAAGATGCAGATCTTCGATAAGATATTGGTATCCTTTTTCTTCGGCAAAAAATCCAAGTCGATTGCTGTTGCGACAGGTTTTACCGTGACCGATGTGGTCGTTGCCGCATACCACAAAACCTTCGTTTGCAAGAAAACGAAAGAAAGGAATGTAGCGGTCGATATGTTCTGCCATACCGTGGGAAATCTGCACAACGCCTCTGAGCGGTGTTGTGGGTTCTGCAAGGCGGCAGAATAGATTTTCACCGGGGCAGGAGGAGGGCAGTGAAAGGGTCTGCCACAGAATATTTTCATCAAGATTATTGACAGATTGGTTCATTGTATCAAAATCCCCCTTTTTTAAAGATTAGCACAGGGTGCTTTGTCCGGATATGTTTTTGTCAATGACCTCTTTTAAAGAATCATCTTCTCCCACAACAAAAAAGTTAATAAGAGGGAATCTGTTCCAAATGCGATGAAGAACGGAGTTTTGGGTTTGGGGCATACCGGTAACAACATATGCTGTTTTGTTATCCTTTAAGTATTGTGAAATTGTTTTAAAAATATCTTCTGCATACATCACATTCATCATTGCGTCGTTTTGAGAAGAAATATTAAATAGGTACTGAATTGCTTCGGGGTTTGCCGGATATTCATTGCTTTGTACATTGAGCACAATCAATTCGGTTTTAGAGATATTGGCGACCCTTCGTCCGGCTTGGATCAGGCGTTCACACTGGAACTGGTTGGTTACCAGAACAGCGGTACTTTTTGCGGAAGTGGTCAGTTGAGTTTTTTTGCTATCCATTCGTTAATCCATCCTATTCAGGTTCATCATAATATTGATTTGTACGAAGTTATCAGAGAATTTCACAGCATTTTATACGAAAACGTGAGCGAATATTCCCTTCTGTTTTTAATTATAATCTATAATTATGAACAAAGTATGTCAGATAAGGAAAGTTAAACAAGATTATCGAGAAGCTTGGATTTTATCGTACATGAAATTTAAAACATTGACAAACTGATGACAGAGTAATAAAATAGTCAGTAATGATAGATAGAGATTTGCTGCCGGTAAAGACAATACCAACAGCAGATAAGCGAAGAAAAACCTGTTTTAAATATAGAAAACAGAAAGGACAGGAGAAAAACTATGGCGAGATATGAGGGTGTTTCGGTATCTGTAATTCGCAGACTGCCAAGATATCATAGATTTTTGTATGATCTGATTCAAAGTGATGTTCATAAAATATCATCCCGAGAGCTTGCAGAGCGCATGAGCCTGACAGCTTCACAGATAAGACAGGATTTAAACTGTTTTGGCGGCTTTGGGCAGCAGGGCTACGGATACAATGTTGATGCTTTATATCAGGAAATCGGTAATATTTTGGGATTGAATAAAGGTCTGAAAATCATTCTTTTGGGTGCCGGAAATTTAGGAATGGCTTTGGTAAAACACCTTTCCTTTGAGGCAAAAGGTTTCCGAATGATTGGCATTTTCGATAAAAATCCAAAATTGATTGGTCAAAAAATTCATGGCATCGAGGTAATGCCGGAAAGTGCTTTGGAAGAATTTTGTGCAAAAGAAAAGCCGGATGCAGCAATTTTGTGTCTGCCAAAAGATGTTGTGGAAGAGTTGGGCGATCGTTTGATCGGCTACGGAATTCGTGCATTCTGGAATTTCTCCCACTATGACCTGGGACTGCACCACAAGGACAGCGATGTTCCAATCGTTGTGGAAAATGTTCATCTGGGTGACAGCCTGATGACCTTGTGTTATCAAATCAATGAATTAAATGAAGATTAAACGAACCTGCTCTGACAAGCACAAACGCTGCTTTTCGGGGCAGGTTTCTTTTGCAAATGTGATAAATGTATAAAAAAATGCAGAAATTTCATTAGTAGGTGTAGAAAATCTCTTTCAAGAATCGTTTTTAAATAAAGGATGGTAGTGTACCGAAAAGAATTTAAAGGAGGATAGATTCCATGAAAGAATATACTTTAAATATGTTATCACGTGCAGAACAGGTAAAGGGGCAGGGAGTACTGTCCGCTTATGAAGAGGAGTTAAACTTGATTCGGGGAAGACTGGATACCGCAGATTTTAAACTGAAGGTAACAGTCAACGCTCATACAGCCGGAGATATTACTCACATTCATACATTGAATCCGGAATTCTTTTTGCAGATTCCATGGTTGAAAACAAAAGGTGTCACAGTTGCATCGGTTCATTTTCTTCCGGAAACGGTGGAGAAGAGTTTAAATCTTCCTCCTGTTTGCAGAAAAGTATTTTACGATTATATGATACAATTTTATAAAAGTGTAGATTATCTCATGACGGTGAATCCTGCATTTATTCCAAAGTTGGGGAATTACGGGATTGATACCACAAAGGTGACCTATATTCCAAACTATGTTTCAGGTAAAATGTTTTCAGCGGTGAATCAGCAGGAAAAACAGCGATTGCGCCAAGAATACGGAATAGACCAGAATAAATTTACCGTTGTTTGTGCAGGACAGCTGCAAACAAGAAAAGGAGTATTGGAATATGCGCGGCTGGCTCAAGCGCTTCCGCAAATGCAGTTTGTGTGGGCAGGGGATTTTGCTTTTGGCAGTATGAGCGACGGGCACAAAGAAATTGAGCAGCTGCTAAAAGAACACACACCGAACTTATTCTTTACAGGATTAGTACAGAGGGAAAAAATGCCTCAAATTTATCAAATGGGAGATGTTATGCTTCTTCCAAGTTTTGACGAGCTGTTTCCGATGACGGTTCTGGAAGCGATGAGCTGTGGTATTCCGATTTTGCTGCGGGATTTGGAGCTGTATGAGGGAATTTTGCAAGGATATTACCTCAAGGCATCGGATAATGAAGGTTTTGCCGAACAGTTAAAAGCACTATCAGAAAATCCTCAGTATTATCATCAGGCACTCCGGATGAGTCATAAAGGGGATGTGTTTTACAGCGAGGAGCACGTTTTATCTATGTGGAGAGAGTTTTACCACCATATGCTTACAGAAAGTATCTGCCGTAAACAGATGAAAAAGACATTTGTGCAGATGGTTCAGTTTACAGGAGAAAAAAGATGAGTTCAGAAGGAAAACGTTATAGCATAGGGATTGCGTTTATTACAATCACCTTTGTAGTAATGTGTGCATGGCTGTTTAAAAAATATAGCTTGTATGTGCTTTGGGAGCTGCTGCATCAAATTCGCCCGATATGGATTATGGCGGCGGTCGCATTGATGTTGCTATACTGGCTATTGGAAGCGATGGGGCTGCATCTGGCAATTCACAGATTTGTACCATCGCAGCGTCCGCAAGATACTTTTTGTGCAACCATGATAGGGCAGTTTTTTAACTGCATTACTCCATTTTCCAGTGGGGGACAGCCGATGCAGGCACTTTATCTTGTAAAGAAAGGGGTTTCCCTCTCTTTTGCAAGCTGTTCTCTGATGATAAAATTTATTGTTTATCAGTTTGTTCTGACAATATATTCGGCAATTACTTTGGCAGGCTGTTTTAAGAGTTTTTCGGGAAAAATCCCATCGGTGGGCTGGCTGTGTTTTGTGGGATTTGGTGTAAATGTTCTTGTTATCACAGCACTGTTATGTCTGGGATTTTTTAGAAAACCGACAGAACATTTTTTATATGGAATCGTTGCTTTGTTGACCCATACAAAATGTATTTCCGAAACCTCTGCCCAGGCAGCAAAGAAAAAGATAGAAAAAGAACTGAACGAATTTTATCAGGGGTTTGCTCAGATTAGAAGAGATATTCGGGGTATGGTGCATATCTCCGCTTTGACGGCAATGCAGCTGACAGCCTTTTTTCTGATTCCTCTTTGTATTTTTTATGCATTTGGTTTGGGAAGGGCAGATATTATTTTAATGATATGTGCAGGAGCATTTGTTCTCAACTTTACCTCCTTTGTTCCTTTGCCCGGTGCGGCAGCAGGAGCGGAGATTGGTTTTTATACGATTTTCAGCTTATTCTTTCCCAACCGCATTTTAAGTCTTGCCATTTTGCTGTGGAGATTGCTTACATTTTATCTTCCGATTTTGGTGGGTGGATGTTTTACGGTTACAGCAGGAGTGTGGTCCAACAAAAAGGAACAAATTTTATCTTGATTCAATAACGGCATCGGTGTTATAATCAAAAAGCCGTACAGCAAGATCGGTCAGTACTGTACGGTACTGACCGATTCTGCATTTTGGGGTATGATATGCGGTATATTTTAACAATAAGGAGAAGAGAGAATGGATTTTTTATCTCGTGTATTAAAAGGTTTGATTGTAGGGGTGGCAAATATTATTCCGGGAGTCAGCGGTGGCACAATGGCAGTTGTCATTGGTATATATGATAAGCTGATAGCCGCAGTATCCAACTTGAAAAAAGATTTTAAAAATTCGGTGATCTATCTTTTTCCAATCGGAATTGGAGCGGTTCTTGGAATTTTACTGTTTAGTCATTTGATTAAATTTCTTCTTCAGGATTACACAATGCCTACAAATATCTTTTTTCTGGGGCTTATTTTAGGAAGCATCCCGATGATTTACCACAAAGCAGTCAAGGAAAAGGTAAAAAAATCCAGCATCCTGCCTTTTGTTGTTTGTTTTGGAATCATGATTTTGATGACGTTTTTACAAGGTGTTTCTGACGAAGGAAATACGCTGATTACAACTTTTAGCATTGGCAATGCAATTCGACTGGTACTTTCCGCAGCTTTAGCAGCTGCGTGCATGATTATGCCGGGCATCAGCGGTTCAATGGTGATGGTTTTGCTGGGTGTGTACACCTCTGTGCTGACGGCGATTTCTTCCATCAATCTTGCAGTGTTAATTCCGGTAGCAGTTGGTGTTTTGATTGGATTGTTTGGAGGAGCTAAGGGGATTGATTATTGCATGAAGAAATATGAACAGCAGACCTACTTTGCAATTCTTGGCTTGATTGCAGGTTCTGTTTTGCCGATTGTTCTCAGTGCAGGTTACACTCCGGGATTCCAGACAGTGCTTTCTGTTGTGACATTGGTTGCAGGAGCAGGAATTGCTTTGTGGATGGGAAAACTGGAGAAAAATTAAAAAAAGATTGATTTTTAATATTTTATAAGTGGTTTAAATAAAGAGAAATAACTTTTGGTGTAAAAGAATAATCACAGTAAAGATATTAAGATGGGTAAAATTGACTTTAAAATGAAAATAATAGAATAAAAATAGTAAAACATGAAAAAATATCAATATTTTCACTCGAAACGATATAATTTTTTATAAAATTTTTTAATAAGAAAAACGGAAAAGTTTCATTTTTTATAAAATTCATAAAAAATTACAAAAAGATAATGCATACTCTCCAAAATATATGAGAACAGATTGACATGATTATGTGCATTGTGCTATCATTACGAAAGGCGAGAAAAATTTTGTTTGTCAACAGGCAATAAAGGGGAAAAGCTGTCGGGAAACAAAGAAATCTTTAGTTTCGGGAGGGAAGAGGATGGCGACCAAAGAACAAATTAACGAACATCCTAATATTAAAAAAGTAGTGAGCTTTGAAAGCTTAGTATTCATTGTCTGCTTTTTGGGCTTATTTGGATTGCTGGGATCAAAGATGGGAGCAATCAATATGCTTAACACCATGATGCAGACAGCATACCAGCTTTTGATGGACACAGTATTGTATATTATGGCAATTGCGGTTCTTGCCGGTGCAATTTCGGGTCTGTTTACAGAGTTTGGTATCGTAGCGGTAATCAACAAGATTCTTTCTCCGTTGATGAAGCCGATGTATGACCTGCCCGGTGCAAGTGTCGTGGGCATTTTGGCAACCTATTTGTCCGATAACCCGGCTATTTTGACCTTGGCTGATGACCAGGGTTTCCGCAGATATTTTAAGAAATATCAGCTGCCGGCACTGACCAATATTGGTACAGCATTTGGAATGGGTTTGATTATCACCTCTTTTATGATTGGTATTACTTCTCCGACAGGAGAAAGTTTTATTGTACCTGCTTTGATTGGTAACTTGGGTGCCATCATCGGAAGCGTTGTCAGCGTTCGTTTGATGCTGATGTTTACTGCAAAAGAATACGGAAAAACAGAATTGTGCGAGGTAGAAGGCATCAACGCCGTTATGTATACCGATTACCGTATGGTTCGCCCGGGAAGTGCGGCTTCTCGTTTTATGTCTGCAATGCTGGATGGAGGAAAATCCGGTGTCAGCATGGGCGTTGCCATTGTACCCGGTGTATTGATTATCTGTACTTTTGTCATGATGCTTACAAACGGTCCTTCTGAGGCGGGAACCTATACCGGCGCAGCTTATGAAGGCATCGGTCTGCTGCCCGCATTGGGTGATAAATTGCAGTTTATCTTGAAACCGTTGTTTGGATTTACAAGCTCTCAGGGCGTATCTGTTCCGATTACCTCTTTGGGTGCAGCCGGTGCGGCAATCGGTTTGGTACCAAAACTGGTACAGAACGGTATGGCAGGCGGAAACGATGTAGCTGTATTCACTGCAATGTGTATGTGCTGGAGCGGCTATTTAAGCACACATGTTGCTATGATGGATAGCCTTGGTTACAGCAAGATGACCGGCAAAGCAATCATCAGCCACACCATTGGCGGTCTGTGCGCAGGTATTTCTGCACACTGGTTGTATGTTCTGTTCTCGATGATTGGTTAATAACTTTCAGTAAAAAAGCTCTCCTGTTACAGGAGAGCTTTTTGTGTTACAGATTTTCGTGGAAGGTAAGGAAACCATCATCGAGGAAGCTGTTTTGAAAAGAAACGGTCAAAGAAGTAAGATCATTTTCTTTGATATATTGTTTTGTAGATTCTTTAGCAAGGAGAAGTTGCTTAATTTTTTGATATTTTTCTTCTAAGGCACTGGATCTGTCCTCTTTTACCTTTTCATCCAGAAGAAAGTCATCCATTACGTAGTATTCGATATACAGCTCCTGAGTTTTTGGGATAGCGCCGAATTTTTGTAAAATAAAGTCGGAGTTTTTCTGGGAAAATTCGTAGGCGATGGTTTGTGTGGCAAGTTCGTTTTCAGACTGTTCTAAAAAGGCGATAGAATCCACATAAGAAACATTGCCATTAAAGGTATTTACAGGGTCGATTCCATCATAAGAAGCACGGATAGTGATTTCTTTTGTCAGAAAACAGGTGTAAGGCAGAGTGCGCAGATAATCGTTCAGACGGGTAAAAAATTCCTTTGAGGCGGTGACTGCCTCAAACTCAGGGTCATCGGAGTGGAGAAGATTGACTTTAATATCGACGATGAGATTTTCTATCGGTTTTTTGTTTTCACCTTTTACCATCGTTAGTCTGTCGCGATCAAGCTGAAGTGAGATAAACTCGGCAACACCATCGGATTTGCAAAATTCTGATATCTGTTGTGACAATACTTTTTCACAATCTTCAAGAGGAAGCTGTTCCATTGCTATACGCAACGCAGCTTTTTCATCCAGAGAAAAGTTTTTGGTTTCTTGGAGAGTTGGTATAGTATTGGCAGTGAGCTTGTCAAAATCTTGTGTGTCATCTTGACTGTTTTGGGCACAACCGGAAAAATTTAAGGCAATCATAGATGAAAGAAGAACTGCGGAAAATTTTTTCAACATAATATACAACTCCTTTATCATAAAATTGTATAGTTTATATCTTGAAAATTAGGTGAAACAATTATATTGTCAGTATAACATATAGGCAAAAAAAGTCAACAATACATATTAAATTTAAGAAATATGACGAAAAAATAAAAATGGGTATGCTTGCTTGGTTGATTGCAGTTTTTTTGAGTAGCACTGTTAGTGCGGAAGCAGAAAAAATGTCGGAAGAATTTT
>JAHHTY010000006.1 GCA_020024325.1 Negativibacillus sp.
TTCATTTTATTAGATTGTCATTTTGATGATACAAAATTGTCTTTTCACAGGAAAAAAACGAACTGACTTTTTTGGGTCACTTCACTTTGGGGGCATCTTTTTTTACGGATTTTTTCGTCATTACTTTAAAGTGGAAAGTAGAATTTTAATTATAGCAATAGCAAAGCTTTATCTTCTCCCCAAATTTGGCACTTGCCTTTTTCTGCCATTTTGTCCATTTCTCCAAAGAAAATAAAATATCCTCAATTTCCTTGACAAAAAGCGCCTTTCTTGGTATACTCTTATCGTTGCCGCATTATTGCGACAAACCTTGCCCTGCAAACCGGCAGGGCCTTAAGTCCAAAAGGAGGTGCTTTTACAATGGCAAAACTTAACGAAAATTATGAGACAATCATGATCTTCAACACCAAAAACGGTGACGATGCAATCAAAGCTCTGGTAGAAAAATTCACTGCTCTGATTGAAAAACACGGTACTCTGGAAACAGTAGAAGAATGGGGCAAACGCAGACTTGCATACCCAATCGAGGACGAAGTAGAAGGCTACTATGTATTCGCTACTTTCACCAGCTCCCCTGATTTCCCAACCGAGCTTGACCGTAACTACAAAATTACCGACGGCGTTCTTCGTTCCCTGATCGTTAAGAAGGACAACTAGGAGGATCTATCATGCTGAACCGTGTAATTCTTATGGGAAGACTTACCGCGGACCCTGAGCTGAGAAAAACAGCCTCAGACCTTTCTGTAACTTCCTTCACACTTGCTGTGGATCGAAACTACGGCAAAGGCGCGGACCGTCAGACCGACTTCATCAACTGCGTTGCATGGCGTCAGACTGCGGAATTTATCAGCAGATATTTTTCCAAAGGCAGACTGATGGCAGTAGAAGGTTCTTTGCAGGTTCGCAATTATGTGGACAAAAACGAGAACAAACGCCAGGCAGTGGAAGTTTTAATTGATCAGGCATTTTTTGCTGACAGCAAAAACTCCGCTCCTGCTTCTTCAATTAATGATTTTGGTCCGCCACCACCGTCCAATTCTTATGGGTCACCTGCTGCTTCGGCAGCAACTTCTTTTCAGTCTGTTCCGACAACCGGTTTTGGTTATTCCAGCGGTGCTGCCGAGGACTTTGAAGAGATTAACGAAGATGAAGAAGATCTTCCATTCTAACAGCTATATTTTAGGCTGTTAGCCCATATGTTTTTTTGTAATTACAAGATTTATTTTTAAGGAGGTCAAGTTCCATGGAAAGAGAGAGAACCGAAAGAAACGACAGACGCAACAGAAAAAGCAGAAAAAAAGTATGTGCGTTCTGTATGGATAAAATTGAAAACATTGACTACAAGGATGTTCCAAGACTGAAAAGATACCTGTCTGACAGAGCTAAGATCATTCCTCGTCGTGTAACCGGTACCTGTGCTCGTCATCAAAGACAGCTCACAGTTGCTGTTAAACGTGCTCGTCACGTTGCTTTCCTGCCATACGTAGGAGAATAATCTGACAAATAAAGGTTCGACTTATAAAAGTCGAACCTTTTTGTTTTCTATAAAAAGCCGGCACAGTATGGTATGCCGGCTTTTTAAGTTAACATAATATTATTTACAAGCAGCCTCTACTCTATGTCCCAAGTAAATTAGATATAATTTTTAGATAGTGCGAAAAACAATGAAGCCGACTTCTTCTTCCCTATTTTGTCCTTTTATTTTTACTGACAAGCTCCAGAACAAGGATTTTGAAGATTGCTTTTCTTTTAATATACAAAATCCGCTGTCCCGTGGGCCTGGACAGCGGATTTTTGTATTAGTTATTTACAGAGTTTCTTGAACTCGTCAGCAACAAACTGAACCTTAGGACCAATAACAACCTGAACACTGGTTTTTCCTGGACGGATTACACCAGCACAGCCGGAAGATTTGATCTTCTTTTCGTCCACTGCATAGCGGTCTTTGACCTCCAGACGCAGACGAGTGATGCAGTTATCAATAGAAACGATATTGTCTTTGCCACCCAGACCTTCCAGAATAACGGCAGCCATAGTGGTGTAGTCATCGTTTTTCAAATCGATATTTACCTCGGAATCCTGATCATCCTCACGACCTGGGGTCTTGAGGTTAAATTTCTTGATGGCAAACAGGAATACCAGATAGAATACCAGAGCGGTAACAAGACCAATTGGAATCAGCAACCAACTGTTTCGAGCTGCCGGCAGGAAAGAGGAGAAGATTGCGTCGGTAAGACCGGCGGAGAAACAGAAACCTGCACGATAGCCAAGAGCAACAGTAATAGCAGCAAAAATACCATAAAGCAAAGAGTAAACTACATACAGAGGGAAAGCCAAGAACATAAATGCAAATTCGAAAGGCTCGGTTACACCACAAAGCAGAGCACAAATTGCAGCGGAACCAATAATACCGATAGTGGCTTTACGTTTTTTGGTTTTTGCAGTTTGAATCATAGCGAGAGCTGCACCAGGGATACCAAACATCATACATGGGAAGAAGCCTGACATGTACATACCAACAGACCAGTCAACAACGGTTCCGTTAGCCATAACGCCACCTTCTTGCAGAGCGCCCCAGTAAGCTGTAAGGTCACCCATACCGATGGTGTCAAACCAGAATACGTTGTTCAAAGCGTGATGCAGACCTGTAGGAATCAGCAAACGGTTGAGGAAAGCGTAAATACCAACGCCAAGAACTCCCTGACCTTTGATGGTATTACCAATAGCAACCAGAACGGAGAAAATAACAGGCCATACAAAGAGCAGAGCAGCAGCAATCAGGATAGATAATGAACCGGTCACAATTGCTACCGAACGTTTACCAGAGAAGAATGCCAGAACATCAGGCATCTTAGTATCTTTAAATCTGTTGTAGCAGATACCGCCAATGATACCACAAAGGATACCGATGAATGGGTTTTCGATTTTGCCAAAAGCCAAAGCTTTAACAGGATCAGCCATCATAGCAGGTGCAACAACACTTACTACGGCAGGATTTAACAGTTTGGTAACCATCAACCAAGAAACCAAACCTGCCAAAGCACCGGTACCATCATTATCCTTAGAAAGACCTACACCAACACCTACTGCAAACAGCAGTGGCATATTGTCAATCAATGCACCGCCAGCTTTAATCAGGAAGAAACCGATAACATACATAGCGCCGGAAGTTGGTGCATCCGGAACACCCATAGCACCAGGAGCCATAGCATAGCCAATACCCATCAAAATACCACAGATAGGTAAAATTGAAACCGGCAAGAACAAGGCTTTACCCAGTTTTTGAAGTTGTTTCATCATAACAGTGAACTCCTCCTTTATACACACTTATATATAATACTTTCTTTATGTAGAGCCACTGGCCCACAGTGACCCAAAACAACACAAATATTTTACAGATTCGCTTTTACAAAAGCTTCCAGCTCAGAAGCTGCCTTCTCTTCATCCACACCAGAACAGGTAACAGTCATCTCGTGACCCTTCTTTGCTGCCAAACGCATAACACCCATAATACGCTTTGCATCTACGGTAGTTCCATTGACTGTCAGCTTTACATCAGAGGTATAACCGGAAGCAGCTTTCACCAGCTGTCCGGCAGGACGGGCATGAAGACCCAGTTCATCTGTAATTACATATTTAAATTCTTTCATTGTGGTTCAACCTCACATTCACAAATTTTTTTACGGAGCTCCAAAATACGTCCGGGGGAAACCGAAAGCTCATCATATCCCATTTTAATAAATTCTTCAGTCAAAGCAGCATCGGCGCCCAATTCGCCACAGATGCCACACCAAATTCCGGCTTCCTGCGCACTTTTTGCAATCAGGGACATCAGAGCCAGCACAGCAGGATGGTGCGCATCGTAAAAACGATCCAGTTTTGCATTCTGGCGGTCAATCGCCAAAGTATACTGTGTCAAATCGTTAGTGCCAACGCTGAAAAAGTCCACTTCTTTGGCAAGCTCACGACTGATAACTGCGGCGGCTGGGGTTTCCACCATGATACCAAGTTCTGTTTCACCATAGGCTATACCCTCTGCTGCCAGTTCTTCTCTGATTTTTGCACAAAATTCTTTGATTTTTTGAACCTCCCACACAGAGGTAATCATCGGGAACATAACACTTACTTTGCCATAGACAGCAGCACGATAGATAGCTCTCATCTGCGGACGGAAAATTTCATCTTGCTCTAAACAAATACGGATTCCACGATAACCCAAAGCCGGATTATCCTCTTTATCCAATCCGAAATAATCCACTTGTTTGTCAGCACCAATATCCAAAGTTCGGATAACTACACGACGACCCTGCATTCCTTCCACCACAGTGCGGTAGGCTTCAAACAATTCTTCTTCTGTCGGAGCTGTGTCCCGACCCAGATAGAGGAACTCACTTCGCAAAAGGCCAATGCCTTCAGCATCGCCGTCAAGAGCTGTTTGCACATCTTGGGGATTGCCGATATTTGCAAACAGGTTAATCTTTCGACCTTTTTTTGTAATGCTGGGCTTTCCTCGATATGCCTCCAGTTGGCGGCGCTCTTCGGTGGCTTGCTGCTGTTTTTTACGCATTTCAGAAAGTGTTTCTTCATCGGGGTCTACATAGCAGACACCATTAAATCCATCCACCACCATCATTTTGCCGTCTATATCGGCATCTAAATCCAGTTTAGTCTGTACAAGTGACGGAATATTCATAATTCTGGCTAAGATGGCTGTATGACTGTTAGATGATCCCTGACGGGTAACAAATGCCAAAATTTTATCCTTTGGCAGCTGAACCGTTTCACTTGGAGTTAAATCTTCCGCTACCAAAATTCCCGGCTCTTCCATGGTCAAACCATTTTGCTCACCGCAAAGTATTTTTACCAAACGGGTGGAAATATCCTTTACATCCACAGCACGGGCTTTCATGTATTCATCATCCATTGCAGCAAAAGCCGATGAAAAGATGTCGCCGCTGTCCTGAGCAGCTTTAGCAGCACCGCAACCGTTCTGAATCATATCAGCGACACTTTCCAGATAATCCAAATCATCCAACATCATCATCTGGACATCAATAATCATCGCTTGCTCTTGACCGATTTCTTCTTTTGTCTTTGTGAACAGTTCCTCTAATTGTTCACGGGCAACCTGTCTTGCTTCATCAAATTTTTGCTGTTCTTTTACGCTATCACCACAAGAAGCAGGCAGTTGGCTCTGTTGTTTGTGATAGACATATGCACGCCCAATAGCAATTCCAGAATAAGCGGGCCGTCCTATACCCTTTAACATGGTTTTGGCTCCTTTCAATTTTTAAACTATTCCTTTAGACCAATAACCTTTTCGCCTGCGTTCACTTCTTTGTTTACATAGACATTGATTTCACTATACTTGTCACTATTGCAGATAACCATAGGAGTAATGGTGTCATATCCTTCTTGAGCGATGGCGTCCCGATCAAACTCAATCAAAAGCTGACCTTTAGCAACATGATCGCCGCTCTTTGCATGAACGGTAAAATACTTTCCGTCCAGCTTAACAGTTTCCAATCCTACATGAATCAGAATTTCGGCACCATTGTCAGCATTGAGGCTAACTGCATGACCGGTATCAAACATCAAATCAACAGTAGCATCACAAGGAGAAACAATTTTATTGCCGGCAGGACGCACCGCAATCCCTTTTCCCAAAATCTCATCTCCAAAGGTAGGGTCGCTGACTTCCTTTACAGAAACTGCATAACCATCAACAGGTGCTCCCAACTCTAATTCAGAACCACCCAACAGCTTCTTAAAAAATCCCATTTTATGAACCTTCTTTCATTATTTTTAAACTTTTAAATCAGTCAGTTTGTTTAGAATATTCGATAACTCGTCGAATATTCATTGCCAGATACACCTTCGTTTCCTCACTAACGGAGTGTTGGCTCTGTTTTTCCAGATATTCAGCAACCAAAGCAGCACAGCTATATTCTGCGGGGTAAGAAGTCTTGACAACCTGCATCAAATTTGGCGACTGGCAATCTTTTTCCTGACCGTTAAAAACTCGAATAACCAAAAATTTCAAGTTGACCGTAAATTCGTCAAAGTATGTGGAATCCTCTTGAAGAGAAATTTCTTTGGACTGTCGCAGGATTTCCAAAATATCGTGAAGTGCTTGTGTTATTTTCACAGTTTCACTGATAGAATTATCAAGTTCTGCATTCACCAGATGCAGGGCAATACTGGATGCCTCATCCTCCGGGAAAACAACACCGGTGGTATTCCGAATCAGCTCAAGAGCATATTTTCCGACAGCAAATTCACGAGGATAAAAGGTCCTTACCTCGGTCAACAAAGCATTGTGAAAAATAATCCCTTGTTTTATTCGGCTGATGGCAAAATTGATATGGTCTGTCAGCGTCAGGTAAATGCTGGGATTCAAAAGCTGACTGAGGCTGTCCCCCGCATAAGCAATAATGCGGCTGCAAAGCTCAATCTGTTCTTCGGAAATACTGGAAAATAAATCTTTCAGTCGGTCTGTTTCACTTTGGGTTTCTAAATAAAAGAGTTTTTCCACCTTTTCTGAAGCAAGCTCCATTCCGGGACGAGATGCAAATCCGAGCCCTTTTCCCATCGCCACAGATTCCCTGCCGGTTTCATCCAAACAGCTAACTACGTTGTTGTTAATGACTCTCAAGATTTTCATATCCTTCCCCCTCATCATTTTCATTTATGGTAATAAATAAAAAAAACCAAATTTTGCCCGACATAAATAAAAGTCCGAGCAAAATTTGGTTTTGCCTGCCTGACAGTAACAATCCAAACTTTTACTGTAATTTAATGATAATAGGATAGTTATTCCTTCTGTTTGATTTTAAGTATATATTTGTGTTCATATTTTGTCAATAAACAAAGAGCTTATTTAATAAATTTCTATGAATTGTATGATATATTATAGATAAAATTATGTAAAACAGACAACGCAGCAACGCACGACTTACAAAAACAAGGGTATCATGATTGAAAATAGTCACCTTTTGTGCTATTATTCGGTTAGCAAATGCTAATATAAAGGATGGAAATTCGTCCGACTTTTCTTTGCAATGTATGAATTGACATCCTTTTGTTGTTACTCTACCAATGGCAATTTTTGAAAGGAGAACAAAAATGCCTGATTTTAGCACCATAGAAGATACCTTGTTTGTCCCGATGTTGGGCAGAATCTACGCAAGCGAAAACTTTCCTCACATCCTGCATGACCAAAAAGCACTGAAACTTAAATCAAAACTTCCCCCAAAGGTAAAGGGACAAGACACTCAGACCCAATATACTCTGATGGCAGGTGCCGTGCGTTCCAGCAACATGGACCGATATATTCGTGCATTTTTGCAGCAAAATCCTCAAGGCATCATTGTACAGTTGGGGTGTGGTCTGGAAACCACCTTCTATCGAAACGACAACGGGAAAACCCTATGGTATGAAGTGGATTTGCCTGATGTTATCGAATACCGCACCCTCCTTTTGGGAACGCAGGAACGAGATCAAACGATTACCTCTGATGCCTTTAGTGAAGACTGGATCAAACAAATTCGTGCAAAACATCCCACTGTCCCCATCTTGGTAACGGCGAGCGGATTGTTTTATTACTTTGAATCGGAAAAAGTCTTGGGCCTTTTTCGGATGCTAAAAAAATACGGCGACATCAGGGTCGTCTTTGATACAGTCAACAAAAGCGGCATGAAACGCATCGGAAAATATATGAAGCAAGTTGGTCATGAAGATGCTGCCATGTATTTTTATGTAGACAAAGGTACAAATCTTGCATCCCAAATCAACGCAACGCTGTTAAGTGAAGAACCCTACTATATCCACATTGACAAAAATGGTTTACAGCTGATGACCCGACTCACCATGAAGATTTCCGACAGATTTAAAATGGTCAAAATGATTGCACTAAAGTTAAATGGAGAAGGAGAAGTTTATGAAAAATAATCTCACTTTGCAAGTTTTGGGAACAGCATTTTCCCATATTACACAAAACCAAGCTTCCTCCGCAGTGAAAAAGAAAACCCTGACGGAGTACCATCAAATTTTAAACAATGCTAAGGACATTGGCAAAAGAAACCAGCTTTTGAGCTGCTATGCCATCGCTGCATGGTTTATTGCGATGAATCGCAGTGACGGGCTTTCTCCACAGGAAAACTACGAAATCATGCAGAAAGGATTCCGCCACAGCCGCTTGTTTCGATTGGTGATGGGTGATGCCGACCAATATCTTGACCCCAAACGAATTGAAAAACGGAAGCAATGGGCACAAAGCACCCATCTGCGTACCTACGAAAATGACTGGGTGGTAAATCTTCTCCCCGGAAACGGTGAGTATGATTTGGGATTCGATTATCTAGAGTGCGGCATCTGTAAACTGTGCCGTGACGAAGGCTGCCCTGAACTTGCAAAATATCTGTGTAAGCTAGATTATCTCTTTGCCGATGTCATGGGAATGCGTTTAGAGAGAACCACCACGCTTGCAGAAGGTGGAAGCAAGTGCGATTTTCGCTTCAGCAGAAAATAGTCTATCTAGAGTAAAAAATCTCTGCCTTTCCTCTTTTCTTGCCTGCGGACAATGTGTATTCTGCACAACATAATCATGAATTAAAATTCATTATTATACATTTACTCCTGTAAAATAATTTATCTGTACTATATGCTAAGCATAAACAAATCATTTCCGGCATATACTACACTAAATTATGCTAAGGAGGGAAAATATGCAGCATAAATCCTTCTCCCAACCTAAAATATGGATTCTTGTCAGCACTTCCATATTGTTTATTATTGGCTCTGTGATACATTTTTTGTATGACATCCTTTGGGAAAACCCACTTGTGGGACTGCTCTTACCTGTAAACGAAAGCGTGTGGGAACACATCAAAATGGTTCTTTTACCTGTTATTCTCTGGTGGTCTTTCTATTATCATTTCCAGGGTAAACAACATCAAATTGATAAAAACAGGTGGTTTACAGCTGCGCTGGTTGCTCTGCTGACATCTTTTGCTTCTATACCACTTTTATATTATTTTTACACAGGAGCCTTTGGCATACAGTTGCTGTGGGTCGATATTTTGATTCTGCTGTTTGCTCTTTTGTTTGGTCAGCTGCTGGGAGTTCACATCTACCGCTACTGTAAGCCTATTAATTTTAAATATGTTCTCATTGTTTTCGCTTTGATTGTCCTTTTGTTTATGATTTTTACCTATTTTCCACCACACATACCATTATTTCAAGACAAAACGACCGGCTGTTATGGAATTATACCCCATACCTTAAAATAAAAATTATCCCATAAGACAAACCCAGTAACTTCAATGTTGTCGTTACTGGGTTTGTCTGTTTTTTATCTGCATCAACTCAATTTATAACTTGCGTTACAGTTTTATGTTTTTTAAATTTTTATTCTTTATAAAATCCCTCTCTATCCTCCAGCGTTTTGTTATTTTTTAATTACATATCTTTAGCACAATCATCTTGAGAAAGCAATTTTTTATAAGTTAAATCTATCCCCAATGCACCCAACGGAGCTGTAATCAAAATTGCTAAAACTGCCACTGAAAGAACAATTTGCCCACAATCCAACCCCATTGCCAGTGGGACAGAACCGATTGCTGCCTGTACCGTTGCTTTTGGCAGATAGGCAATTACACAGAAAACTCGTTCTTTCCAATTAAGTTGAGTTCCCAACAGACAAACAAGCACACCCACGGCTCTAAATACAAGGGCAATCAAAATCATAACTACTGCAAGGGCACCTGCTTTTACTGTATATCGAATATCGACTGCTGCACCTACCAACACAAATAATATAACTTCTGCTGCCAGCCATAATTTTCCGAATTTTTCAGAAAGGCGTTTTGATACAAACGGTGTACTCTTCACTTTTATAACACACGCCATACTTACAACCGCGAGCAATCCGGAAAGCGACACAATACCCTTTAACCATGTTTCAATCGACATCAGCATAAATGAAACGCCCAGCACGATAATCACCTTCATGCTGTTTCTGATATATCGTTTGTGTGTATAGGCAGCCTCAAAAAACAGGCTGAGAAGGTAGCCTGCAACTGCACCCAAACCTATTCCCAGAATGATAGAAATGGGAATTGCCGCAAAATCCATTAAATTTGCATTTTTCCCCTGTGCCATACTGACAAAGGTAGAAAATAAAACAATCACAAAAATGTCGTCGCAAGAAGTTCCTGCCATAATCATCTGAGGAATACTTTTTGATGTACCATACTTTGTATCCATCAACTGAACCATTCTCGGAACAACAACTGCCGGTGAAACCGCAGCAAGAACTGTACCCATCACAGCTGCCTCCACCTTTGTTATACCAAAAATGGATGGAGCAAACAAAAAGAATGCCAATATTTCAAAACTGGCTGGCACACATGACATCATAACAGCAGGACGTCCGACTCTTTTAAGGTCTGACAGATTTAAGGAAAGCCCTGCTTTGAGTAAAATGATAATCAAAGCCATCTGTCTTAACTCAGAAGAGATTGATAGGATAGATGGTTGAAGAAAGTCTAAAACATATGGACCTAAAACAATTCCTGTTATCAGCATACCGATAATTCTCGGCAATTTTAGCCGTTGGCAGATAGAAGCCATTGCCAGTCCTACAAGAAAAATGAATGCAAGTGATGTTAACATAAGCGTTTCTCCTTTGGCAGAAAAAAGCCGATACCTTCTGTGAGTATGACATCACAGAAAGCATCAGCTTATGAAATATCTTTGGTTTTTATGGTACTCTTTTTCAGAGTTAGCTGTTGCCTTTGAGGTATGGCAATGGGTTAACATGGTTTCCGTTTTCACGCACCTCAAAGTGTAGATGAGGTCCCGTTGACCAACCGGTTGAGCCAACTTGTGCAATCGGCTGTCCGCGAGAAACCGTTTGTCCCTCTGAAACTAAAAGCGAACTACAATGTCCGTAAAGGGTGGATTTTCCGCCGCCATGGTCAATAATGATGAACATACCATACCCACGCCCCGGTGTAACACTGGTGTTTGCCTTAACTACTGTTCCTGTATTGGCTGCAACAATATTTGCACCAAAGCAACCGCTTCCGGTAAGGTCAACACCGGTGTGAAAGTTATTTCCATTAAATCGCCAGCCATATCCGGAAGAAATGGTGCTGTAACCCGGCAAAGGCCACTTCATTTCGCCACCGACATACTCACTGTTTTCCGAGGAAGAAAGATTCTGAATTGACGCATATGCTGATGCAATCTCGCTTTCCATCTCTTTTGCCTTCTTTTGGCTTTCTGCAATATTGGAGGTATATTCCTGCTCCAATTTGCTGATATCTTCGATGTTTGCCTGAGCTGCATCAATTTTCTTGCTCAGCGAACCTTTCGATTCTTCCAGTGCACTGCTTGCCTCTTCTAACTGTGCCTGTTCTTCCTTTAGCTGGGCCTCTTTGTTTTCCAATTCTTTTTTTTCATTGTTAAGTTCTGTAATAATTTTTTCATCTCGTCCCGAAATTTCACTAATTACTCGAGTACGAACCAAGCTGTCATAATAGCTATCCGCTCCAAGCACTACTGACAGTGCATTGCTGTATCCTGCTTTATAGGAAGTTTGGATTCTTTTTCGGAGCAAGATAATCTGCTCGTTGATATTTTTTTTGGAGTTTTCAATATCTTCCTGCGTCATCTTAATGGATTCGTTCATCGCATCAATTTGCAGGGTCAATGTACTGATCTGCCCCAACACATTGTTTAAATCTGCGTCCAAAGAAGCTTTTACTGCCTGTGCCTGCTTTTTCTGACCGCTGACATTGTTGAGCTTTGACTGCAAATCTTTCTGTTCTTTTTTAAGCTTGTCCAGTTCTCCCTGTAAAGAGTTGATCTGTCCCTGATACTGTTTCTTTTGCTGTTCTCGCTCATTTTTTTTGCGGTTTGCTTCTTCTATTTCCTGTTGGCGCATCGCTTCGGAATCTTCTGCACTAATAAAATTATTATCTTGTGTGCTGGTTTCGGTATCTCCCCATGTGGCAGAAGCCGGCAAAGCCACCAACATTGCTGCTAAAAGTGCTGCTGTCAACACTTTTATGAATTTCTTGTGATAATTCATCCTTTCGTTGCACTTCCTTTCCTTACATTCTCTCTTTTCATTTCCTGTTGTTGCAAAAAAGTTGCAGCTGGGAAGAAGCATTACACTTTCAAATGCTTACGAATAAACAGATTACTTCCGATGATACCAAGACCTGATCCTCCAATCGCAAAACCAGCCAACATATAGGAAGCAATATCCTTAAAGTTAATCAGTCGTCCGATTGCAATTTCAAGCCACGAGGAAGGATTGGTCATAATAAACTGGGTTGCATAATTGTACAGTACCCACAACCCACCAAAAGCAATAATTGCGGAAATTAAACCAATCAGCATACCTTCAATAATAAACGGCATTTTGATAAAGGTGTTGGTTGCTCCCACCAAACGCATAATGCTGATTTCTTTTCTTCTGGAAAAAATAGTAATTTTAATAGTGTTTGCAATGATGACAATAGAAACAACTGCCAAAATAATAACAATTACACTTCCTACGGTAGAAATTGCTTTTTCCAAATCAGAAAGGATGGTTGCCTCTTGGTTTGGTGTACGGATATCCGGGTCAACACCGTCAATTTGCAGCAGCTGCTGCTCTACACTGTCCAAAGTTTGCTCGTTAACATTTTTTAGCTTGATTCGATAAGCATCCGGAAGAATAGGGCCCAAGCCATTTCCCTCTATATCCACTTCTACCATTGCACTTGCAGCGCCCCATTTTTTCTGTTCTTCCTGCCAAGCTTCTTCAGACGAATAGAAAAACGCTTCTTCTATCTCCGGTATCTGCTTTATTTCTTGTCCGATTTCTTTAATCTGACTGTCAGAGATGTCCATATCCAAAAAAGCCACCATCTCATTTTCGTCTTCCACTGCCCCCACAATCGCCTGCATATTCAGCGAAAGCAGTACTGCGCTTCCTATCAACATCAAACACGCAACCAGTACACCAATCGACGCAAAAGACATTAAACGATTCATATATACATTTTTAAAACCGGTTTTAAAAAGATAGCCTATACTGCTACCCTTCATAGAAATTCCCCCATTCTTCTGCGTCCAAAGCATCCGCTACCACATTACCGTGGTCAATGCTGATAACACGACGATTAAAACGAGCTACCAGCTCATGCTCATGTGTTACCATTACCACAGTTGTACCACAACGATTGATTTCGTTGAGCAGCTCAACAATCTCCAACGACAGCTCTGGGTCAATGTTTCCGGTTGGCTCGTCTGCAATCAAAAGCGGCGGATTGTTTACCAAAGCTCTTGCCAATGCCACACGCTGCTGCTCTCCACCGGAAAGCTGGTCGGGGTAATTTCTTGCTTTTGCCGCAAGTCCCACCAGTCCCAGAACATATGGAACACGCTGTCGGATGGAGCGATTTGCCACATTAGTTACCCTTAGTGCAAACGCTACATTATCATAAACCGTCATCTGCGGAATCAATCTAAAATCTTGGAACACTACACCCAAAGAACGTCTGAACTGTGGAATCTGACGTTTTTTGATTTTATTTAAATTATAACCATTTACTTTTACAATCCCCTTTGTCGGGGTTTCTTCTCTCAACAACAGCTTGATAAAGGTACTTTTTCCTGCACCGGAAGGACCGACTACAAAGACAAACTCTCCCTTATCCACTTGCAGACTGACATTACTCAGAGCCTTCGTTCCATTGTCATAGACTTTGGAAACATTGGTAAATTCAATCACCGAAGCACCGCCTTATCTCTTTTACATTACTTTCCAAATTTTTTTGGAAGCATGATAAATTTTATAATTTAACATTCATAATTATAATACATTTTCCATCTTCCCGCAACTATTTGCTTCCTTTCACAACTTACTTTGAAAAAAATTTACATTTTCTGTCATCGAAACTGTCTTTTTTATAATTTAAGATCGATGGAGAATATCGTAAAAAAACACCCAAGGAAAATCCTTGGGTGTTTTTGTGGAAATACATATTTAAATTAGTATTTAACAGGATTAGCTGTCAGATAGCGCTTTACCATTAAGGCTACCTTAAATACAATAGCGTGGTCAAATTCACGCAAGTCAAGACCGGTAAGTTTTTTAATTTTTTCCAGACGATAAACCAATGTATTGCGGTGTACAAACAGTTTTCGGGATGTTTCAGAAACATTCAGATTATTTTCAAAGAATTTCTGAATTGTAAAGAGGGTTTCATGGTCAAGGCTGTCAATGGAACCTTTCTTAAATACTTCTTTGAGGAACATTTCACACAGAGTTGTTGGCAGCTGATAAATCAGACGAGCAATACCCAGGTTGTTGTAGCTGACAATTGACTTTTCTGTATCAAATACCTTACCGACTTCCAAAGAAACCTGAGCTTCTTTAAAGGATTTGGACAGCTCTTTAACTCCGCCTACAATGGTACCGATACCAACAACAACTCTAGTATAGAATTCGCTGCCCAATGTATCTACAATGGAGCGTGCCAATTTTTCAATATCTTTTCCGCTGATTCCCGGTTTAACCTCTTTTACCAGCACAATATCTCTTTCGCTGATGTTAAAAACAAAATCTTTCTGCTTGTCCGGGAACAGATTTTGGATAACATCAAATGCAGAAATATCATTGGAAGAAACAACACGAATCAGCAAAACAACACGGCTGACATCGGTGTTAAAATGGAGTTCTCTTGCTTTAACATAGATGTCTCCCGGTAAGATATTTTCCAAAATAACATTTTTAATAAAGTTGTTTCGGTCATATTTTTCATCATAATACTGTTTGATGCTTGCAAAAGAGATTGCCAGAATATTGCAGAACTTGGCTGCAATTTCGTCAGTTCCCTCCACAAATACTGCATAGTCCGGTTTTGCCCTTGTACCGAATGGTTTATAGGTGTATCCATCTCTGACAAATACATCTGTGTTCTCATTCAAGTCCAATACCAGATATTCATTGGTCTCTCCAATGCGTGTCAAGTCGCTGCAGGAGATGGTAACCGCATAGCTATCTACCACGCCGATGGTACGGTCGATAGATTCTCTCATCTGATGAACAATACCTTGAAACAATCTGTTAGACATAACAAATCCCCTCTTCTATCCTATGATATTCCGATTAGTCAATATTCCAATTGACACTTTTTACGTTGTTATTTATAGTGTACATAATTTTTTATCAAAATGCAATATAAAAAGAAAAAAAAGTTGTTGAATTTCAATCATTTTTTGAGATAGATGGGAATTTCGTATTAAACTTGCCCGAATCAAGTGGAAAAACCTTGTATAATATTAACTTGTTAACCCTATACAAAGGCTTTTCGGCTTTCCGTTTTATCTTTGTAAGCCACGGTATACTTGCATAAAAATATGCAAAATATTTTGTTCTTTAGTCATTTGGCTCAATTTCTTTGTTTTTTTAAAATTTTTTTGCCGATTTTTCCTATATTATGTTAGAATCAGGTAAAGATTCAATCATATTTGTGTGTATGTTATCACTAATTAAATAGAATTTTAATTTGTTCTCTTTATTTGTCTTTTCTATTTTTGTTATGATATAATTTTAAGAAAAATATAAATGATGGGAGATATTTTTCATGCCCACTGATTCTACCTGCTCTCGAGCAGACGAATTCCTTCTTTGCCGCAGCCGTGTATTACAGCAGGACTTTTTTCAGCATGGTATTGGTTCTCTGTCCGAAAAGGCACAACATGCCATCCTAAAAAATTTTTATTGTCCCAATCCTTCTTACCAAGAAATTAACTTTGGAAAATATGTTGCCGATATTGCCACCCCTGAGGGCATTACCGAAATACAGACTGCAAACTTTGGAAAGATGCGCAGTAAATTGCAATGTTTTCTTCAAAACGGTTCGGTGCGTATTATTTACCCTGTACCTGCCATCAAATGGCTTGTATGGGTTGATACTCAAACAGGCGAAACCAGCCCTCGCCGACGCTCTCCAAACAAAAATGCCGCTCTGGGCATTTTTCGGGAACTGTACAGCATCAGCAGTTTGCTGTGGCCATCGAACTTTTCTGTTACTCTTACCTTGCTGGAATGTGAAGAATATAGATTGCTGGACGGTTGGAGCCGTGACCGAAAAAAGGGTTCTCATCGCTCTCAGATGCTTCCTCTTTCCTTGCTGGATGAAATTACTTTGAACTGTCCCCAAGACCTCTTAAAGCTGCTTCCCAGCCTTCCCGATACTTTTACCTCACAAACTTTGCAAAAACTAACAAAGCAGCGTCCCCGCACAATTTCTTACATCATCTCGGTGCTGCGTGCTCTTAATGTGATAGAAAAAATCGGCACCGAAAACAGATATTATCTTTATCGAATTGTTTCATAGCTCTCTACTTTTTCTCTTGCTTTTTAAAAAAATAGCAGTATAATAATATCATCAAGTTGAAGCGATAAAGTGACTGAATATTTTTTAGATTATAAGCAGAAGGAATGATGATATGATTTCTCAAAAAATGCAGAAACTGGTACAAAGCAGCTCTGTGATTCGGGCAATGTTCGAGGAAGGGCACCGACTTGCCGCTTTGTACGGAGCAAACAATGTCTATGATTTTAGCATAGGAAATCCAACAGCACCACCACCTGAAGAAGTTACCCAAGCTATCATCGAAACACTTTCGGACGAAAATCCGATTGCTGTACATGGATATATGAACAATTCAGGTTATGAGGATGTCCGCACTGCAATTGCTGAACATTTAAACGGCATACACGGCTGTCAGCTCCATTATGAACAAATCATTATGACTTGCGGTGCAGCAGGTGGGCTGAACGTCATTTTAAAAACTTTGCTGAATCCCAATGATGAAGTGATTGTGTTTGCTCCTTTCTTTGGTGAGTATGCAAACTACATCAATAACTTCGATGGAAAAATGGTTGTTGTTCCTACTGACCCAGATACCTTCCTTCCAAACCTTTCCCGATTTGAAGATTCTATCACACCAAAAACAAAAGCAGTTATTATCAACACCCCAAACAATCCTACCGGAGTGGTTTACCCTGCTTCCCTCCTCAATGAAATGGCACAAATTTTAGAGAAAAAGCAATCGGATTTTAGCTCCTCCATCTATCTCATCTCTGATGAGCCATACCGTGAACTTGTTTATGACGCTACACAGGTTCCATTTATCCTTGATTACTTTAAAAACGCCATCATTGGTTACTCTTACAGCAAATCCCTATCTCTGCCGGGAGAGCGTATTGGCTACATTGTTGTAAACCCTTGTGCCGATGACTGTCACGATATTCTTGCTGCACTCAATGTTGCAACCCGAATTCTCGGCTTTGTGAATGCACCTTCTTTATTCCAAAAGGTAACAGCAAAGATTCTGGATACCACCATTGATGTTGGTATTTACCAAAAAAATCGTGACCTTATCTACAATCACCTGACTTCTCTGGGATTCGAGTGTACAAAGCCACAAGGTGCATTTTATCTTTTCCCCAAATCCCCAATTCCGGATGATAAACAATTCTGTGAAATTGCAAAACAGTATCATATTCTGCTGGTTCCCGGTTGCTCTTTTGGCTGCCCCGGATATTTCCGCTTATCTTACTGTGTCAGCTACGAACAAATTGTCCGTTCTTTGCCAGCTTTTGAACAGTTAGCTGCTTTATTTTTTTAGAATAAAAATCATCAAAAACAACTATAAACAAACTGAAAATACCTATGTATCACTAGCTGCCCCATCGTTTGGGCAGCTTTTTTATCTATCTTTTATTTTCAATAATTTTACTATATGTATTTTTCATTACAGATTAAACTAAAAATTTTATATCTTCTTGTGATCATAAAAAAACAATCCGCGTTTAACATAACACGGATTGTTTTTGCTGTAGGTTATCCTTTTTAAAATTTCAATCTAGCCAAACTGGAAGCCTCTGACAAGAAAGTAGAGAAGTTGTACATAACAAAAACGTCATCAAAATTTTCCTGCATCAATTCTTTTACGCTTTTAGAAAGATAGCGCAAATCTACCACAACAATTTCATCATAGTTGTAGGTAAGGTATGGGATCATGCTGTTTGCATAAGAATCCTTAAAAATCAAAAGTTTGCTGGTCTTGCCTTCCTCATGATTAAGGTTATTCGAACTTTTAATTCTTGAATACCCCGGATTTCCCCAGGTAAATGCTGCATATTTATCTCGCACTGCAAACTTTCGCTGATCTATCAAACTATTCATCGACACAAGTTCCATACCATCCTGTTCTACCACTGTTCCCAGCTGTGCAAGCTCTTTATCCTGGTTTAAATTTGCGGTGAAAGCAAAATTATCTACCGGTATGTCATACCATGTGATGGTGTCTGCCGGTTGTCCCGGACGCTTTGCCTTAGAATAAAAAGTTCCGTAAAAATCCGAAACTTCGTTCTTGTCCAGTTCCGAAAGCTCTACCGGTGTCAAACCTTTTTCATGGCAATACTCGACATAGGCATAGTATGCCCCCAGTGTAGTCCAATGATGGTCGGTACGATAATAAATATACTCATCTGCGTGTTCTTTTAAAGCATCGGAAAAATCAATCGTGGTTAGCCGATCATCTGCCTGAGAAAGTTCACTGTAAATACGTTCCGTTTCTTTTTGCTGATTTACTCCGGGGAAAGCGTAAGGGACTTTGTCATCCAAAACAGCGTATGCGTTTGGAACCAAAGAAAAAGTAATATCTTTATCGTACATACTCAAAAAGCTCTTCATTACATTAACAGAGCGATCCATACTTTTTTGTTCTACCACATTGGTTCCGGCTCCCGGGGTGCGAGTGTCCACCACCTGCAATTTTTCTAAAAGCTGGTGGTCTTTTCCGTAAACAATACCATGCCCCTCAGTACGTCCCAATCCCATATCTGCGCTAGCCTTTAAGGTAATCCAGTCATCTCTGCCGATAAACTGCTCGTTGATATATTTTACATAAGCATTTCCAAAGCTTCCGTCCGCAAAAGTGCTCCACGAAAAGCTTGGCTTTTGTGCCAGCTGGATATTTTCAAACTCGGAACGGGCTTTGTCTGCATTGAAAACATCTACCAGAAAAACGACCATGACAAACGCTCCGAACAAAAGTGCAATTGGATATTTTAGAATGTTTTTCATCTGCCGTCCTCCTTAGAAATTGAAGTATAAAAACGGGCTGTATGTGGAATCCACCATAAATGCAACAGAAACAAGCAGAACCGCCGCCAGGAACACTGTGCGCACAATTTTATTTTTCCCTATGGTATCTGCTGCAATCTTAAAGAAAGGTGTAGATGCAAGAATACACAGAATCAAAATTCCCGCATAATCTCTAAGATAATACAGCCAATCAACTCCACCTGCCAATGAGAACATTCTTGAGAACAATTCCCCAAGCATCGACAAATCAGACAATGCAAAAATTGCCCAGCTAATCATTACAAAGAAAATCAAATATAGGTGGGAGAAAATTTTGCTTTTCTCCAGATATTTGAGCAAAAAGGTTTTTTCAATCATTAGAAGGATGAAGAAATACAATCCCCAAAAAATAAAGTTCCAGTTTGCACCATGCCAAAATCCGGTCAAGAACCAAACGACAAAAAGGTTAAAGAAGTGACGGGACTTTTTGACACGATTGCCCCCCAGCGGAATATAAACATATTCACGGAACCAAGAGCTGAGGGTGATATGCCATCTCCTCCAAAACTCGGTAATGCTTTTGGAGATATATGGGTAATTAAAGTTTCGAGGGAAATAAAATCCCAACATTCTGCCAAGACCGATTGCCATCAGAGAATATCCGCTAAAGTCAAAATAAATCTGGAAGCTGTATGCCAACACACCCAACCATGCAAGTGGTGTGGATACATTGGAAAAGCCGAGCATCTGTACCTCGGTCCACAATGCTCCGATTGTATCCGCAAGCAAGATTTTGCTGCCCAATCCCATAATAAACAGGCCAACCCCTTCTTCGACCTGTTCCAGTAAAATTTTACGATTTTTCAGCTCCTTGTTAATGTCCGAATACAAAACAATAGGACCTGCTATCAGCTGAGGGAACAAGACAACAAATGCACCAAAATCAATTAAGTTATGCTCCACCTTAATTTTTCTTTTATAAACATCAATGGTGTATGCAAGAATTTGGAAGGTATAGAAACTGATACCCAGCGGCAAATGGAATTCATCTGCACTGAGCAATGGCAAACCAAGTCCAAACAATGCATTGATATTGGACAGGAAGAAGTTTGTATACTTAAAGAACAATAGGAATCCGACGGTAACTGCAAAAGCTACCCAGAAACAAAGACGGCGGATTTTGGGCTTATCGTCATATTTTTCCATCAAAAGTCCTGCTATATAGTTTACACCAATAGAAACAAGCATGATTGGGAAAAACTTTGGTTCACCCCAGGTGTAGAAAAACAAGCTTGCCAAAAACAAGACCGTATTCTTTAACTTAAACGGAACCAAATAATAAATTAAAAATGTAATGGGAAGAAAACGAAATAAAAACAGCAGACTGCTGAAAACCAAATCTTTGTACCTCCTCAATATTTTTTATCCTGTTATTGCCGACAGAAATTCCTGCTGCAAAAACACTACTAATAAAATTAACAGATTTCCCCTAAAATATCAACCCTTCCTATTATTTTTTCTTTTTCCTTTCTTCCTTAATAGTAAGTGATTTTTTATATGTAAATTATTTTTTAGCCACAAAACACCCAAAAATATTTGTCTAGAGAAAAAGAGGATACCGTTCTTTTAGAATCAATTATCTTATTCTAAAAATAGGTATCCTCTTTATTTGTTCTGGTATTGATATTTTATTTAAAGTATCCGCCTATAATTTCTTCTGCACGGTTTAGCTGGTTATCATATCCTTTTTCGGAATCTCCTGCAATTACCAAAAAGAGATAATTACCCTTTTCGATAATTCTTCCTGCCTGCGCTTTATCATACTGGTCAGGCAGATATTCCTTAAAGTTTTTGACTACTTCTTCTTTGCGAGTTTCCAATGCTTTACGAACTGTATCTACTTTTCCTTTTTTTACCTTAACACCAATGATATGGTCAGCAGAAGTGTTCACAGCAGAGTATTCACCGTAGTATTCTTCAATATCTGAAGGGTCAAGACCGAACACATCCTTCAATGCAGCCTCATCCAGCTTTTCGGGCATGGTAATTCCCAGTTCTTCCCCCAGCTTCATAACAACATCTTGGATTCTGCTTCCGGCTGCCATCAGCATACCTTCTTCTTGATCCATCATCTCTCCTACTGTGTCCATGCCATCTTTTGCTGAATCGTCTGCTTTTCGTGCAGTATCGTCCACTTTGTCTTTTACAGAGTCCTCAGCTTTTTTTCCTGCATTCTTTGCTGCGTCCATACTGTCTTGGGCATAATTTTTTGTTTTTTGCCCTGCCCGATTGATAACACCATCTTCGCCGCATCCTGCAAGCACAGAGATCAGCAGCATGGCTATCAGGGCAAGTACTGTTATCTTCTTCATTCTTTATTCTCCTTGCTTTAAAAAATAGCGCATAATACAAACGCAATATTATTGTATGTGAATCAACACTGTTTTAATCTAAAAGCAAGGCTGGAATAAAATACAATTCTATTTTCCGTTTTTTTATTGACTTTAGCCTCTTGCCATCTCTAAAAGCTCTGCTTCACTGAGCACAGCAATTCCCAATTCATTTGCTTTGTCCAATTTAGAGCCTGCTTCTTCGCCTGCCACAACATAGGAAGTTTTCTTTGATACAGAGGACGATACCTTTCCTCCCAACGATTCAATCAGTTCTTTTGCGTCGTTTCTCTTCAGCGTCGGCAAAGTTCCGGTCAGCACAAAGGTTTTGCCGGCAAAGATATCACCTGCTTTTTCCTTTTTGCTTTCCATATTGATACCAACCTTGCGCAGACGCTCAATTTCTTGCTGATTGCTTTCCTGTGCAAAAAAGCGGACGATTCCCTGTGCAACAATTTCTCCAAAGCCTTCCATCTCGACCAGCTGTTGCTCGGTAGCAACGGAAAGTTTTTCCATATTTCCAAAATGTTCTGCAAGCTGTGCTGCTGTTTTTTCCCCGACATTCGGGATACCCAGAGCAAAAACAACTTTGGAAAGGTCATTTTCTTTTGATTTTTCTAAAGCATTCATCAGATTTTCGGCACTTTTTTTACCCATGCGTTCCAATGAAGCTACCTGTTCTTGTGTCAGTTCATACAAATCAGCAGCAGATTTTACCCAACCTGCATGAACAAGTCCCTCCAAAACTGCCGGACCCATACCATCAATATCCATTGCATTTCTGGAAGCAAAATGAATCAGGTTTCTCATCAGTTGTGCAGGGCACTGCATATTGGGGCAGTAAATTGCGGCAACCCCTTCTTCCCGCACAACCTTGGTGTGACACGACGGACAATATTCCGGCAACTGATAAACCGCTTGACCGCAGTGTTCTGCTACCGCCACCACTTCCGGGATAATATCTCCTGCTTTGCGAACAATAATCTTATCACCCACAGCTATTTGTTTTTCATCAATAAAATCCTGATTATGCAAAACAGCGCGGCTGACAGTGGTTCCCGCTAACTGAATCGGTTCAAAAATTGCCGTTGGTGTCAGTGCACCGGTGCGTCCCACCTGAACCTCTACATCCAGCAAAGTGGTAATTTTTTCTTCCGGTGGATATTTAAAAGCAACAGCCCACTTTGGAAATTTTGCCGTAGCTCCCAGCTGCTCTCTTTGTGCTAAACTATCCACCTTTACCACAGCACCGTCAATGTCAAAGCTGTATTCTCCCCTGTTTTGACCGATTCGTTCAATTTCCGCAATCGCTTTTTCAATGCTATCTGCCTGCGGGTAGGATGGAGAAACCTGGAATCCCAGTTCCTTTAGCAAGTCCAGCGACTCTTTATGCCCGTTCACCTCGACCCCTTCAATCTGCTGAAGGTTAAAAACAAAGATATCCAGTCCCCTTTGTGCGGTGATTTTCGGATTCTTCTGACGCAAAGAGCCTGCCGCTGCATTACGAGGGTTTTTAAATGGTTTTTCTTCCTTCAATTCCTGTTGGGCAACCACCTTTTCAAAGCTTGCTGCCGGCATATAAACCTCGCCGCGAACCTCCACAAATGGAATCGGTTTATTTAAGCGAAGCGGAACCGAGGAAATGGTACGGATATTTTGTGTAACATCCTCCCCCACAAAACCATCTCCGCGGGTGGAACCTCTGACTAAAATACCATCGCGATATTCTAAAGATACCGATAAACCGTCAATCTTTGGCTCAACAACATAAACAGGATTTGGGATAGTTTCCCGAACTCTTCGGTCAAAGTCAATGACCTCCTCAGCAGAAAAAACATCCTGAAGAGAACCCATCTGAACAACGTGTTCTACCGGAGCAAAGCTATTGGACGCTTTACCACCGACACGATGTGTGGGCGAATCCGGAGTAAGAAGCTGTGGATATTCTTCTTCCAAATCAATAAGCCGGTGCATCAAACGGTCAAATTCATAGTCGCTGATTGCAGGGTCATCCTGTTCATAATATAATTTGCTGTAATATTCTATTTTTTCTCGTAACTCTTGTACAAGTTTTTTTGCAGATTCAAGTTCCATTTTAATTTCCTCAATTCTTTATTTTAATCTTCATATTTACTAAATTAGTATCTCTCTTTTTATCAAAATCATTATAGCAATATTTTTTTCTTTTTTCAATCAAATGCCCCTCTCTTTAGTTTGTGCTTTAATTTCTTTTTAGATAGGTTTGGGGAACCTTTCCGCTAATCATCCGTTCTTCCAACAGAAACTCAGAACGCACCAAAGTACTTTGATCCCTTTTTCCCAGTATCGAGGAAACATCTGCCTCCACAATCAATCGTACCCGATACACCGACTGATTGATTCCTACCGAAGAAAAGCTCTGTTCAAAGCGAACATCACAACTGCTGTACGGTTTAATTAAAAACGGCAGTCCGGGTCCTCTGCCGTTCAGCAATGCTCCTCCCATCACCGTTCCCAAAGGAATGGTAAATTCTTTAGCGGAAACCTTTTTAAAAGCTTCTATCAATCTTAAAGCAAGCTCTGATTTTAGACGGTTCACCTTAACTGCATCCAATCCTATTGATAAGACTTCTCCGTTTTTATCCCGTTCTACCTCCGAAAATTCACCTTGAAAATGTGATAATGTTTGCTGCAATTCTTGATTGATAATTTCGTTTGTAATATTTTTACTGTACATATCCGCTGCCCTGCTAAAAACCGGGATTAACTTTAATTCAAAAGCATGAATCATCAATAAAGCAAAAGTAGCGAACAAACTCCAAACCAATAAACGATAGTGTCTGTCCCACCAGCTCTCTCCAAACTTTCTCATTGTCCCCTCCGCCTTCTATTTTATCTCTGTTTCAGTTGATAATATATCTTCAATTTGTGCAGGTCATATTGATTGACTTCTTTTATATACTTATGCGGCAACGGGGTTGTTTTGTCCTTTCCTGACTGCAATTTTTCCATAAAGAAACAGAGCAGACTGCACACTATGTAGCAATCTGCTCTGCCAATAAGTTTTTAACTAATCATTTCCGAATAACTTGTGCCAAATTTTCTTGCACCATGCAAGGAAGCCTGTTTCTTCCTGTACAGGAACCTCTTCCTGACGTGGTTTTTCCGGTTTTTTTACTTCATCTGTTTTCATAATAAAGGTGGTGCTGGTTTGTGCATCATCGGCAGCATCGGAATAGATGCGGTAATCATCCACAAGATCAATATAGGTATCAATTCTGCTGGTCAGCTCATCCAAATCATCTGCCTGATTGCTGTATTTATCAATTGCACCCTTTGCCTGCAAGTCATCAAAGATTCCAAACATCTTATTTGCGTGATCTACGGAATTCGGATCAACGGTCTTTTTCATAATATCCGAAACTTCTCTGTTGTCCATGATGTCATCTTTAATCTTCATCAGGTCATCAACGGTATCCGGAGATTTATGAAGACTCTCGTTGACTGTCGGATCATCCAGGTCTTTCTGCAAATCTTTTAAGATAGGACGAATCTCTTTAAAGTCTTTTTTCATGATTGGATAATTTCTTCTTAATTCTTCCAGATCCTGGTCGCTCCACTCGTCCAAGAAGTCCTGCAAAGCCGCAATGTTATCTTTATTTTCTTCCAGATGATCAATCATATCTCTGGCTTCTCTCATTAACTGTTCTGCATCCTTACCTTTTTCCAGCTGGTCTGCCTGCTGAATCAGGTGTTTGAGCGCATTTACCATCTCGTCGGCAAAAGATTTTGCACGATTTAATTTTTCTTTTGCCTGCTGTGGATTACCACCCAAATCTTTAACAATATTTTGTTTCAGCTGATTTATATTTTTTAAAGTTGGCTGCACCTTTTGAGAGATGATTTCATCGGCTGCCTGACCTGCTGCTGCATCTACCTGTCCCTGCATTGCAACACGAACAGGGTCAACGACCTCCAGAATCTGTTGGCACACACTCTTACCTTGTAAATTTTCTAAGAGTTGTTTTACAAGTTGCTGTATCATTTCCGGTGGCAAAGTCGGTGGTGTTTGCGGCTGTTGTTGTGCCTGCACTTCTGTTTGGGCAACCGGCTGCTGCATTGCTGCATCAAGGTCTTCTTGCGGAAGCTGTGGCTGCTGCATTGCTGTGTCAAAGTTTTCTTTTGGCATTTCCGCTTTCTGGTCTTCTGCATTGCCGTCAGTATCCTGATGGGTTTTGTCGGAACCCGGATTTTCAAATTGTTCATCAACATCCGAATAAGAGCCTTCGCTTTCTCTTCTCAAATCTTCAGAAGTTCCGTATCCCATCTGTTCGGATTCCTGATTTTCATCTTTGCTTTCAGCATCGGTTGAGTCTTTCTGTTCGTCGGAATCGGAAGTTTCATTTTCCTTCTGACCCTCATCTTTTCCTTCGCTGGAACCATTGTCAACCGGGGTGTTCACAGAAGTACCCGGGTTTTTATTTCCTTCGGTTTCTGTTGGCTGGGCAGTTGCTCCATCTGTCTGATTCTGCTGCGGATTTTGTTGTTCCGGTGCTATTGCATCTGTTTTATCGGACTCTCCTGCAACGGTTGTCTTTGTAGTTGGCGGTTGAGGGGTTGGCAGCGACGGAATATTCGGAATCTTAGAAGGAATAAACTTATCTTTCATCGCATCATAGTTATTGATTGCTCCGGTCAACATCGCATATTGCTGCTCATCCAATGCACCCTGAGATTTTGCAACTGTAACTGCTGCCAAAAGGTCTTGTTTGTAAGCAGAAATATCTGATCCGCTAAGCATTGCGCTTTCCGCTTGCAGCAATTTTGTTGGTGTTGTTCCCATTTTTTGCTGTACAGCTGCTTCTACCTGCACTTTTGCAATAGCTGTAAAAGCTGCTTTTAAGGTTGCGGGTTCCATCATTTGCTGTAACTGTGGATCATTTAAAACATCCATCATCTGCATCATCTGACTTGCATAAGATGCAAGAACTTCGATGGTATGAATCTCCTCTTCGTTTTTATCCAGTTTATCAATCATTGCAAAGGCTTCGTCCAGCAAATCCTCTAATTTTTGTGAACCTAAATTCTGCAATTTATCGTAGTCGTTCAGCAACAAACGAATCTTTGCAATACTTGCTCTGGTTAAACGGTTTACCAAAGTTTCCACTGACTGGGAATCCAGCAACTTATCAAGGTCAATATCGTCCATGTCTTTATCAATACGGTCATACAGGTCAATATTCTTTTTTGTAATATATCTTGGCAAAATATCCATGATAGAGGTATCCATATCATAGAACTTAAAGATATCATCTACCAGTGTCTGAGCATTGCCTGTCAATTCCGGATTTTGGAACAGGGATCGAATCTCACCGTTTGCATCCCATAAATCCAGATTGTTCTGGGCTTCTTTTAGAGATTGAAGGTCTGCAATCATCGAATCGATATCTTCGTCAGCATCAAGCTCATCCAGTTCCGGAATGTCGTTGGATACCAGTACACCGATAGGACCCATCGAAAATTCTGTTACATCAGCTGTAATGGTAAATTCACTTGGAAAATCAAGCTGATCCACTCCCGGGATATCATAGGTAGAAAGTCCCAGACTTTCGTTCATTCCGGGAATTGCTACAAAAGCAGCTGCATGGTTGTTGCCATCACTTTGAACGGTTCCTTCACTGACAGTTACATTCTGAAAGGTATCATCAGGAAAAGCAACTGCAAATGCTGCCATGACCGGTGTATACATGGTCACTTTTTTGCCGTTCATCTCTACTTCTTTTTCCAGGTTATTGTGAACGGCAATCTTCATTTCCATATGTCCAGACAATCCCGCCATTTTTTCGGCTGTCATCTCTTTGCCATCCAAAGAATAGCTGATTGCAACATCTACCGGCAGCTCTTTATCACTTTTACCACGATAATACAGGTCGGTGCCTTCCATTTTCCATGTTACATCATTACCGTTCTGTTCCGGTTTCTGTTCTCCCTTGACATTTTCAATCTCGGTGAGATTGGTGCGGTCTTTTAAAACTGCATTTGGTGTATCGCTGTGAAGCCAGTCGGTAACATTTTTTTGGGTAGGTTTACCGGAAGAATCCAAATTTACATAAACTGTTTCCGTTTTTTTATAAGGAGCAATTCCGGCAGAGCCTGCCTCTGCTTTTTGGGTGCTTTCTCCGATAACTTTCTCATCTGTATCTTCGGTATTATCCTGTTTTGTGTTGTCTGTTTCTTTTGCTGCATATGCAACTACACTGCCCATCATGATAAGGGCAAGGATCAAACTTACTGCTTTCAGCATTTTCTTATTTAGATTCATACTTGTCAGACCTTTCCCATCTGCAAAATTAAATTTTGCAGATGATATTTATGAATAACTTGCAAATAAAAAGTTGGATTTCAGTTCATTATGCCTGGGTCTTTGCTTCTTTGCGGAATACTCGGATTCCTTTTTTCTCTTTCTCCGGCTTTGCTGTTCTCCAACAAAGGGAAGTTTTTGCTATCAAGCTTTCACAATTTACCAGCAATGATGGCAGCAGGAAGATACTTACTATTGCACTGACGATAGCACCTCTTGCAAGCATCATACAGATAGATTTAATAATTTCCATCTTTGAAATCATACCTACGCCAAAGGTTGCACAGAACAGAACCAACGCACTGGTGATGATTGCTTCATCCGAGGTGTTTGCTGCAATCAGGATTGCCTGATGTTTGTCATTACCGTTTTGAAGTTCCTCACGGAAACGTGTTGTCATCAAGATTGCATAGTCTACGGTTGCACCCAACTGGATACAGTTGATAACAATTGGAGAGATGAATGGGATAACCTCCCCTGTCAAAGTTGATATACCACAGTTGATAAAAATTGACAGCTCAATTGCTGCAACCAAGATAATCGGAATAGAAATCGACTTAAAGCAGAACCCTACAATCAGAAGAATTGCAATGATAGAAATTGCATTTGTGACCTGTATATCGATATCGCAGGTTTCGGTCAAATCTTTGGTCATTGCTCCCTCACCGGTAAGCAGTGCATTTTCATCATAGGATTTTATAATTCTGGTAATTTCGTTGATCTGGTTGCTTTCCTCGTTGGTGGCAGCCTTATAACAAGAGTTTACCATGATAATTTGTTTCCCGTCTTTTTTGCACATGTCCTTTATTTCCTGGGGAATAAAATTATCCGGTATCATTGGACCGACAAATTTATCATAGGAAATCAGTGCTTCTATTCCATCCACACTCTCAATTTCATCGGTCATTGCTTTTAATTTATACGAAGGAAGATTATCGTCCACAATGATGAAATGTGTTGTTGCCATGTTGAACTGTTTTTTCAGTTTATCGGTTGCAATGGTGGAAGGTAAATCTGCCGGCAATGACTGGTCGATATTATAGTAAACCGGTGTTTGACTTTGCAAATAATAGGACGGCAGCAAAAGAAGCAGAAACAACACCACAAATATCTTGCTATGTTTTATAATTCGTTTGTTCAGTCCATTAAAGTTCGGCATTAACGAACGGTGCTCGGTTTTGCTAATCACCTTTTCAAACATCATAATAATACTTGGAAGAATGGTGACAACAGTGATAACACCTAAAAGAACACCTTTTGCCATGACTAAACCAATATCTTTACCCAGCCCCAGCTGCATAAAGCACAGTGCTAAAAATCCGGCAATGGTGGTCAAAGAACTTCCCGACAAAGATACAAATGCACTTACGATTGCACTTGCCATAGCATCACGTCGGTCTGCATATTTTGGTTTTTCTTCTTTGTATCTGTTCAGCAAAAAGATTGCATAGTCGGTGGTGACACCTAACTGTAAAATTGCCGCAATTGCTTTGGTTATATAGCTAACCTCTCCCAACAAAATATTGGTACCCATATTGTAAAGGATTGCACAACCGATTCCTAAAATGAAAACCACCGGCAGAAAATAGGACTCGCTGGTCACCAGCAGTGCAATCATCGAAAGGATAACCGCAGCTACCATATAAATTGGCATCTCACTTAAAACCAAATCCTTGGTATCCTTTAAAAAGACCGATACACCGCTGAGGAAACATTGTTTATTGCTCAGCGAACGAATCCGGTCGATTGCCGCCATTGTTTCGGTGGAAGCTCCCGGCTTATCATACTGCACCATAATCATCGTGCTGGTATCGCTGAAAAAGATATTTCTGATTTCATCCGGCAAAATTTCCGGTGGGACACTGATGTCCAGAGCTTTATCAATCCACAGTGCCTTGCTGACACCCGGAACCTGTTCAATCTGCTCTCGCAAGTCGGAAACATATTTTTCCGGCATATTTTCGACAACCAGCATATTCACTGCTGCCATGTGGAACGGGTCTTCCAGAATCTGTTGTCCCTTAGAAGAATCCAAATCTTCCGGCAGATATGACAGGATATCGTAGTTGACATCTGTGCTCAGCTCACCGATTACACTTGGTATCAGCAGTAACACTGCAAGCAGTATGACTACGCTGAACTTTCTGGTGAGCAGCTTTGCAATTTTTTCTAACAAGCAAAATTCCCCCTAACTAATTTGGGCTGTTTCCCATTATGACTGACCGACAGTCAATATTATGAAAAAAGAAAAGCCTTACACGGTAAGGCATCCTTTTGTCATTCGGCAAATTACTGAATCCCCAAAATTTGAGCAACAATTTCCAGGATTGTGGTTCTATCCATGCTGGAAAAATCCACCATTCCCAGACCATAAAACAATATCTTTACAACTGTATGCGGATGCTTTGCATGAATAATTCCGTTTTCAACCCCAGCTTCCACAATTTCATCTACAACCTCTCCCAGACTTTCCACTGTATGCTCCAGCACACTTTGATGTAAAACAGAGTGGTCATTTAATGAAAGATCGGAAAAAATACGTTGTGCTTCTTCTGAAAAATCAATGATTGCAAATACAATCTTATTTAGCTTTTCTCGATAGTCTATGTCCTGTCCGGCAATATTGCGAATTGTCGTAGCTGTCATCTGGATATAGTCATCAATGATTGCAGCCATCACTTCATCTTTATTGTGAAAATAGTAGTAAAATAATCCTTTTGCAATACCGATATGAGTTGCAATATCTCCGATAGTTGTTTTTGTAAATCCCTTACGGAAAAATAACTCTTTAGCAGCGTTGATAATTTCCTTTTTCCGTTCTTCCGGAGCTTTTGAAATTCTCACTTGGTTCATCCCTCTCTCTATGTATTCTATATTAGCACTTGACTGACTGATAGTCAATCAAAATAATTTATAATATATTATATATCTAAAATTATTTTTTGTGCAGTATTTATAATATTGCTTCATTTTTTTAATGAATTTAAAACTATTTGTGGCTTTATAGGATATTATGTCTTATTTTTTATCTTATTTTAAATTACTTTTATCACAATTACAAGTCTTTAATAAAAAACTCAAAAAAATATAAAGAAGAAATTGACAATATCTATAAATATAATGTAAACTATATGAGGTTAAACTACTGTTGTGAAAGAACAATAAAAGAAAGGAAGTTTTATTCATGAAAAAAGTTTTATCCATCCTTATTACTGTCACAATTTGTTTTCAGATTGGATTTATTGCTTTTGCTGCTCCATCGAGAACATCTTCCGATGATTTCAGCATTAAGGTGGCAAATAACACACTCCAATTTGTCAAAAACAACAAAGTAACCAAAAGTGTTCCAATGAAAAACAGTAAGATTAAGCTTCTTCCCAAAAAAGACGGAGGACTTGCCGTTAAAATTACTGACAATACCGGCAAAGTACGCACTTTCGGTTTGAAAGGACAATCTGAGTTAAAAATCAGCGGCAAGATTGACTCTATATATTTAGATAAAAACTTGTCCAACCATTTCCGCATTTCAATTGAAAAAGATTCTTCTGTCAAGGAAATGAAAGTGGCAGCTCCTTGTAAAGTATCTATTGCAGGAAAAGTAAGCTCTATAAACATCACTCATCCTAAGGCGAATGTGTCTGTGGATAAATCTGCTTCTGTCCGTGAAATAACCACCGTTTCAGGCAGCAATATAAAAGGTGTTCCATCTTCTAAAATAACCGTTTCAGAAAATACTTCCCTTGCTTCTACCTACTCCTCCATGCAGGAAGAAACTCGCACCGAGGACAAAGAGAATACTCGTTATGACTATGAAGAAACTCCCAATGTTTCCGAAAACACTAACAGTTCTTACCGTATTGACCGAATTGAATCTTCTTTAGGTCAGGTTACAGTAACTCTAAATCGTGCTACACCAACTGCTTTAACCAAAAATGATTTTGCAATTCTTTGTAATGGAAGTGGAAAAGATATGACTATCTTAAATGTTTCCACAAATGACAACAGAGTTTATGTCCTCAGTACTGCTTACTATGATGATAATGAATATTTCTTAAGCATTAAATTGCCAGATGGTAGCCTTATTAACAAAACATTCACCACTTCTTTAGTTGCACCAGGTCTGAAAGCACCAAAAATTGATCGTGTTGATGATACTTCTGCTACCTTTACCTTCGTATCAGACCAAGATGGCAGCCTTTATTATCTGCTTAAAGAAGTTGCCCCTTCTTCCCGTTCTATGTGGACCGGAGATGAAGACCCAACTCCTGCTCAAATCAAATCCAACGGAACAAAGATCCCAATGAAACAGTACTCCAACACCTTCACTATTAAAAATCTGAAAGCTAATACCGCTTATACTGTTTTCTATGTTGCTGAGGACGCATCCGGTAAACTGACACCAATTAACTATGCAGACATTCCATCTTCATCTGCCGGAAAACCGGAGCAGAGCAGCATTAGCATCACTAATATCGAATCTCACAAAGATATGTCTGACTTTAACCGTGTTCATCATTGGTTTACCATTACTTTGAGCAGTGCCCCTGCACAAGATCTTACTCTTGAAAACTTCAAGGTAACCTGTCCTGCCGAAAATGATACATCTTTAAGCAAAATAGAAAAAACAAGTCCTACTGTTTATACTATCTACCTGAAAGAAAATGTTATCTTAAAAAGTGATAACAACTTTACTTTCACCATTACTTTTTCTGACGGTTCTCAAACCAGCAGCACAAAGTTTCTTGATTTTGCAGCCCCTGTTATAAATGATGTTAAAGTAATCCGTACAGGAGCAAACACTGCTAATGTAACTTTCCAGTCTACCGAACCCGGTAAACTGTATTGGAAAGTTTATCCTAACAGCAACCTTCCAGAAGCTAACCTCCCAGCTACTATTCAGGATATTGTGTCCACCGGTAAAACTTTTGATAAAATGCAGTCCAATGTTTCCCATACTTTAACTCTTACCTCTATTCCTGAAAAAGATGCAACCGTTTATCTTGTTGCCGAAGATACCAATAATAATCTGGGTACTTTTGCCGAACATGACCCTATTCCAAACGAAATTTCCGGCAAACAGGAACCAACGCCACAACCACAGGCAGACAGTTCTCTTGTAATTGAATCTGTTGATGTTCGTGCAGATAAGCACTCTGCTCTTGGTGATGTAGACTTCTTTACCCTTACCTTAAATGAACAGACAAATCTTACAATCTCAGATATTGAAATTCAAGGTAGTGGAGTTTCTTTAAGTGGAAACAACCAGTTAGCTGACCTCTCTCAGTCTAGCTCATCTCCAAAGCAGTGTACTTTCTATACCAGAACAAAACTTCAGTCAGGAGCTTATACTATTACTGTACATTCTAATGGTAAAACAGCTTCTAAAGAATTTACCATCGCCTAATATAATATCAAACTCTTAAAAAATATTGTCCATACACAAATGCACGGTAAGAAAGTATCCCCAAAAACATCTTAGGGGCCTGCTTCTAACGATTGAACCATGTTTATCATTACAAAGATAAAGACGTTCTGCTCGATAAGGTAATGCAAAAAGCAGATTCTTTTGGCTTATTCAAATGAATAGAACAGAAATTGTCACCCTAACAAATATGTGTATGATTTATCAATGCAACCAGGTTTTGGTAGAAAACAAGGTTCATTGTGACTAGAATGGTATTACATTTTCTGGTGGTCATGTGGAGAAAAATGAATCTTTCGCAGACGCTGTTATTCGCGAAGTATATGAAGAAACCGGGACTTACTATTCAATCACCACAACTGTGTGGTATCAAGGATTGGACAGAATCTGACGGTTCACGATACATGGTTTTGGTTTTCTTTTATAAGACCGATAAATTTAAGGGTGAACTGAAATCTTCTGATGAAGGAAAGGTTTTTGGGTTTCTTTGGACACATTGTTAACAATGGATCTTTCTCTTGATATGGAAGATATGTTGAAAGTATTTTTGGACAATAATTTTAGTGAATTTCATTATTATCTCAAAAATGGTGAATGGACTCATGAATTAAAGTAATTCGTATCAATCTAACAGATTAAAAAAAAAGAGGAGTGCGTTGAAGTTCGACGCACTCCTCTTTTTTACTGTAACTAAAATGAAGAACGAAATGATTGAAAATCAGACAGATTACATCTCGATAGCCGGTGCAGAATCATATTATTGATGATATAGATTCTACACAAATTGTAGATTTTTTAACCGGATTATCAGAGAATCACCAAAATCAATTTGCTATTTTAGAAAGCACGGAACAAGTTTAAAGTGGCATATCCTTCACAGATTTGTACCTCGGCAGAATCAATCATTGCACCAACCAAAATCAGTTCGTTTTCATCTCTAAAATCACTGGTTCCTGTCAATCTCCAATAACTTTCTTCAATCTCGGGGGCACGCCCTTTTGTCAAATTTTCCTCCAAGTGTTCTACTGCCTTTTGCAGCCTTGTATCAAAATTACTTGCAAAAAAGATATGAAATCCTTCCGGTTTTTTCTTGATCTTAACAACCATATCATCAGAACCCACCGAGAAGAAAAACGTAGTAAGTTCATCCACAATAGTAGTAACCTTTTTTCGTGTAAAATCCATTTTTTTGTGATCCTTTCTTTACCGTTGATCTTTTCTATTCTTGAAAGCTTCTATCATCGGGACAACAATCAATGCCAACATACCCGCTGAGAATCCGTTGTTATAAAGATTTAAGCCTCCATGCAGGATGCTGGTATTGAGTACCATCGAAGAATGAAGGAATCCAACCAATATACCGTATTGCCAGCCAAACTGACCGCTGATTGGTGCAAGAGCTGTGCCAAACAGCGCCGCAAGCTGTACGCTGGGGTCATTGATATTCCATACTTTTACCAGAGAGCCCAGATAAACTCCAGCTACGATTGGAACAATGTTGCGAAGATGTTTACCAAAAGCTCCAAAACCAATAATTGTCATAATTCCTCCCATGGTTGCACCATTGATGGTTCCTCCTGTGGCTAAAATATATGAAGTTGCGAAAATACCAAGGGTTCCCATATTAAACAAGGTGATTGGTACACCGTCCAGAAGGATAAAATCAGCCACCAGACGACCGGAATGGCGGTAAACTCGCTTGATTGTCTTTTTATCATCTACCATTACCCATCCTGCTATCATTAAAGATGCTGAAAGCAGATACATATAGGTAATAACCTTCCAGTCATTTTCATAGGTCCAAATCAAGCTGGACGTAACCTCATATCCAAAAGACTTCATAACCGAAACAATCATTGTTCCAACTAGACCTGCCGCAAAGCCGACGTTATAAAGATTATAGCCCTGATGAACCCTCAAGCAATAGGTAGCAAGCGGCGGAAGCAAAAAGCCAATAATTGTACCCACCAGCAAAGCCAGCATAATTTTTATAAATATATTTTCGGACTCTAAAGCTACTTCTGTAATCATTGGAGCAAGCGCTGTTCCGTAAAGAGCAATGTAAACATATTTGGAAAATTTTTCTCTCTGTATTTTGGAAAACAGAAAGACACCAAAGATGATAGGCCAAATATTTGCAATATTTTTACCGAACATTGAAAATCCCGCCATCAAAAAAACACAGGCAATTGTAGCACCGCTTATCATTGCATGGCTCATTTTTATGATGGTAACAGAAGCTGCCATAATAATTCCTGAGTTTAGAAAAGTTGCTCCAAATCCACCGACACTGCTGTAATCGGTAATCAATCCATCCGGGTGCAAAATAATCCTTTTCAGCCCGCATATAATTTCGGACGGCGTATCAAAGAAAAAAGCAAACAGGATCATTGAAATTGCCGACAGCCACAATACTCTCTCAATTATCATTGCAGTGCTATTTTGCCTGCCATTAACTTGAACATCTATAATCTCCACTCTCCTTTTTTATTTTTTGAATTCCGACCCGTATATCGGAATCTCTTTTCTTCTATAATAATATAAAAATTTACTGTACGTCAAGAAGGTGGATAAAATAAAAAAACAAGCAAAGAAAAAATCTCTGCTTGCTTTTTTTATCTTATAAGTCCGTCCGATTAAAAGAAAGAGGCGATGGTATCCACACCAATCTGTACCTGTTCCTGTGCAAATTTTACACTGTCCTCTTCGCTGACATCTTCTCTACTATCAAATCCGCCCAACATAACATAAAATACATAATCACCATGGCGAACAACCTTTGCTGATTGTACCTTTGCAGTATTCATTGGGTAGTTAAAGGAGTTTTCCATCACATAGTCCAAATATTTCTGAAGCTGAGCTTCAATTTCTTCTCCTTTGCCTTCTTTTGCTTTCACTGCAATGAAGGTATCGACATGACCACTCATCATTGGTCCTTCTGCAATAAACTCTTCTACTTCATCTTTGTTTACACCGTAAACATCCTCAAGCATATCAGATTCGATTGGCATAGACGGAATATAATCTTCACCATATTTATCTTTTACTGCTTGTACAATATCAGCAAGTGCCGGTTGTTCAATCTGTTCTTGCTGTGTGTTGTTTCCTTGTTGCGAAGAATTAGCATTTGTGCAGGCTGCAAAAGAAGTAACAGCTAATGCAAGTGTTAAACAAAGGATAATAATTTTTTTCATTATTCAATCTCCATTTCTTATTTCAAATCATAATACTCATTAAGTATTTATTGAAAAGATTCTTTCTATCAAAGATTTTCTTTTCATAAATAAGGTGTCTTAACCTCTTTCATTTACTGCATGGGTTGCAAATTTTTTCTTAATTATTGAAAAAATCTATGATTTAATAGTTTGTTAATAAAAAAATCTATATCGTTGAAATAAGGTGCTTTACATAGTATACTTAAATCATAATCTAATTTAACTTCAATCAAATTGGGGGCAAAGAGAAAACGAATTCATCCCTTGCTCCATTAAAACAGAAAGGAAACTGATAAAATGAATTTTGTAGATGCTCTGGGAAAAGCTTGTCCAATGCCGGTTATCCTTGCAAAAAAAGAAATTGATGCAGGCAATACTGCATTTGTGGTTGCTGTTGACAATGAAATAGCAGTCGAAAATTTAAAACGTCTTGCTGAAAATCAAGGTTATCTTTCCAATGTGGAAACAAAGGAAGGAAACTTTCATGTTACCTTTACTGCCGATGGGGCTTGCATTCCGGTCACATCTGATAAAGCAGAAGAGAACAAACCGGCAAACTGGGCTTTGTTTGTCGGAAAAGATTTCATCGGCGACGGTTCGGTGGAATTAGGAACCTCTTTGATGACCATGTTCTTTTATACCCTTTCAGAATCCAATGATGTTCCAAGATATATTTTATTCATGAATGGCGGAGTTAAACTTCCGGTAGAAAACGAACAGGTTGTTGAGCATCTGAAAACACTTCAGGAAAAAGGATCTAAAATTCTGGTTTGCGGAACCTGTCTTAAATTCTTTCAGATTGCAGATAATTTAAAAATCGGCACTATTTCTAATATGTACGATATTGCAGAAAAAATGCAGGCAGCCGATAAGGTTATCACCCTGTAAACAAACTGTATTAAAAAGAGGGGGGAAATTCCCCCCTCTTTTTATTTATATTAAATTTAATTTATAGCGCTTTGCATTCTCTGTCACTTCAAAGGCCCGAAAACCTACACTCTCAAACATTTTCTGTGAACCGATATTATAGTGATAGATCTCATTGACATACAATTCTTGATATCCAAGTGCTTTTGCCCTTTTAATCAAAGCGGACACAACACGCCTGCCAATTCCTTTTCCACGCAAGGTTTTATCCCCCACAACAATTGGCATATCGTTTTGCCAAAAAGTTACATCACCGATTGGGCGATATTCTTCCCCATCTTTCAGTTCAATAAAGTACACCTCGCCACGTTCTTGCAAATAGTGGTACATCTTTTTTAAACGCGTTCTATCGTATGGTTGGTTACATCCATCCACCAACATTAAGGTTTCTTCGTCCTGATACCACGCAAGAGCAAACTCATCTTGATCATCATATTTTCTTAAACGAAGTTCCTCGTCTACATCTCTCATTTTAGCATACTTTTTTTGTTTTTAAGAATATGCTAGGGTTATACCAGCGACTGAAACAACAGTTTTAAAATTCCAACTAACAACGCTGCGGAGCCATTTAACAAATAAAATACTACAAATCGGGCAAGATAGATCCCCACACCGGAACCCGTTGGAGAAGATTGTTCTGTACCTTCTCTGTGTGGCAGCAGTTCTGCCAGAAAACGAGCCGAAAAACGGAGTGATTCTTTTGCAGCTGTGACCAAAATCAAAACAGTCAGCACAGCTTCCGGCAAAAGCACCAACAGATAATACATTATCGCTCCTCTATCGCCCGAAGAATACGCATAAACACCCAGTACACCAAAGCCCAGCCCTTTAAAAAGCAATACCGTTAATACCAGCGGTTGAAAAATTGCTCCAAAACCACACAAGCAAATCAGCAAAAGCAGAGCTGCATTGGTCGCAAAGGTTGTCATAACTCCTGAAACAAAGCCCGAAGATCCCTTTGTTTGCGAAAGAAAGGCAGTCAGACTGTCTAAAATTGTCAGCTCCTGACTTGCAAGCCGCCCTCCCACTGCTACTCCCACCAAAAACACCAGCCCTAACAACAGGGTTGTTCGGTTTTTATCCAATTGGTGTTTCATATATCTTGCTGTGTATCCTTTTTTTCTTACCGGTGCTTTTACCATGAATGTCCAACTCCTTGATTGTTCCTTTTTAGTTCATGGTTATGCCGGTTTCAGACAGAATATTCCTCTGAGTTTTATGCGGATTTTTTATCTCTCAAACATAATTTGATTTGAGAGATAATCCCATGAGGTTATCTTGTCATCATCATTTTTTTCTAGCTGTATAGTCAAGATAGAGGTATTGAAAACATCATGATCCGCATCATAAAGATCAACTACCAATACGAGCATATCATCTTTTTCCTGTGCTCCACTGATGCGAAAAGTTGGTGTGTGTCCTCCCAACCCTTCCGGTTGAGCATACGTTTTTGTTTCTGCCGAATATTCCTGATTGTTTTCTCTGATTTGTTCCTTTGTAACCGGAAAAACAGTGGTGATGGTGTCCTCGACCAGTTCTCTTGGAAAATCTTCTCCTTCATACTGAGAAGCTGTCTTTTCATCAAGTGAGAGCAACAAAGAATACCAAACCCCGTTGCCGAATTTTGGTGATTGTTCCGGTGAAAATTCCTGTGTAAGTATATTAGAAAGAATCAGCGGATTAACAATCTCACCATATTCCTGAAATTTACTATCCTCTTCCATATAGTTTATTGTGTTTGCAGATTCTTTTTTCTTTGATTGGTCTAATTGATTATCTGATGATTTTTGGTTGCGTGATAAATCTTTTTCTGATGTTTCATCATCAAACGTTTTATCTTCCAACAGTTCGTCATCAAAAGTTGTATCCATATCGATTGGTTCTTCATCAGAACCGTCTTCCGGTTGTTCTTCTTGTTGCTCTAATTCTTGGTGCAAGGCTTCATTTTGTTTTTCTTTTTGTCTGGGATTCTGTTCTACCGCTTCCCTTGATGTGCAACCTGTTGTGGCAAGAATCATCGTTAACAGTAACAGACAAATCTGTTTTGATAAAAAATTTATCTTCATGTCGAAATCCCCCTTTCTTTATGTAATCGTTCTTTTAGTATACCTTGTCTTGATTATATCCGTCAAGTTTCTATTTTTAACAAAATCTCTTTTGATAACTATACGCAACATGACAGGGCAGCAGACTGAAACTTCAATCTACTGCCCTGTTTTTCTTATTGATTTTATTATTCGATATCTAAATCTGCCAGTGCAGCTTTAATCATGATAGCGCACTCCAGACGTTTTTTCTCTAAATCGCAGGCAACCTTGTATGGTTTCTTGATTGCACCTGCATATTCCAAATTGTTTGCATTACATCCGCCGCTACAATAGAATTTTGCCCAGCAGTTTTTACATTCAGGTTTTGTATAAACGGTTGTTTTTGCAAAAGAATCTTTAATTTCGGTGTTCAGAGATTGGTCGTGTACACTTCCCATAATCCATTCCGGTTTACCAACAAACTGATGACATGGGTAAACGTCACCCTCCGGTGTAACAGAAACATATTCATTACCACAGCCACAGCCTCTCAAACGTTTGATGGCACATGGTCCCTGGTCTAAGTCGATCATGAAATGGAAGAAGTTGAAGAACTCACCGTTCTTGCGTTTTTCAATGATAATTTTTGCAAGTTTTTCGTATTCAGCAAATACTTCCGGAAGGTCCTCTTCAGTCAGTGCATAATCAAGTTTCGGGTCGGTAACAACCGGCTCAATGGAAATCTGATCAAATCCGTTTTTATAAAAATGAAGAACATCTTCAGAGAAATCTTTATTGCATTTTGTAAAGGTTCCTCGTACATAATACTGACCGTCGCCTCTTGCCTTTACCAGCTTCTGGAATTTTGGCAAAATCTGGTCATGGCATCCGCTGCCGTCTACATGGAAACGCATACGGTCGTTGACTTCTTTTCTTCCGTCAATGGAAAGAACAACATTGTACATCTCTTTATTGATATAATCAATTTTATCATCTGTCAACAACAGACCGTTGGTTGTGATGGTAAAACGGAACTTTTTGTTGTACTCTTCTTCTTTGGAACGAGCGTAATCTACAACCTCTTTTACAACATCAAAGTTCATCAGAGGTTCACCGCCAAAGAAATCCATCTCCAAATTATGTCTGTCGCCGGAATATTTAAGGAGATAATCAATCGCTTTTTTTCCGACTTCCGCACTCATCAGTTTACGCTCGCCGCCAAAGTCACCCGTTGCAGCAAAGCAGTATTTGCAGCGCAAATTACAGTCATGCGCTACATTCAGGCACATTGCCTTGATTGGTGCAGAAACCATCATATTTGCAAACTGTTCGTAATCATCTGAGGTAAACAACTGTCCGTTGTCATACATCTCATAAATTTCACCGTATGCTTCTTCCAGCTGTGCTCTTTCAAAACGGTTTTCCAAAGCAGCAAAAACTTCTGCCGGATATTCTTTTTCCAGCTTTTCCGAAAAATTGCTGTCAAAGGATCTTGCCAGGAAAGACGCATCCAAAAGCTGAATCATATCATAAACCATCTCATCAACAACATGAACAGCTCCGCTGTTAATATCCATAACAATGTTGTATCCATTTAACTGAAAACTATGTAACATTTTTATTCCTTTCCACAGGACTTACCCGTCCTTTACCCAATGCTCTGCTTTTGCCGTCACACTGCTCTCAAAAACATCGGCAAAATTTTATCCCTAACATTTTTTGCTGATTAAAGATATAGACAAAACGATAGGGACAGCAAAGCTGCCCCTATCAAATGAATCTCATCTTAGTGCAAAATTATTTTGCGTGCTCACATTTCTGGTTAGCAACTGTGCAAGAAGTTTTGCAAGCAGACTGGCAGGAAGCCTGGCATTCGCCGCAGCCACCTTTTGCAGCAGTTTCTTTCAGGTTTGCCTTATTTAAAGTTTTTACGTGTTTCATGTAACAACAGTCCTTTCAAATTTTATAACACGATGGTTCCTGACACATTATAACATATCTTCTTTTCTGTTGCAAGTCCCATTCTTCTGTTCCATTTCAATTTAATTTTAAAAGGCAAAAAAGATTTTTATGCGTTTGTAGTTTCTGCGTTTTTGGTATTTTCACTCCAAGTTAAAGAAAATGTACTGCCTTTTCCTACAACGCTTTCTAAACCGATTTTGACACCCAAATAAGCTGCACCATGTTTTACAATAGAAAGCCCCAGTCCCGTGCCGCCAATTTGCTTTGAATGGCTTTTATCTACACGATAAAAACGTTCAAACACACGGCGTTGGTCTGCTGCCGGAATACCGATTCCGCTGTCTTTTACACGCAAGACAATCTCTTCTTTTTCCTGTTCAATAAAAATGTCCACAGTACCATCGGGACGATTATATTTAATTGCGTTATCACACAGATTATAGATAACCTCATCTGCGATTTGACGCACTGTTTTCACAACTGTCGGTTGTCCTGTTATATGAAGGGTAATTCGGTTGTGTTCTGCCCGCTCTTTTAAACGTTCAGCAATTTCCTGTGAAAGCTGATACAGATCCACATCTTCTTTTTCATACGGAAGCATATCCTCGTCCAATTGGGAAATTTTAATGATGTCACCCACAAGATCAATCAGGCGCTGTGACTCGGAAAAAATCTTTCCTGCAAATTGCGGGACATCTTCCGGACGGACAAAACCATCTTTCATAATTTCCGCAAAGCCGGAGATGGAAGTAAGCGGTGTTTTTAATTCGTGAGAAACATTAGCGGTAAACTCACGGCGCAGCACCTCATTTTGATACTGCTCGGTAATATCAATAAACAGAAGGACTGAGCCTTCCAGTCTATCCTCTCTCATAACAGGATTTGCTGTCATCTGACAATATCCGCCATTGATTTCCAAAATGGCTTCCTGATGCTTGCCTTCCAATACGCCGTCAATTACCTTGCGAAATACATCGCTGTGATTGAGCATCAAAACATTCTCTTTGCTGTTTGCGACAAAGATTTGCAGCTCCGGTGAAATTCCCATCAGGTTTAAAGCACTGGTGTTTATAGAGAGAATATCTCCACGATAATCGGTTAAAAGCAGACCTTCTTTCATGTTATCGGTAATCATCTGAAATTCTTCCTGCTTTTGTTTTGCTTGCTCCAACTGGTTTCGGATTGTTTTTTGCTGCCAGCTTATTTTGGTGAGCAGTGGTGCCAATTCATCATATGCTTCATTTTTTTCCGGGTTTTCTAAATCCAGACGGTTTAATGGCTCCACAATGCGATGAGATATTCTGGAAGCAAGCAGCCCTGTCAGCATCAACACCGAAAACAAAATCCATAAAAAGGGTTGTATCATTCCTGTCAGTACTGCCGCTACGGTATATTGTGTACTGGAAACACGCAGTATATCGCCGTTAGCAAGCTTCATTGCATAGTAGACGGTTTGTTTTTGAAAGGTATCCGATTTACGCACCGCTGTTGCATATCCGTTTTCCATTGCTTGTCGAATTTCTTCTCGCTGTGCGTGGTTATCCAGCTTATCTAAATCAAAATAGTTATCGAAAACAACTGTTCCATCGGGTTGAATCAATGTCACGCGTTCCGAATTTTCGGAAAGATTTTGCAGCACATCCTGTCCGTATGTTTCCAGTGATACGGCAAGATATTCTGCTTCATTTTTCAGTTCTTTGGTCAGTTGAAAGTCGAAATAATGATACAGCCAAGCAAATACTGTCACCATACCTATCAAGCACACTAGCAGAGATATGCCTAATACTGCTCGAAAAATTCGTTTTGTCATGATTTTTCTCCGCTTATTTTATATCCAATTCCGCGTACCGTTTCAATATAATTGCCGGCAGAACCCAGCTTTTGTCTTAGTGTGCGGATATGGACATCAACTGTACGGCTTTCTCCGTCAAAACCATATCCCCATATCTCGTCCAATAACTGTGCCCTTGTAAACACAATGCCTTGACGGGAAATCAGCAAACTTAAAAGCTCAAATTCTTTCAGTGTTAAAACAACATCTTTTCCTGCTACACGCACAATGTGGCGCACAGGATTAACATATAGATTGCCAACGCTGTATTCTTCCTGACGCTCGTTATCTGCCCCGCTGCGCCGTAAAAGAGCACGAATTCGGGAGAGCAGTTCCATCATGCGGAACGGCTTTGGAATGTAGTCGTCTGCACCGGTATCCAATCCACGCACAATATCATATTCGCTTCCCTTTGCTGTCAGCATAATAACCGGCAGGCGCTTTGTTGCCGGTACTGAACGCAGTTTTTGCAAAATGGAAAAGCCGTCCTCCTCCGGCAGCATAATATCCAGCAATACCAGAGAGGGCGTCTTTTCATCCATAGCGTTCCAAAACTCTCCCGGAGTTCCAAAACCCTTTGCCTGCATATTTTGTCCGTTAAGCGTATAGATAATCAGCTCACGGATATTTTCATCGTCTTCCAGTACATAAATCATTATCAATCACCTCTATATTATTGTATCACAAATCCTGGTGATGTTCACTACTTTTATGCACTCCTGTAATGGAATATTCTACCCATTCTGCAAGGTTTACTGCGTGATCTCCAATTCGTTCAAAGTATTTTGCAATCATTAAGAGGTCAAGAATAGCATCGGGTCTTTCTACCTCACCCTTTAAGGATTGCAGCAATTCTCCTTTTACCTGTGTGAACAGTGCGTCAACAATATCATCGTCAGAAACCACTTTCTGTGCAAGGTCAATATCAGCACGAACAAAGGCATCAATGCTTTCTGTTACCATGCTCACTGCGGCTCTTGCCATCTTGGTGATATGAACTTTACCCTCTGCTACAGTATCAGTAACACACTTTGTCAGCTCTGCTACATCGGCTGCCTGATCTCCAATTCGTTCCATATCGGAAATCATTCTCAATGCTGCCGAAATAACTCGCAGATCTCTTGCAACCGGCTGCTGCTGAAGAAGCATTCTCAAACATCTGGTTTCAATATCATGTTCCATTTGGTCAATCTCGTGTTCCAAAGAGAAAACCTGTTCCAACGGTACCTTGCAATCCCCTTCCAGAGATTTTGCTGCTATGGAAATTGCTTCCTCACACAGACTTCCCATCCGAATCAGTTCAATGTTCAGCTGACGCAGCTGCTCGTCAAATTGAGTTCTCATCCTATTAACCAAACCTTCCTGTAATATAATCCTCGGTACGTTTATCTTTTGGCATCGAGAAAATCTGTTCTGTTTCTCCGTATTCAATCATCTTACCCAAAAGGAAAAAGGCTGTTCTATCCGAGATTCTGGCTGCCTGCTGCATATTGTGTGTTACCATGATGATGGTGTATTCTTTTTTCAGCTCTACTGCCAGTTCTTCAATTTTAGAGGTTGAAATTGGGTCCAAAGCACTGGTTGGCTCATCCATCAGCAGTACTTTTGGTTCTACTGCCAAAGCTCGTGCAATGCACAAACGCTGCTGCTGTCCACCGGATAAACCTAAAGCACTTTTATTTAAGCGATCTTTTACCTCGTCCCAGATGGCAGCTCCACGCAAGGAACGCTCGACAATTTCATCAAGCTGTACCTTGGAACGGATTCCCTGCAATTTAGGTCCATAGGCAATGTTGTCATATACTGACATTGGAAATGGGTTTGGCTTCTGGAACACCATTCCTACTTCTTTTCTTAACCATGTTGTATCCACCTGAGGTGAATAGATATCCTGATCTCCGTAGAAAATCTTTCCTTCGATGCGAACTCCCTCTACCAAGTCATTCATTCGATTCAAAGTTTTTAAAAATGTGGATTTTCCACAGCCTGACGGTCCGATGAGTGCAGTGATTTGATTTTCAGGCAGCTCCATATTCACATCATACAGTGCCTGATTATTGCTGTACCAAAGATTAAGTCCCTGTGCTGACATAATGGTTGACATCTTTTATAACCATGCCTTTCTTCTGCCAAAAACATAGCAGTATCAAATATATTTTTAATCTTTTGCCTTCTTGAGTTTTTTGCCGGCAATGTTTGCTGCCAAATTGATGAAAAAGGTCAGCAGCAACAAGATGGTTGCAATCGCAAAAGCAACCGCTGTTTCTCCTCGTTCATTTGCATAAACGTACAATGCCACAGTCAAAGTTGCCGATGAAGACTGAAGTGACTGCACAAAACCATTGAGCACCAGTCCAAAACCTGCTGTAAACAGCAGTGCTGCTGATTCACCAACAATTCGTCCAACCGAAAGGATGCATCCGGTAATAATTCCATCCACTGCATTTGGCAAAACAACGGTACGGATCATATGCCATTTTCCGGCTCCTAAGCCTAACGCACCTTCACGATAAGATTGCGGAACCGTTTTTAGGCTTTCCTGTGTTGTTCTGACAATGGTTGGAAGAATCATTACAACCAGTGTTAAACCACCTGCAAGGATACCTTGTTTTAGACCCATCATCTGGATAAACACCAACATTCCAACTAAACCAAAGATGATAGAAGGAATACCTGTTAAAATTTCAGTTGCAAATTCAATTGCCGCTACCAGTTTTTTATTTGTGGCATACTCAGTCAGGTAAATGGCTGCTCCCACTCCCAATGGTAGAACTACTACCATTGCAATCAGAATAATGTAAAGGGTATTTAAAATATTGGGGAGGATGCCAATGCTGTTATTAACATAACTGCTTTGTGTGCTTAAAAGCTTCCATGTAAGGCTTTCTGCACCTCGGTAAAAGATATATCCAATCAAAAATACCAGTAATGCACAGGTGACTATGGTGCAAAGGTACATTAACACTTTTAGTGTTCTGTCATAAGCCTTTCGGCGGAATGAAAGTTCTTTCATCAATTAGTCACCCTCCTTTTTATTTTTGATGAATACATTAAGAAAGACGTTAATCAACATAATGAACAAAAACAGTACCAAACCAATGGAGAACAATGCCTGTTTTTGCAGTGAGCCTGCGGACGCATATGACATTTCAGAAGCAATTGCAGTAGTTAAGAATCGTACTGAGGTGAAAAGTCCTGGCATATTTGGAACATTTCCCGAAACCATGATGATTGCCATCGCTTCACCAATTGCCCTGCCTACACCTAAAACAACTGCTGTTGCGATACCGCTTCTTGCTGCCGGAATACTCACTTTAAAAATAGTTTCTATCTTGGTTGCACCCAAAGCCAGAGAAGCTTCTTCATACTCTTTCGGAACAGCATTCAGTGCTGTTTCCGATACATTGATTATAGAAGGAAGAATCATAATTGCCAAAACAACGATAGCCGCAAGCAACGATGCACCCGAAGAAAGCTCAAAAATATTTCGGATTGCCGGTACCAGCACAATCATGCCGACAAGACCATAGACAACCGAAGGAATTCCTGCCAGCAGTTCCACTGCTGTGTGGATAACTGCGGCAAGTTTTGGAGGTGCTGACTTTGACAGGAATACCGCTGTCATCAGTCCAACAGGAACGCCGATAACCACCGCTCCTGCTGTGCCATAAATTGAAGTTAGGATAAAAGGCAGAATTCCATAAGCCGGATCTGCCTTGTTAGTTGGTGCCCATCTTTCTCCAAACAAAAAGTCCACCAGTCCAACCTCTTTTATAGCCGGTATTCCTGAAACAATCAAATAAATGCTAATCAGCAAAACAAAGGCTACTGCAACAATTCCGCACAAGAGGAAGATGGCGTGCATCGCCATCTCCAACGCTTCTCTTGCTTTTTTATGATTCATATTGTTTCGATTTTCTGGAATTTCTTTCATTTCCTTATCGCCGCCTACATTTCTTCCTTTTGTATACGGAACATTCAGCGCTTTTTGATTCTGCATAAAGCATACTCCTTAATCATTTGCTTATTTTGCGGTTGGAACTGCACCTGCGCTGCGAATCAGGTCGCTGGATTCGGTGGAAGTTGCAAAATCCATAAATGCCTGTGCTTCTTTGCTGAGTTCTTTATCTTCAGCAGTTACCATAACAAATGGTCTCTGAATTTTGTAGGTTCCGTTCAGAACGTTTTCTTCAGAGCACTCTACACCGCCAACTGTAACAGTCTTGATGCCTTCTTTTCCTTCAACTGCGGAAAGGGAAGCATATCCAATTGCATTAGGGTTGCTCTTTACTGCTTCGATTACAGCACCTGTGGAGGTCAATTCCTGAGTCAGTACACAAGAATCTTTTGTTTCTGTGATAGATTCAAATCCATCTCTTGTACCGGAACCTGCTTCACGACCGATGCAAGCTACTTTATCTGCACTTCCGCCAACTGCGCTCCAGTCTGCTTCTCCTTTGAACAGCTGTGCAATCTGCTCTACGCTCAAATCGGATACTGGGTTTTCTGCATTTACGATTACTGCGATACCGTCCAAAGCAACTGTAGTTTCTTTTAAGCCGGAAGCTGTTTCTTCTTCTTTTAAAGCTCTGGAAGAAAGACCGATGTCAGCGGAACCTGTTTTTGCAGCTTCAATTCCTGTACCGGAACCTGTTGGGTCGTAAGTAACGGTAACGCCCTGATTATCTTTCATAAACTGTTCAGACAGAACTCCGATTACTTTTTCCATTGAGGTGGAACCGTTAGTGGAAACGCTTCCGGAAAGCTCTTCATTTTCTTTCTTTTCTTCTGTCTGGTTTGCGCTTTCCTCTGTGGTAGTTTTGTTTTCTTCTTGTGGAGCTGCCTTTTCACCACCGCAAGCTGCCATACTCATAACCATCATACCTGCAACTACTGCTGTTAATAATTTTTTGTAATTCATTTTAAAATCTCCTTATTCCTTGTTCAAATTGTTTTCATATCTTTTATCCCCTCGGATGCTTTTAGTATAAAATTTATGCGTAAAATCTAAAATCCTTTTTTTGTTAAAGGTATGTAAAATAAACAATGATTTTTATACAAAAGCAAGGGAATGATTTTACAAAGCTGTCTTATTCTTTTTCTGAAACATCCTGTTTTTCCCATATTTCCTAGGTTTTTTATGATATTCAATAAAATCTGTAAAGTTATTTAGGTTAAACCTTTTATACCATACTTTTATATTTCTGTTCTAAAAGCAAATTACAGAATTATTTTTTAACCTTTCCGTTTTTTCAGGCAAACAGCGTAAGGCTTCATTCCTTGTCATTTGAGAAATTTCAATTCTAAAGTATTTTTTAATATTTTAAACAAATCATACAAAAAAATACCCTCTTGTTTTCACTTTTCATTTATTGACTTTCAAAAAATTTAAGTATATACTTCTTATGTTCAGTTGTTGTTAATTCTGCGGTATTTTTGCCAAATAGGAGGACATTAAAATGTACAACTTCGACAATCAATATAACAGAAAAAATACCGAATGCATAAAATGGGACTCAATTTCTAATCAGGACCTTCTTCCGATGTGGGTTGCCGACATGGATTTTGAGGCACCTGCCCCAATTTATAATGCATTCGTTAACCGTGCAAACCATCATGTCTATGCTTACAGCCAGCTCAGTGACAAATATTATCAGGCTGTCATCAACTGGATGCAGCGCCGACACAATTTCCATATAGAAAAAGATTGGATTGTCCTCACTCCCGGTGTTGTCATTGCACTGACATTAGGCGTTCAGGCGGTTACTGAACCCGGGGAAGAAGTCATGCTGTTGTCCCCTGTTTACGGTCCTTTCCGTGACGCTATCACTTGTTCTGACAGAAAACCGCTTGAAATCCCACTTCTTAATAACGATGGTTACTATACCATTGATTTTGAGGCTATGGAAAAGCAAATTACATCAAAAACCAAAGCTTTCATGCTGTGCAGCCCACACAACCCTGTTGGACGCGTTTGGGCAAAAGAAGAATTGGAGCAAATTGTTGCTTTCTGTCAAAAACACAACCTTTATCTAATTGCAGATGAAATTCACAATGACCTTGTTTTTAAAGAGCATATCGTTATCAATAATATTTCCGGAGATTTAGCAGAACGCACCATTCTCTGCACTGCCCCCAGCAAAACCTTTAATCTTGCCGGTCTTCAGGCTTCCAACATTATCATCAAAAATGAGGGCTTGAGAAATAAATTCAAAACTTTGCTGAAAAAACTTCATCTTGGTGACCCGAATGCTTTTATTGATTCGGTTGTCACCGCAGCCTATACCGAGTGTGACCAGTGGGTAGATGAACTGAACATTTACATCAAAGAAAATATGAATTATTTTTGTAAAGAGATAAATGCCATAACTCCTTTAAAGATGTGGAACCCGGAGGGAACCTATCTTGCATGGGTAGATTGCCGTGAAATGAACATGACTGATAATGAGCTTGATACATTTTTTAAAGAAAGATGTCGGCTTGTCCTAAACGGCGGTCATCTCTTTGGTTCTGAAGGAAGCGGCTTTGTTCGTGTTAATCTTGCTTGTCCAAGAGCTTATGTAGAAGAAGCCGTAAAGCGTATCAAAGAAGGCATGGCATCGCTAAACAAATAAACTTATATTAAAAACCCCTTGCTTAAAAAGCAAGGGGTTTTATTTTGGGAGGAGGGATTCTTTTTAAGTACCCGCTGCAGGCGGGTGCCTTTTTGCAGCGGTTTAATTTCTAGCGGCAGAATTGAGTAGTACAGCGGATGCGGTTATATCCGCCTGAAGAATCTCTTTGCGCAGATCGTGGACAAGGTCTGTCATTCTGGCAACAATAACAGCAATGGCAACAATGGCAGCAATTACCATAATCATCATTGTTATTATCGCCGTTATCTTCTTCATCTACAAATACCGGAACACTGACATAATATGGATATCTTGGGTAGCCGGACTCTATACGATAACCTGCCGGGAAGAAATCGGAAAGCGAATTGTTCTGGGAACCGGAATCATTATAAAACTGATTATAAGGCTGGTTACAAGAATTGCATTGCATAAAAAATCCCCCTCACTTTTCAGGAGCTTTTTATCTGCCCCTGACAACAACATACTATGCCGAGAGCTTTTGATATGTTCCCTCATTCTATCATAGGAAGATTATCCTCTCAGTGTTGCTTTTAGGCGGTTAATGTGTGTAAATAATTCCAATGCATTGAGAATATCGGTCACTAAAATATCGGCTTGCATTGCTGTTGCTGTGCAAGTCCCTTCTTTTCCGATAACTGCAATAGATAATACGCTTTCTTTGAACATTTTTGCATCGTTTCTGCCGTTTCCGATAGTTGCAGTATGTTCGGCTCCCAGCTGTTGTACCAATTTCATTTTATTGGTGGCTACATCAATGTTTTTGTATACCAAAACTTCTGCCGGCAGCTCTGAACACTCTTTTTTCACCGTTCCGTTTGTATCTGCTGTAATAATATAAAGAGCTATGCCACAATCGTTAATTTGTCTGAGCAATGGCTCTACTCCTTCAATTAACTTGCCGTCTTTTGCAATTGTTCCGTTAAAATCCAATACTAAATTTTTAAGCTTCAGCTTTCCCCAACCGGGAATATCCATTTGTATCATCATATCTTCCTTTCCTAAAATTTAAAATCAATTGTACGAATTTTAGTGTAGCACATTTTTAGCATCTGAGCAACGAGCGCTGTATTGCCTCGTTTTTAAACATATTTTATAAAAGCTGATAATTTCTTTGTTTTTAACATTGTTTTTTTGCAGAACTATTGACTTTTATGTCATCTTATAGTATCCTTAATTATCAGAAAATTCCCTTTAAATACAGCACCGAGAGGCTGAAAAGGGCATTGGCAATATCTTACTGAAACTATGCCCTTCCCTGCCTTTTTGACGGTGGAAGGGCTTTTATTATCTTTGATAAAAATTCGGGAGGTCATTTTATGCGTCATTTAATTGATCCTATGGATTTTACCGTTGAGGAAATCGATCAGCTGCTTGAGGTCGGCGATGATATCATCAAAAACCCACAAAAATATTCTCAGGTTTGCAAGGGTAAAAAACTGGCTACCTTATTTTATGAGCCAAGCACCCGCACCAGACTCAGTTTTGAATCTGCAATGATGGAATTGGGTGGAGATGTGATTGGTTTTTCTTCTGCCGATTCTTCTTCTGCTTCAAAAGGAGAAAGCGTTGCTGATACCATCCGTGTTATTGGCTGTTTTGCAGATATTGCTGCTATGCGCCATCCAAAAGAAGGCGCACCAATGGTTGCTGCTATGAATTCCCCTATTCCTGTTATCAATGCAGGTGATGGCGGTCATCAGCACCCAACCCAAACTCTGACCGATTTAATGACCATCCATCAGCTGAAAGGCAGAGTGGACCACATGACTGTTGGTTTGTGCGGAGATTTGAAATTCGGACGCACTGTACACTCCCTAATCACCGCTCTATCTCGCTATGAAGGAATCCGTTTTGTTTTGATTTCTCCTGATGAACTGAAAATTCCGGATTATATTAAAGAAGAAATTCTTGATAAAAAACAAATCCCATACACCGAAGTACAGAGCCTGGACGAAGCAATGCCTGAATTAGACATTCTTTACATGACTCGTGTTCAGAGAGAGCGTTTTGCAAGCGAAGAAGAATATCTGCGTTTGAAAGATTGCTACATCCTCACACCGGAAAAACTGGAACACGCAAAAGCTGATATGTGCATTCTGCATCCACTGCCCCGCGTTAACGAAATTTCTGTTGCAGTAGATAAAGACCCTCGTGCAGCTTACTTTAAACAGGTGTTCTTTGGCAAAATCATCCGTATGGCTCTGATTATGAAACTGCTTAAAGTTACCCCGGCTCCTTTTGACCACGAACCGGAAAATCACGGAACAGAGTGCAGAGATACCGGCGATGTTATCAATCATCTGCACTGTGATAATCCAAGATGTATCACAACTATCGAACAGGAACTGCCACACTCGTTCCGTATGGCTGATGAAAAATCAAAAACTTATCGCTGCATTTATTGTGAAAATCCTGTGCAGGAAAAGTAAACCGTAAAA
>JAHHTY010000060.1 GCA_020024325.1 Negativibacillus sp.
TATGAAATACAGAAAAAATAATCAAAAATAATTGTTAATTATTTCCAATAATTTTAATGAAAAGGAAAGGGAAAGACAAGAGTAGGACTATACAAATAATATGATTTGCGGTACAATCTTCTAAAAAGGTTTTTAGGTGAATTTTAAATAAAAGGAGGAGAACAATGAAGCGCAGCAGCGGTGTTTTACTGCACATTACCAGCCTTCCGGGGCATTACGGAATTGGAACATTAGGAAAACAAGCAAAAAACTTTGCTGATTTTTGTTATAAAGCAGGGTTGTCCTATTGGCAGATTCTCCCGATTGGCCCAACAGGGTACGGAAACTCGCCCTATCAGTCGGATTCTGTGTTTGCCGGAAATCCGAATTTGATTGATTTGGAACCACTGATAGAATTGGGATGGCTGACAACAAAAGAATGTGAGAGCTTTTCATGGGGAAAAAAGAAAGAGGTTTGTTTTCAAGAAGTGGAAAGCTCAAAACAGAAGGCTCTACGTATGGCTTTTAATAGAGCACAAAAAACAGAACACTGGGAAAAAGTAGAGCGATTTTGTCGGCAAGAGAAAAAATGGCTCAGTGACTACGCTTTATATTGTGCAATCAAGGAAAAAAACGGCGGAAAATCTTGGCAAAATTGGGAGGCTGACATTCGTTCACGCTCAAAATCGGCATTGGAACGTTATCGCAAAGAACTGGAAAAAGAGATAAAATATCATTGCTTTGTGCAATATCTGTTTTATACTCAGTGGAAGGAATTAAAAACTTATTGCAATCAAAAAGGAGTACAACTGATAGGAGATATTCCGATTTACGTGGCACAGGATAGCTGTGATACGTGGGTAAACAGCAGATTGTTTGAATATGATAAGGACTTTAAACCCATTCGTGTGGCAGGGTGCCCACCGGATTATTTTTCTAAAACAGGACAACTTTGGGGAAATCCTCTTTATCGATGGGATGTAATGGAGCAAGAAGGGTTTGAGTGGTGGATTGAACGAATTGCCGGGATGAGTCGATTGTTTGATGTTACCCGTATAGATCATTTTCGTGGTTTTGCAGGATACTACGCTGTCAATTCAAAGGAGAAAACAGCGGAACATGGTCGGTGGGAAAAAGGACCAGGGAAAAAACTGTTTTCCAAGATGCGTCGTCAGTTACCGAATGTGCAGTTGATTGCAGAAGATTTGGGTACAATCACTAGAGATGTGGAGCAGCTGCGAGATTGGTGTGGTTTTCCGGGCATGAAAATTTTACAGTTTGCTTTTTCTCCAAATGAGGAAAGCAGTTATTTGCCGCATAACTGCCCTAAAACAGCTGTTATGTATACCGGAACCCATGATAATGATACCAGTCTGGGATGGGCTGAAAATTTAAACTCGAAGGAATGGAATCAAGCAAGAGAATATATGGGTATAGACAGGAAAAAGGATATTTCCTGGGCAATGATACGCACAGCATGGACTAGTCCCTGTGAACTTGCCATTGCTCCGATGCAAGATTTTTTGTCGCTTGACTCTAAAGCAAGAATGAACACGCCGTCTACTGTCGGAGGGAATTGGTCATGGAGAATGAGCGAAGGAGCAGCCGATGAGAAATTAGCAAAGAAAATTTATAGTTTAAATCAGGCAACTTGGCGTCTTCCAAAACGAAAAAAGAATATACGTGCGGTAATTTTAGATAAGAAATAAACAAAAAGAGAGGCTGTATAGATGGAGGAATATTTGCAGTTTTTTTTAAATGAGCATTTTAGTAAAAATTTGGATAGCTGTACATCAGAACAACTGTATGAAGCTCTGTTGTGCTTTGTAAAAGATAGAACACAGTCGATGAAGCCACGCAAAGAAAAAGGGCGGAAGCTATACTATATTTCAGCTGAATTTTTGATAGGCAGACTGCTGGGAAATAATTTGTTAAATCTTGGGTTATATGAAGAAGCACAGAAGATATTAGAAAAGCATGGGAAAAATCTTTCTCAGCTGGAAGAAACAGAGCCGGAACCTTCTTTAGGAAATGGGGGATTGGGACGTCTGGCAGCTTGTTTTTTAGATTCGATTGCAACACTGGGACTTTATGGTGATGGAATTGGTTTAAATTATCATTTTGGGCTGTTTCGTCAATATTTATCAAATAACAAACAAGAAGAACATCCGGATAAGTGGATACAACCACAAAGCTGGCTTAAAAAAACAGAAACCGTTTTTCCGGTTTATTTTGGTACAACCGAAGTACAGGCAAGATTATATGAGCTGAATGTTACCGGATATCATTCTGAAAGTTGTGCTAAATTAAGGTTATTTGATTTAGAGCAGGTAGAGGAAAAACTGGTAAAGCAAGGAATCAACTTTGATAAAACAGATATTGAGCATAATTTAACGCTGTTTTTGTATCCCGATGACAGTGACGAAGAAGGAAGGCTCTTACGAATTTATCAGCAATATTTTTTAGTCAGTGCAGCCGCTCAACTGATGATACAGGAAACAAAAAACAGGGGATATTCTTTGGAAGAACTTTCTAAAGCAGCCGTTATCCAGATTAACGACACCCATCCGACCATGATTATTCCGGAGTTAATACGACTTTTGACTGAAGAGGGCATTAACCTGGATCGTGCAGTGAGAATCGTCAGTGAAACCTGTGCTTATACAAACCATACTATTTTGGCAGAAGCGCTGGAAAAGTGGCCGCTGAGCTATTTAGAACAGGTTGTTCCGCAGCTTGTTCCCATTATTGAACATTTGGATAAACGTGCAAAGGTGATTTCTCCTTATCAAAAAACAGACATCATTGATTTAAACCACCAGGTGCATATGGCGCATATTGACATTCACTATGGATTTTCGGTGAATGGTGTGGCGAAATTACATACTGATATTTTAAAATCCAGTGAGCTGTCAGAATTTTATCAGCTCTATCCGAAAAAATTCCATAATGAAACAAACGGTATCACATTTCGACGCTGGTTGATGCTGTGCAATCCAAAGTTATCTGAGCTGATAACTGCTTATATCGGAGAGGGCTGGAAGCAGGATGCACAGCAGCTGGAAAAATTGACGAATTGGATTGATGATGATTGCCTGCTTTCTGCTCTGCAGAAGATAAAACAGGAAAACAAAATCAAACTAGCTCGGGAATTAGAGAAAAAATCGGGAATTTGCATCTCGGCAGATTCTATCTATGATATTCAAATCAAACGCCTGCATGAATATAAGCGTCAGCAGATGAATGCTTTATATGCAATCTGGAAGTATTTTGAAATAAAAAAAGGAAATCTGCCACTACGGCCTATCACAATGATTTTCGGTGCAAAAGCAGCCCCGGCCTATACCATTGCAAAGGATATTATCCATCTGATTCTTTGTTTGCAGGAGCTGTTTGCAAATGACCCTCAAGTAAGTCCATATCTAAAGATTGTTATGGTAGAAAATTATAATGTCAGCTATGCGGAAAAACTGATTCCTGCTTGCGATATTTCTGAACAAATTTCCCTTGCATCCAAAGAAGCGAGCGGAACGGGCAACATGAAGATGATGCTTAACGGAGCAGTAACTTTGGGTACAATGGATGGGGCTAATGTGGAAATCTATGATTTAGTAGGAGATGAAAATATCTACATCTTCGGAAAATCCAGTAAAGAGGTTATGAATTTATATGAAACAAAGGGTTATCACGCCGGAAAGATGTATGCAGCCGACAAAGAGATAGGACGTTTAGTTGATTTTATCATTAGCAAGGAAGTGATAAATTTAGGCAATCCAATATCTCTGTTTAGACTGTATAAAGAGCTGATTTCTAAAGACTGGTTTATGACCTTGTTGGATTTAAAAGAGTATATTGCGGTTAAGGAAAAAATGCTGTGCGATTATGAAAATCGCCGTGCCTGGAGTCAGAAAATGTTAAGTAATATCGCAAAAGCAGGATATTTTTCTGCGGACCGCACCATCGAACGATACAATCGAGAGATATGGAAAATATGATTTATGTTTTCTATCAAAAAGCACAAATGTATTATAAAAAACAATAAGATATAGAAGAAGCAGCCATTGACTCAAGGCAGAATGTTGTGGCACAATAGATAGTATTGGAAAGTTCTATATTTTGTTGGGAGAGAAAAATATGGGTAAAACTTATTATGCAATGTCATTTTATAATACAACCGATACAATGGAAACTGAAAAAAAGGCAAAGGAACGTTTCGATATTAAAATTATGCCAACACCAAGGGTCATTTCAACCAGTTGTGGACTAGCAATCCGTTTTTTGGGAGAAGATGAGTCGGAATATTTGCACTTTGCTCAAGAATTGACAGTACCATTGGGACTGTACCGCATTACTATGGATATTGAAAATGAGTCGAAAGCAGAAAGTATTTTTATAAGAAACCCATAAACTTATGAAATATAAACAAATTGCAACAAACTATTTCTCGTAAAAGTAAAAAAATGTTATTGGTGATGAAATATTCTTGACAATTTTCTAGAGTTGGAGTATAGTGAGAAAGGTTTCAGGAAATTATTCACAGTAAAAATATACAAAGGAGGTTAACGACATGACCATTACATTCTATAACAACTATAATAGAAAAGAAAATAACAGGGGAATGTCTGTACAGCCTCCACAATCTGTCTGCTGTTAAGCAGAATTTATTTGCTGTGTGGTTGTGTGGCAATACATGACTGCGATATTGTTTTATGAGGCACCTCTGTATTAAAACGGAGGTGTCTTTTTATTTTCCGTTATCTTGTCGGAGAAAAGAGCCAAATCGGGAAAAGTGGTTCTTTTTGCAGAATGGTTTTAAGAGGGGCAAAAAATAAAGGGGGAAAATAAGGGCTGATTTTAGAACCGGGGATTTTGTTTGAAAGGATAGGAGAGTGATTTGTTTGCAGAAAAATCAAACCAAGAAAACAGCAGCAAGGCTGGTATTCCGTTTTGTCAAAAAGAACATGTGGCTGTTTGCACTGGGCTTGCTCTGCTCTATGCTGAATACAGCGTTTAATTCACTGACACCGCAGATTATTCGTGTTACTGTCGATTCGGTACTGGGCTCCGGGGAGCTTCCGTCATGGATTACCCGTTTGGGACTTGCGGAATTTGCTAAAAGTGAACCCGGAAAAATGCTGATGTTTGCAGCTATTGCAGTCCTTGTAACAGCGATACTATCAGGATTATTCAGCTTTTTTGCAAGGTTTAATACAGCAAGAGCATCAGAAAATTCGATTAAAGCATTGCGTGATGAGCTATATGGACATATTCAAAAATTACCGTTTGCATGGCACACTTCTCATCAGACCGGTGAGATTATCCAAAGATGTACCTCTGACGTAGATGTAATTCGTAACTTTATCAGTGCGCAGATGGTTGAAGTATTTCGTATCAGCTTTTTGATTGTGATGACAGTGGCAATTATGTTTTCCATGAATGTGAAAATTTCTTTAGTTGCTGTTGTCTTTGTACCAATCATTATGTTTTATTCTTTTTACTTCAGCTCCAAAATTTCCAAGCGTTTTATGGATGCAGATATAGCAGAGGGTGTTTTATCCTCAGTGGTACAGGAAAACTTGACAGGAGTTCGAGTTGTTCGGGCGTTTGGCAGAGAAAATTATGAAATTGAAAGATTTTCAGAAAAAAACTCCGCTTTCTCAGAAATGTGGATTCGTCTGGGTCGTATGATGACAGCATTCTGGAGTACAGGCGACCTTATTATGGCAGTTCAGGTGCTTGCTGTTATCTGTGTGGGAACAGTGAGCGCAGTACATGGAGAGATTACATTGGGTGAGTTCCTTGCCTTTGTGTCCTATAATGCAACATTAAGCTGGCCGGTAAGGGGACTGGGTAAAATTTTAGCAGAGATGAGCAAAACCGGAGTTTCTATTGATCGTATTGGATATATCCTTCAGGCAGAACCGGAGAAAGAACCACCGGAAGCCCTGACACCACCAATGAATCGGGATATTGTTTTTGACCATGTTACCTTTGGATATGAAAATCAAAAACCGGTATTGGATGATGTTTCCTTTACAATTTCGGCAGGCAGCACTTTTGCCATTTTGGGTGGAACAGGAAGCGGTAAAACAACCCTGATGCATCTGCTAAACCGTCTGTATGATTTGGAGGAAGGAAGCGGAAAAATTACAATCGGCGGAGTGGACATCAGCAAAATGAAACTGTCACACCTTAGAAAAAATGTTTCGATTGTTTTGCAGGAGCCGTTCCTCTTTTCTCGAACCATTGGTGAAAATATCGGTATTACCTTCCCGGAAAAGAACAGAGATACTGATGCAATGATGGAGTATGTTCGTGCAGCAGCACGCTCTGCCTGTGTGGATGAAGCGATTGAAAGTTTCAGCAACGGATATGATACTATCGTTGGAGAAAGAGGCGTTACCCTGTCCGGTGGACAAAAGCAGCGTGTGGCGATTGCAAGAATGTTGACCCAAAATGCTCCTATCATGATTTTTGATGACTCTCTTTCTGCTGTGGATGCCCAAACCGATGCAAAAATCCGTCACGAGCTTAAAGAAAAGATGGGAAGCGCAACTACAATTCTGATTTCTCACCGTATCACCACGCTGATGCAGGCAGACCGGATTCTTGTATTGGATGAAGGAAAAGTAGCAGATATTGGAACTCATGAAGAATTGATTTCCAGGGAAGGAATTTACAAAGATATTTATCAGATTCAGATGAATAACGCCGACAGAGAGCTGCTGCGTCAGAGCACTGACTCCACAGAAAACTGTCGAGAATAAAATAGAAAGCAGGTGAAGTTATGGAAAACCAAAACCGTGATGATGCTCCGCAAAGCAATAAATCGTTTCAATTATCAATTTGGAAAAGGTTACTTCCTTTTACAAAACCATACAGAAAACTGCTGCTAGTAATTGTGCTTACAAATATTGGTATGTCGCTAATGGATGTAACACTGCCACTGTTTCAACGATATGCAGTTAACCATTTTATTGAAGCAAAGACATTGTCAGGATTTCGACCGTTTATTGCTATGTATCTTGTAGTGATTATTGCACAGGTTCTCTGCTTTGTGTTCTATACACTAGGGGCAATGAAAGTTGAAATGCGTATGGGACGGGATTTAAAAAAGGCGTGTTTTGTGCATTTGCAGACTCTTTCTTTTTCGTATTATAACGTAACACCGGTAGGGTATATTCTTGCTCGGGTTATGAGTGATACAAACCGCATTGCATCAATCACTGCATGGGATTTGGTTGATATTTTATGGGCAATCACCTATGTTTTATTTGCCTTTATCTCTATGGCAATGCTGGATTGGCGTCTGGCATTGATGGTTATGATTATCGTTCCAATCATTGCAGTATTGACAACCTATTTCCAAAAGAAGATTTTATTTTGGAACAGAAAAGTTCGTTCCATCAACTCCCGTATTACCGGTTCTTATAACGAAGGTATTATGGGAGCAAAAACGTCGAAAACATTGGTGATTGAGGATAAGAATACCGAAGAGTTTGCAGATTTAACCGGAGAAATGAGAAGAGCTTCGGTGAAAGCAGCAGGGCTAAATGCGATATATATTCCTCTGGTTATGCTTGCAAGTTCTGCGGCAACAGCTATTGTTCTGGTGCGCGGCGGGAATCTTGTGCTGGAAAATGCAATGCTGATCGGTACGCTTTCAGCATTTACAACCTATGCAATTTCAATTTTCGAGCCAATTCAGCAGATGGCAAGGGTGCTTGCAAATATTATCTCGGTACAGCCGAACATCGAGAGAGTAATGCAGCTGTTGGATCAGCAGCCGAATATTGTGGATTCACCCGAAGTTGTGGAAAAATATGGTGACAGTTTTACACCCAAAAAAGAAAACTGGGAGCCGATTCGTGGAGATATTGAGTTTGATGATGTTTCATTTCAATATCCTGATGGAGATGAGGAAGTACTCAGCCATTTTAACTTAAAGATTCCGGCAGGAACCAATGTAGCAATCGTTGGTGAAACCGGTGCAGGCAAATCGACCCTAGTAAACCTTGCCTGCCGATTTTTTGAACCGACCGGTGGCAGAATCCTCATTGACGGAAAAGATTATCGAGAAAGAAGCCAGCTGTGGCTGCACAGCAGATTGGGTTATGTTTTACAAAACCCTCATCTTTTCTCCGGTACTGTTATGGATAATATTCGATACGGACGTTTGGACGCAACGGACGAAGAAGTGAAAGCTGCGGCAAAAGCAGTGTCGGCAGATACTGTGGTAGAACATCTGGATAATGGATATGACAGTGACGTTGGTGAAGGCGGAGATAAACTTTCGACCGGAGAAAAACAGTTGATTTCTTTTGCCAGAGCTGTTCTGGCAGATCCGGCAATCTTTGTCTTGGATGAAGCAACCAGTTCGATTGATACACAAACCGAGCAGCTAATTCAAAAAGCGACCATGAAACTGTTGGAGGGAAGAACCTCTTTCCTGATTGCACACCGACTTTCAACCATTCGACAGGCAGATTTAATTCTGGTGGTGAAGGACGGTAAGATTGTTGAGCAGGGAACACACGAAGGTCTGTTAAAGAAAGCTGGATATTACCACGACCTCTACTCAAAACAGTTCCAACAAGAAGAAATGCAAAGTAAATTAAACGTGTAGTATTATAATAAAAATAAAATGAAAAATGCACTTTATTGACTGAATAGGATAAAACTGAAAACAGTTTATCTTATTCCGAAAATGGGTGCATTTTTTAATGGGTGTAACAATTATGTAAATGTAATTTATAATGTTATAGTAGGATGGAAATTCTGATGCTTTAGTGTTTTATTTTTAAAACATTAAAAATATATTTTCATTTCATGGAAAATTGCAGCGAATAATAGAAGAAAATCTATTGTCAAGAAAAAATAATCTGATATAATTAAAAAGATAGACTACTGTTTTCTTGGGATAAAAATAAAGTAAATTGTCAGTTATCAGAAAATATGACTGATTATAGGCTGAGGGAAGGAAGGGAAGAAATGAAAAAAAATCACTTGGACAAAACATTTTACAAAACAGTATTGACGATTGCAATTCCGATTGTCATTCAGAATTTGATCAGTATCGGTTTAAATATGGCAGATACTGTTATGATTGGCAAACTGGGTGTTGATGAGCTGGCGGCTGTCGGAACAGCCAATAGATTGTACTTTGTTTTTTCCAGCTTGTGCTTTGGTATTTACAGTGGAGCTTCCGTTTATGTTTCTCAATATTGGGGAGTTCGGGATATAAAAAATATCCGACGCACATTAGGAATTGATATTATTTTAGGTGGTGGGGTGTCGCTGCTATTTACAGCGATTGCCATATTTTTTGCACCACAGGTTTTGGGCTTATTTAGTTCGGAACCACGTGTCATCGAGCTGGGAACCCAGTATCTGCACATTGTCGCACTTTCTTATTTTTGTACTTCTATGTCGTTTGCAATCAACTTTAATTGTCGGGCAATTCATATGTTGAAAGTACCGACTATTATCAATACGTTGTCGTTGCTTATTAACCTGGGACTTAACTATGTGCTGATTTTTGGTAAGTTTGGTATGCCAAAGATGGGGGTAAAGGGTGCAGCTTGGGCAACGCTGATTGCACGTATAGTGGAGTTTGTTCTGATGTTCATCTGTGTGTATAGTCAGAAAGAGCATCCGCTGGCAGGAAAGCCACACGATCTGTTTAGCTTTGACCGTAAGCTGTTTAGCAAAGTACTGAAAACATCTTTGCCGGTTATTGTATCCGAAGGTGGTTGGAGTTTAGGAAACTCGGTTTACTATATCGCCTATGGTATGTTGGGGGCTTCTGCACTTGCAGTTGTTCAGGTAGCTTCCACCATTAACGATTTGTTCCAGTGTCTGTTCTTCGGGATTGGCAATGCAAGTGCTGTTATGATTGGCAATGAATTGGGAAGAAAAAATGAGGATAAGGCATATGACTATGCAGTTGCCTTTTTGAAGATGACCTTTGTTGTCAATGTAGTAGTTTCCACAGCACTTTTCTTCTCTCGCAGCGGAGTTATCGCTATGTACGATTTCGACCAGGAAACAAATATCATGCTGGCAAAAACCATTACGGTGTATGCAATTTATATGCTGCCAAAAATGTTCACTTATGTACTGTTCTGTGGTATCCTGCGTTCGGGTGGGGATACTAAAATCTGTATGTTCCTAGATTTGCTGGGTGTTTGGGTGATTGGTGTTCCACTGGCATTTATAGGCGTTTTGGTTTTGAAATTGCCGCTGCATATCGTTGTTGCAATGGTATTTTTTGAAGAATGGGTCAAACTGATTTTCTCTATGATTCGTTTTAAGAGTAAAAAATGGGCACATACGTTAATTTAAACACAAAAGACTGCTGGTTAAATACGGCAGTCTTTTTGTGTTCTTAATGTTTTTGCAGAGTAGAATAAATAAAAGAAATTTATTCTCAAGTTATTCTAAACCTTTCTTTAATACTTTGGGTAATTAAAGCATAAAGTATCAAAGTTAATTTGTTCATTATGTTATAGAATAAAGAATAAAAATTAACCATTATTTACAAATTTATATTGTAGAAAAGGAATGTTTTTGCGGGGTACGAGATTATTTTCACATATGTGAAAATAATCTCGTGCTCTGCAAAGGAAAAAATATAAAGATAATTCCCAAATGAGTATAAAAC
>JAHHTY010000061.1 GCA_020024325.1 Negativibacillus sp.
TGGTGCGAGTGACGAGACTTGAACTCGTACGTCGAAGACACACGCCCCTCAAACGTGCCTGTCTGCCTATTCCAGCACACTCGCATATTCAATTATGTTGACTGCATCGATTCAACGTCATTTATTATACCACTGATAATTTTAAAAGTCAAGTGTTTTTTGATAAAAATCGGATAAAATGTTTTAGGAGGTAAATTATATTTTATAAAAGTAAAACATTGTAAATTTTTATAAATTTTACAATGTACTATTTACATTTTATGATGCATGTAGTATATTATGAAAGAGATACTTTTCTGCAAGAAAGCTTGTGGAAACCAATAAGGAGGCGGAGCGTTGTACAGCAAATCCAATATTTATGCACATCGCAAAAGGGACAGGAAAAAGGCGATAGCTACGTTTTTTGTTGTCCTGATCATCTCGCTTGCAGCAGCCTTGGGAGCAGCAGTGTACTGGGAAAAAATACAGAAAAAAAATCAGGATCAGCTTCAGGCACAAGCAGAGCAAAATACAGATGTTCCGAAAGAAACACCAACCCATCAGCCGGAGCCTTTAAACGAGGAAAAAAATAAGGCGGAACAGGGTAAAGATAATCCAGAAGGGGCCAAAGGGGAAGTTAAAGAGGATTTAAAACTGACATCTTCTGCAACTAAAAATCCGGAAAAGACCGGCGATGTGGTAACAATGACCTCAGACAGAATTTTGAAATCTTCGGCGCTGGTTGCTAATACGGGTTCCAGTGTTTCTGATGAATACTTTGATGATGCGGTTTTCGTGGGGGATTCTATTACCGAAGGAATTAAGCTGTATGAGATTATGAGCAATGCAACAGTTGTTGCCGCAAGGGGAATCAATCTGGATAATGTTTTTACGGACAACCAGATTCGTACAGCAGAAGGAAACACCACAGTGATGGGAGCTTTAAAGCAAGCTGACCCATCAAAAATTTATATTATGTTCGGTGCAAACGGTGTTGGCTGGTTTACTGAGGAACATTTTACCGATGTTTACACAAAGTTTGTGGAGAAGGTAAAGAAGCAGCACCCGGACAGCCAGATTTTTGTCCAGTCGATTCTTCCGGTTACACAGAAATTTGATGAATCCAGAGATGATATTTCTAACGAGAAAATCAATCGTTACAATGAGCTGATTGTTGAGATGGCAGAAAAGGAAGAAATTTATTATCTTGATGTTGCTTCGGCAATCAAAGATGATAAAGGGTGTCTGCCAGAGGATTCTAACGGAGATGGTATGCACTTTGGTGGCAAATATTATAACAAGTGGTTTGATTATCTAAAGACACACACCATCGAAAAAAAATAAGGACAATTATTTTAACGGAAAGGTAAGGAATAAAAAGATGAAACTGAAAAAAATTTTGGCAATGACCTTGGCAGCAACTATGATGGTACTGAGTTTTGCAGGATGCGGCAAGAAAGAAAGCTATCTTTCTTTTGATGAATTGTACAGCAATCTGACAAGTGCTATTGACTTCTCTGCAAGCAATATGCAAAAACAAGGTGAAGCTGCACTGAACAACTATTACTATATTGACCCGGCAACACTGGAAAACTATGCTATCTATATGAGTGATTACGCTACCGGTAATGCAGATGAAATTGCAATGTTCCAGGTAAAGGAAGAAGACCAGGTTGCAGCAGTAAAAGCACTGATCAATGACCGCATCAATGATTTGAAAGTTCGTTATGAAGATTACAAGCCGGAAGAAATGAGCAAGCTTGACAGTGCCGTTGTTATGGAAAAAGGACGTTATATCGTTGTTGTTATCTCTCCAAAGAACGATCAGGCAAAAGAGATTGTAAAGAATGCTTTGGACGGTAAAACAAAATAAGATTGAAAAATAAAGAGAAAAAATAAAGCAGCACCCCGTTTGTTAGACAGTAGGTAATTTACTATCTGATAGATGGGGTGATTTTTATAGAAGAAAAAGGGATTTAAAATCATAGTTTAAAACGTGGTTATGGATATATTGGGAAAAACAAAGAGGGGAGGATGGAGCAACAAACATTTAGATGATGCTGTGAATGGGAAATTTAGTTCTCCTTACAAGTGAGCTGATTCACCTGTAAAATCGAATGCGACAAAACACTTTAAAACAAAGTGGATTCAGTGCAACAAAAAATATTTGAGCAAAAGAAAGGGCTTGTTGTCTAATTTTACAGACAACAAGCCCTTTTTAAAATGAAAGCTGTTTCCACTTAACAATATGGTCTAACTTTTTGAGGTCACTTCAAAAATAAAGCAATATCTTTTATTTTTGTAAATCAGCAAGAAGTTCCTGCTTAATCTTCCAAAGTTTTGGAGAAAGGTCTACATAGTAGTTATGTGGGTTTTCAAAACGCTTTACCTCTTCCCAAAGAGAATCCACCTGCTCTTTGCAGTGACGGCGAATATCCTGAATGCTTGGCAGATTGTAAACCAACTCGCCTTTTTTAAAGATCGGCTTGAGCATTTCTTTTGCATACACATTTTTCAGTGTGCATTTTTTCCATGTTGCCAATGGGTCAAAGATGGTGATGGTAATTGGATGCTCTGTATCCAATTCTTCATCGTGTACGCAAACATAATCTGCAACAGCCTTGCCGTTTTCATCAAAGAAGCGATACAGCTTTTTAAAATGAGGATTGATGATTTTTTCTACACTTTCGCTTACCTTAATTCTTGGAATAAATTCCCCGTCTTTTTCAATGGCAACCAGTTTATAAACTCCGCCGAATACAGGGTCAGACTTACTGGTAATTAAGCGTTCACCGATTCCGAAGCTGTCAATCTTTGCTCCCTGCAAATAGAGGTCACGGATAATATATTCATCTAAAGAGTTGGAAGCAACGATTTTAACATCAGAATAGCCTGCTGCATCCAGCATTTTTCTTGCTTTCTTGGAAAGATAAGCAATATCACCGCTGTCAATGCGAACACCTTTGGGACGGAATCCCTTTGGTACAACGACTTCATCAAAAACCTTGATTGCATTTGGGATACCGGATTTTAAAACATTGTAAGTATCAACCAACAGGGTACAGTCGTATGGATAAATTTCTGCATAAGAGCGGAATGCCTCATACTCGCTGTCAAACATCTGCACCCAGCTGTGTGCCATTGTTCCGACAGCCGGAACTCCATAATCACGGTCGGTGATTGCACAGGCTGTTGCTCCGCATCCACCGATATAAGTTGCTCTTGCACCCAAAATTGCTGCATCATAGCCTTGTGCACGACGGGAACCGAATTCCATAATCATTCTGTCCCCAGCGGCTCGAACCATTCTGTTGGCTTTGGTTGTAACCAAGGACTGATGGTTGATGGTTAAAAGAACCATAGTTTCCACCAGCTGTGCCTGAATAACAGGACCTTTGATGGTTACAATCGGTTCATTTGGAAACATTGGTGTTCCTTCTTCCATTGCCCATACATCGCATTCAAAATGAAAGTTTTCAAGGTAATTTAAAAAATCCTCGTGAAAAATCTTTTTGCTTCTAAAATATTCGATATCTTGCTTTGTAAAATGAAGATTTTTCAGGTAATGCACCAGTTGTTCCAATCCCGCAAAAATGGCAAAGCCGCCGTTATCCGGAATTTTACGGAAGAACATATCAAAGACAGCAATCTTGTCTTTCATGCCATTGATAAAATATCCATTGGACATGGTAAATTCATAATAGTCGGTCAACATTGTCAAGTTACGTTCTTCTGTCCAGTTTATCTGCATAATTGTCAGACCTTTCTTCTATTGTTTATCTATCAGATGACACTTTCGCTTTTTTATTTTACTGAAAGTGAAGTGCGTCCGGAGAACCGTTATCAAACGATTTCAGATTTTTGGGTTCATATACTACCCCATGACAAGAACAGCTGTAAAGATTTTCCATCATGTCCACTGCCTGATAAGCAGCTGCATAAAAAATTTGCGGAAAACTTCTGTTATCCAACTTTTCGGGAGTTTCCAGATTAAACCACTGTTCTTGCTCCATATTTAAAATATCTTCTTTCACCTGTTTTCGGCGGATATGAGGAGAAAGCATATTTGGCAGGTTTAATAAAGCCTCTCCAGCACCCACCAAACGGTACAGACCTCCTTGACGGTCCATCAAAAGCGGCAAGATCTTCCAGTTTTCCTCAAAGCATTTCTGCACTTCGGAGGACTTTACCCGTATTCCGTACACCTCCCAAAGTATCGTTACATACAGTTGTGCAATAATTTGATGTTCCCACTTTGCACCGTACAGCCTTTTTGAGGGACGATAGTTTCGGATATTTCTCCCGCGTTTCATCTCATAAAAAGCAGTGTCAATATCGCTCTCGATACGAAAATGAGTTCCTCTTCCCGCATCAGGGTCAAGGACCTGTTCCTTTTGCATCTGTTTAAAATAAATATATGGGTGACTTTCTCTGTCCAGACAATAATGCCCTGCAAATCCTAAAATATATGATGCAAGGGTTTCATATTCGGCTCTGCCCCGATGAACATTTAAATAGCAGCTCAAAGCGGTAAACAATTCATCAGTTTTCATGGCGTGCATGATATTTCCGTATTTTCTCAGTAAGCTTCTTCCCAAAATAGCATCTCGGAAGAACAATAAATCCGGTCCTTGAAGTCCCCAGAAATATGGTGCCGGATTCATCTCCAACATTTCTTGGATTGGTTCATCCAGCATTGAAAAAACCTGTGTTCCAAATAATTCATGTGTTACAAATGCAGGCATAGTATCCTCCCTTCTGTCCTGTACCTTTTAAAACATCTCTGTTGCCACCTTAATCAGCAAGAGAACCATTGTTACAATGAGGATGGGGCGAACAATCTTTACACCGTTTTTCAAAGCCAAGCCTGAACCGACCCAGTTTCCCAAAACAGAAAAGATTGTACACTGCAAACCGATTCCGAACATAACGTTTCCGTTCATTGCATAGGTAATCAGTGCTGCCACATTGGAAGAGAGATTGACGATTTTAGTGGTTCCGCAGGAACGAAGAATATTCATTCCCAAAACGGTATTAAAAAGTAGTGTTAAGAAAGTTCCGGTTCCCGGCCCAAAAAATCCGTCATAGCATCCTAGGGCAAAACCAACAGCAAGAGACAGAAAAATTGCATGTAAAAGCGGAAGCTCTTTTTCCCTTTCCTCGCCAAAATCTTTTTTTCTTAAAATCATCACTGCAATGACCGGTACAGCAATCAGCAAAACATATCGCAGATATTTTTCGTCAATGGACATTGCTAACTTTGCCCCTATCGGGGAGCCCAGCAACGCTGACACAGAAGCGACAGCCGCTACTTTAAAATTTACCTGATGTTCTTTGATAAACCGCAGTGATGCTGTCAGCGTGCCAACACTGGAAGCAAATTTATTGGTTCCCAAAGCAACATGGGGCGGAATACCTACCGCATAATATGCAGAAAGTGTGATAAGACCGCCGCCACCGGCAATCGAATCGACCAGACCGCCTAAAAACACACAGGCAAACAAAATCCACATTGAATAATCCATGAAATAACAAATCCTTCCCTGCTCAAATATTTTCTCAAGTTGCACCGCAGTTTTGTTCCTCTATTTTTTGATGACACCCGATGTTCCTTTTTCCTTTAGATAAGTAGACTGTAGGTCTGCCAGATGCAATTTAACTGCCAGAGGATATTTTTCATACGCATGGCTGATGGCATAGCTGCCGCCTTTTGCCGCTTCATCAAAACCGCCCATATGCCAACGGATTGCCACTGCCTCTGATGGTTTTAATCTTAAAAACCGCTCAATCAAAAATACCGATTTTTCCCCGTGTCCATAAGGAAACTGGTCCTCGATGGAATAATACTCCTGTGGTTCCCAGCGACCTGTTTCAGGATTTTTTACGTTTCGGGTACTCACTTTATAAAACTGTGATTTGCACACATCATGCAGCAGTCCGCAGATGGCAAAGCTTTCCATGCTGTCCCCTTCCTCAAAATACTGCTGCATTGTTTCAAACACGCTGATGCTGTGCATGACCAAACCATGCTCGCAGGAACAGTGATACTTCGTGCTGGCAGGTGCCGTAAAGAAATCTGTTTTTTTCAGCCACTCAAGCAGCTGCTGTGCGCCTTCTCTTTTGATATGCTCACAGAATATCTGTTCAAAGTGCTGCTGATAATCCATATGTTCCATAGCTTTCCTCCGTTTTTTACCATATATTGAAAAACTGGTTTCATAAAAGTTTTCAGACTCATTATAGCACAAATCCCCAATAAGTCACCTGCTTTTTTAAAAAAGAAGAATAAAAAATCCGGCTCACCTAAAACAAGGCTTGCCGAATTTTTTATTTAAAATATTTGCCTTGATAACTGTTTCTGCAAACAAGCTCTTTATCTATCTCATTCATAACACACAGCTTTTTCAGGCTCCATTCCGGTCCAATGAGAGATTCTTTTTCACCGTCACCGGTTACTCTTTGAATGACAACCTCTGCCGGGAACAGTTCCAACTGGTCACACACAATGCTGACATACTTCTCTCGGGAAAGCAGATCAAACTCACCCGCTTCCAGCTGTTGTGCCATCACGGTTCCTTTCAGGACGTGCAGAAGGTGAATCTTTACACTGTGAAGGTTTAGGTGGCTTAATCGCCTTGCCGTTTCCAGCATCATCTCTCTGTTTTCCCCAGGCAAGCCATCAATGATATGTACACAGATATTGATTCCCCTGTCTGACAACTTTTGGTATCCTTTCAAAAAATCGTCATATGTATGGCATCGGTTGATACGTTCACCTGTTACATCATGTACCGATTGCAGTCCCAGCTCTACCTCCAGATAGGTTCGCTGTGAAAGCTCTTCGAGATAATCGGCAACAGCATCGCTGATACAGTCGGCACGGGTTGCAATGGCAAGCCCCACCACATCAGGAAAGGTCAGAGCTTCCTCAAATTTTTCTTTGAGCACTTCCAGAGGAGCGTAGGTATTGGTGTGTGCCTGAAAATAAGGAATATATTTTGTGTTTGCCCATTTTTTCCCCATCATCTTGCGAATCTGCTCAAACTGTTCACGCAAGCTCAGGGTTTTGTCACCTGCAAAATCTCCGCTGCCCTTTGCTGAACAATAGGTACAACCGCCAACTCCTTTGCTTCCGTCAATGTTTGGGCAGGTAAAGCCGGCATCCAATGATATTTTTGCTACCTTGCAGCCGAATTTTTGTTTGAGAAAAAAGTTAAAGGTGTGGTATCTCTTATTGGTATCGGAATATAAAAATGGATTCTCCATTATTTTTTCAGCATTGCGCCTGCTTCTTCATCAACAAAGATGGTAACATCCGGGTGCAGACGAAGGATGCTTGCAGGTACTTTTGGAGTGATTGGACCATATACAGTATCATAGATTGTCTGTGCTTTTTTTGCTCCGTTTGCAAGCAGAACAATTTTCTTTGCTTTCATGATGGTGCCGATGCCCATTGTCAGTGCTTTTTTCGGAACTTCGTCCATAGAAGCAAAGAATCTTGCATTTGCTTCAATGGTGTTCTGGGTCAGGTCAACCACATGGGTCTTTTCAGGGAATTCTTCACATGGCTCGTTGAAGGCAATGTGTCCGTTGTTTCCGATTCCCAGCAGCTGGATATCCACGCCGCCCATATCCGCAACAACCTGCTCATAACGCTCACACTCTGCTTGTAAATCAGCAGCAGTACCGTTTGGAACGTTGGTGTTGTCTTTATCAATGTTGATATGGTTAAACAGGTTGTTGTTCATAAAATAACGGTAGCTCTGATCGTTCTCACCGGAAAGACCTGCATACTCATCCAGATTTACTGTCTTTACATGGCTGAAATCCACACGACCTTCGTTGTACATTTCAACCAGTTCCTTGTACATTCCAACTGGAGTAGAACCTGTTGCCAGTCCCAAAACACTTTCTGGTTTTAAGGTAACCTGTGCTGCAAAAATGCGGCTTGCCAGTTTGCACATCTGAGTATAATCCTTTGTAACTACAACTTTCATAGTAATTTCCTTCTTTCCTTTGAAGATAAAAAGTGACATCAATGTGTTCTTGTTTATTTTACCACAAACTGTTTGTGGGGTCTAGGATTTTTTTCATATTCCTAAAATTGCGATGTTAAAAGCGGCTTCATTTCGGGGAGCTTTTTATTACCTATATAAAATAAAGATTAGTTTAGCTGCTCACCGACGTGATTTAGAATGCGTTTAATGCTTTGCTGCAACAACTCTTGCTCTGATTGTGATAAGGTAGATTCATTAAGCTCGCAAGCTGCTTGCTGTGCCTGCATCAAAATGTCCATATTGGAGCTGAGGTCAGCAATCTTCAGCTGTGGAAGCCCGTGCTGACGTTTGCCCAAAAAGTCACCGGGACCTCTTGCTTTTAGGTCGTATTCCGCAACCTTAAAGCCGTCGTTAGTGCGGTGCAGCACTTGGAGGCGTTCTTTGGTTTCGGGGTTTTTATTATCAGAGATTAAAATACAGTAAGATTGCTGTACACCACGCCCCACACGTCCACGCAGCTGGTGCAGCTGGCTTAATCCAAAGCGTTCGGCATTTTCAATCATCATAATGACAGCATTGGGGACATCAACGCCCACTTCGATTACGGTTGTTGAAACTAAAAGTTGAATTTCCCCAGAGGCAAAAGCGTCCATGATTCGTTCTTTGTCTTTAGGACGCATCTTTCCGTGCAGCACCCCAACACGGTAGCTGGAAAAGGGACCACGAGCCAACAGGTCGGCATATTCTTCGGCATTTTGCAGGTTAGATGGGGTATTTTCCATTGCTTCCACCAAAGGGCAAACGATATATCCTTGCAGTCCCCTGTCAAGGTGGTCTTTCAGGAAGTGGTAAGCCCGCTGTTTTAGTTTGGAGCTGATAACATAGGTCTTTACCGGCTGGCGGTTTGGGGGCAGTTCATCAATAGAGGAAACGTCCAAATCACCGTAAATCATTAAGGCAAGGGTGCGGGGAATTGGGGTAGCGGACATGACGAGGGTGTGTGGGTGGTCTGATTTTTCTGACAGCTTGGTTCTTTGAGCAACACCAAAACGGTGCTGTTCATCGGTGATGACAAGAGCTAGGTTTGGCAGGTCAACATCTTCGGAAATCAGAGCGTGTGTGCCGATGACAAAATCAACCATTCCCAAAGAAATTCGTTCCTTTATGTCACGCTTTTCTTTGGCAGTCATCGAACCGCAAAGCAGGACAAGCCGCATTCCAAGGGGGGAGAGCAGGCGTGACAGACTTTGAAAGTGCTGTTGCGCAAGAATTTCGGTTGGTGCCATCATAGCGGACATAAATCCGTTTTGAAATGCTGCAAAACTGGCGGCGGCAGCAACCATCGTTTTTCCGCAGCCGACGTCACCCTGAATTAAACGGTTCATCGGAGTGCTTTTTTTTAGGTCTTTGCAGACTTGCTCTATTGCACGCTGTTGGGCACCGGTCAGCTGAAAAGGCAGCTGCTGTAAAAACGGCTGTAAATCAATGTTGCGGCACACAAAGGATGTTTGAGAAAAGGTATCGCTGCGGACAGAGTGAAGCGAAAGGGAAAGCATCAATAGCTCCTCAAAAATCAATCGGCGTCGTGCAATCTCGGCACTTTCCTTGTCGGCGGGAAGATGAATATTTTTTAATGCAAAGTGCAGGTGACACAGTTGGTATTTTTTTCGCAAAAATGCCGGAAGAGGGTCGGGAAGATTTTCGTCCAAAAGTTGGATTGCCTGGCTGATATTTCCGGCAATCATTTTAGAAGATAGTCCTTGTGTTAAAGGATAGACCGAAATAAAGGCAGAGGGCAGATTGGCAGGATAGATGGAAGGAGCGTGCATTTCTTTTTTTAAAAGAGAACCGCTCATCTTGCCGTAGAAAAGATATTCTTCATCATATTTTAAGGAATCTACTGTATATTTTGCGTTGAAGAAGGTGATAATCATACTGCCACTGTCATCTGCAACCTTTACCTTGAAGATGGTAAGACCTTTGCGGATATACTGCGGGGAAGATTTTGCGATAACCCTTGCACGGACAGCACAGATTTCCCACACAGGAGCATCGCTGATATAGCAGGGCTGAGTGAGGTCGATATAAGAGCGTGGAAAATAGTACAAGAGATCTCGCACGGTTTGAATATCCAATTTTTTATAAAGAGCGGCTCGCTTGGGTCCGACACCGCTGAGATATTGAATATTGGTGTCTAAAGTAAGCTCCACCGAAATCAGCTCCTTGTCATTGTTTTCAAAAAGTATTATACATGATTTTTAAAGAAAAGTCACTGAAAAGTAAGGGGGATAAACGAAGCGGAGGAAAGATGTGACAGCATCTATTCAGGAATATTGATTTAAAAAGGAGGCATACTAAAATGAAAACAGATTGTAAAAAGACGGAGAGTTTTAGAGTTAAAAAGAGGTTTTAAATTTTTTTGAAAAAATATGAAAAAAAGTGTTGACAAAAATAATCTGTCATGATATACTAAATGACGTTGTAAGGACAGCCTTACAGAACAAAAACTTTTGACTTATTAGCTCAGTCGGTAGAGCACCTGACTTTTAATCAGGGTGTCCGGAGTT
>JAHHTY010000062.1 GCA_020024325.1 Negativibacillus sp.
TTACGGTGTATTTAACTTCTTGTCCATTATGATTTTTAGGAAGGTTATCCCAAGTATATTCCCAACGACCAAATTGTGATAATTTGACAGCAGGTCCTACCTTTGATGTATCATTTGCATATAACTGTACTGTTATCCAACGCGGTCTAAGACCATCAACGTCATTTTCATCATCCCAGATTTTTTTAACCGTCTTGCTAATGTATTCATTAGTATGAACATTAGTAATTGTAAAGTTTCCGTCAGCATCAGTATCTACTACTGACTGATAACCTTCCGGAATATTGATTTCCTGAACAGTGTACAAAATTTCCTTGTCTTCATCATACTTATTTAAATCTTTCCATACATATGTCCAATTATTTGCTTGATTCAATGTGACCGGTTTTTCGATTTCCCAGCCATCAGCATACAGCTGAACCTGGACTGATTCGGGTCGTATATTGTCAGCGTTTTCGTTATCGTCCCAGACTTTTTTAACTTCTTTTTGTGTTTTGCGCACATTCAAAAAAGAAACCATAATAACCCTGTTATGCCGGATAACACCTTCGTCTCTTACCGGGTAAATTTTGAAATCGTCTTTTAGCGAATCGTCTTCAACTACCTTATACGCTACATCAACCGGAAGGTGGTCAGCCCTTTTTGTTTCACCATCTTTTAATTTAAAGTGTGCTTCACCATCACGAAACTCTAAATCTCCATGTGTACCATCAATGTTCTCATCTTCCAGTTTCAGCGTGAAATCAAACTCTTTTTCTTTATCTGATTGGTCCCCCTCCACTTCTTTCATAATTTCGAGACTGCCTTCTTTTGCCGATGCAACGTAAGGATTAAGGATGATTTGTTCCGTATCCATAATTGCACCCACCATGTTTTGGAATTTCTTCCCATCATATTGAATATCTCCCAACGGATGGTATTGTTTTAGTGTTTGAAGCCAGTCAATGTTTGCAATAATTTTGAAAGATGTACCATAAAGTGGATTATGGTCAGAAACTAACTCATATTCCTCATTACCATAAACATAGGTAAGATTATCACACAAAGCCTTAATTCCTGATGGTAAATTCAGGTAGTACACTCCGTTGTAGTTTTCCGGTTCCACAATCTTTACTTTTCCACTGTGCCACATTCCATCGCTATCATCATATGCGAATGTCAAATCACCCTCAAGTTTAATGTTTTCTGCTTTAGGTCTCTCTTTAAGCAGGTCACCGTGTTCCGAATATTGCAGTAAAATTTTTCCCAGTGGGTAAGCCTCTATACTTGAAATATTATTATCCTCAATCCCATAGTCATAAAGCAACTTCCAAACTGCCATCTGAGTATTATCATAGGCTTGTTTTTCGGTCACAAAGTATGAATTGGAATACATCTGAGCAAAAGCAACCAGAGGTCCATCTGCATGATCATAGGTTAAGCAAAAAGCAGCTTTATAGAATGGCATAGAGGTAATATCATTATAAGTTAAACCGCCTGGGGTAGAGCCATCTGGATGAAGGTCTGCAACTTGTCCCAAAAATTCACGAATAGTATCTAAATGATCTTTAGCACGTTCGTCTCCTTGTTTAGTTTCTAAATCATCTAGCGAAAACTGGTGATGCATCAGTTTTGGGAAATCGGATTGCAACTGCGGCGGAACAACCAGCATTGAATTAAATTCTTCTTTTGTAGGGATATGCAGTTCTCCGTCCGCAACAATTTTATATAACCGCTCGCCATTGTAAGGGTATCCGGCAAACAGTAATTTTTCCATCCTCCCTATAAATTGCTTATATTCTTCCGCAGAAGAAAAATTTTCTTCTTTTAAATATCCCTCTCCATAATTTGGAACTTGTGGAATATTTTCCGTTTTGTGCGGCCAGTTAAGCTCGTTATTCATACAATATAAAATGATCTGTTTTTGAAATTCCGGGTCATTGATACTATGCAGACCATCTTTAAAGATGATTTCATAACCTTTATCTCTTTGGTAGTTAATACCTGATACACTAACAATCTTTCTATCAGCAGTGTACTGTTCTGACGGTTTATTTTCTTCATTTAACTGTTGTTCGGGTGGTGTCGGCAAACTATCCCCAGAAGTATTTTCTTGTTGTTGTGGAATATTTTCTGTTTTTGATTCATTTTCCCCATTATTTTTATCTTGCTCAAATGGTGCGATCGCACCATTTGAAACATCCGCAGATATTTCTTCTGTTTTAGAATCTATTTTTCCCTGTTCTATTTCCGATTTCAATGATTGGTCATCATTGCTATTTTGCTGCGGTAGGTTTAAACTATCATTCTGTACATTTGTTGCTGAATAATGGACCTGATACTCAGTTCCTGCTTTTCCTATTTTTAAAATGTTAGAACCATCATATTGATAAGTCGGATCATTCTTACAGGTTACATTCAAAATCGTTACCTGCATTTTTTCGCCTTTTAAATTTGTTGCAGCAACATCTTTCAATAAATCAAATTCTTCGCTTTCTACGACTTCAATATCTTCTGTGCCTGTAAAACCTACATTCTCAGCACGAGCCGGAACGTTTGGCACGAAAGAAAATAAGGTCGATAAAACTAATATCATCGAAAGCACTACATAAATTTTTTGTTGTGATTTACTTTTCTTCATTTTGTCTTTCCCTTTAGATGCCATTTGTCAATTCTTTCCTATAAATAGTAAAATGAATTAGTGGTTATCGGGATTCCTCCTTTTTTAATCTTAATCAAGCAGTATACCATCAGTCCGGTTTTACCGCTATAATAATAACATTCTATATTCTTTGATAATGCTTGTCAACATATTTTCTTTTAAATTAGTTGCTATTTTTACAAAAATCTAAATTTATAAAATGTCTTGATTTAAAAATAATTACTCATCTTGATTACTAAAAAACAAACTCTTCCAAGACAAAACAAAGGGACTTGTCACCTGCTTTTTCACAGATAACAAGCCCCTTTTATAGGTCAAGATTTTTGTTTCAAAAAGTTTATATACTATTTTGGGATCGGTTCATTTTTCAAATATCCCTATCTTACTGCATATTTTCCTTTGATTGTCAGAACTGCAAGACCTTTTTTTACGAAAGAATAATCAAAGAGATAACCTTCTCTTTTGCCTCCCTCTTTAACCAGCTCTTCCAACTGATGATAAATGTCACTATGGTGATACAGCTGATAATCTCCTTTTACAAAGGTTTTTAAGTTGTAACACAACACTATCAATTCTTTTTGTTCCAAAGACTTTAACAATGTAGCTCTTGCCTTCACCGATTCCATTGTTTCATGTTCATCTGTCAAATGGACAGCATCCAAAGCAGTGCTGACAAGATCTTCCTCTTTAGAGCTTCTCAGCTCAAAGCGACAAATCGGATAACGTCTTTCATTTTTTATCTGTGTTAAAAGAGCCTTTTCCTCTTCTGTAATTTGTGGTGAAACTGTATTTTTAACTACAACACTCATTGCAAATTCCTCCTGATATTTTATCGTGATAATCTTCTCTTTTAAAGTTCTAACATTGATTCTTAGGTAAGAGGAAGTTTCTTACACAAAACATCATAGCATAAATGAGGAAATTTCTCAAGGATTGCGGATACGGAAAAAGGTTCATCATTGCAGAAGCGGGAATTATTTTAGCTTATTCTGAATCACGCAATCGTTCCACAATGGTGTATTTTGCAATCACCTGATAGGTCAGCAGTGGAATTACAACGCCTAACAACACAAAAATCGGGGTAATAATGATAATCGGCAGGATTGTAAACTGATAGCTAAAGAACCAGAACACACTGTTCAGCGTTTGTTGGAGAATTGGCCCCGTCAACAAAGCGAGCAATAACGATACTGTGATTGCCGCAATGGTATACAGAATTCCTTCACACATTAACATCCGTTTCAATTGCTTACCTGTCATTCCAATGGATTGCAGAACTGCAAACTCTCTCTTTCTTGTAATGATACCTGTCAAAACAGTATTAACAAAGTTCAGCACGCCCACAATGCCCACAATCAGACTTAAAGCTCCGCCCATTGCGAGAAACATAGAACGTAATCCTTCAAATTCTCCTATATAATCTTGTTTTGATTCATAATCATAACTTGTTTCAATACGTGTTGTGTATTCTTCTAAAAAGTCTTTCATCTTTTCGTCAGTCGTTTGGTCATTCATATTAAACAGATAGGTCATAATATCGGAAGTCTGACTATCTCTTTGAAATGCAGCTGCACTCATCACATACTGGTCAGAGCCATAATAGCGATAACCCTCGTTATGCGGTACTACAAGTGTTGCCGCTATTTCATAGGTAATATCCCGATATTTTGTTGCTTTGATGGTGTAGTCCATATCCCATCGTATTTTTTCCTTTGGGATAATTTCTCCCTTTGAGTTATAATACTCAAACTCCTCGACATAACGCAGTGTTACTTTATCGCCCACCTCTGCCCAATGGCTTTCAGGCTCAAGAACTCCATAATCATCGTTTACATAAACTGCAGCAATATATTTTCCGCTTGGATCGTTCAATTTAGAAATATCTCCGTCTACCAACTGAGTTAAACTCAATGGAAATTCTTCCATTCCATAGATATTCGTATGAACCGCTATCATGCCTTGCGCATTTTTTTCTTTTCCCTCTATTTCTTTATCCAGTATCTGTGCTGGAGTATGTGTCAACTGAGAGTTTCTATAATATTCTTTTGGAGTAAAAGCTTCAATAAGAGAAGTTTGCCCGTAAATGCGTCCGGATTCTTTGACTCCTCCTTGTGCTTCTATCTCGGAAATTATATCTTCTTTGACCGCCTGCTCCGAATCTCGAAATATTCTTCCTGTCTGAAAGTAATCGGCATGACCTACAATAAAATCACTGACCACCTTTTTTCCCAAATATTTGTTCATATCAAATCCGTTTACAAATGTTACGGTTAAATTCATCAACACAACCGCCAAAGATAGAGATATTACCACAAGCATTGTTTTTTTTCGGTTACGGCCAAGGTTTGCCCAAGCCATCCAAAAAAGTGAGCATCCCTTTTCCCCTGACCTTTTCACAATCTTTCTCTTATTAAAATCTTTTCCTTCAGTATAACGAATTGCTTCTATCGGAGAAACTTTTGCTGCCACTTTACCCGGTTTTAGACAGGATATAAACACTGTGACCAGTGAAAAGACAGCCGCCCCAATAAAAATCCACGGATTTGTGCTGATATGCGTTACTTTATAGGATAGATTTTTCATAACGACGGGTGTCAGGAATTTTCCGATAAAAAATCCCATCAGCAAGCCAACGGGGATACCAAGTAAAGATAAGCTCATTGCCTGACGAACAACAATCTTTTTAAGCTGTTTTCCTGTTGTACCTATTGTTTTAAGCAAACCATAAAAACGTATATCATTGGTAACGGAAATTTGGAACACATTATAGATGATTAGATAACCTGTAAAAATAATGAGTATCAGCAAAACAATAATACCCATCATTGTTGTTGGGTCAGCTTTTTGGCTGAACTGTGCGCCGGAATATCCCCAGTTTACACCTGTTGAAATATAATTTTCCGCATCCGGCTCTTCTCCTTGATAACCATGATTCTGTAAAACTGCATCTACATCTTTTCTAATATGCAGTGCATTGGAAAACTTTGCATCCAGACTCCATTTTCCCGTCATATCACGAATGTCTGTTGGTTTATAATCTTTTAAAACTTCATCGGCATAACTGCGTGGTACAAGTACATTACTTGCCACCACCGCTTCATCATATTCCCACCATCCCGAAAGTACAAATGTTTCGGTGACAGAAGTCATCTTGTCTGTTCCCTGTCCCAACTGATAGGTAATGGTAAATTCGTTGCCCACCTTTGGCTCCACTCCCAAAAGAGCAAGCACGCGAGTATCGGCTGCCGCCTGATTTGTTCCTTCCTCTGGCAGACTACCCTCTTTTGGTACACAAAAATAATGTTTTGCAAGCTTTGGCTCTATATAGCTTACTTCGACATGAGCCTTTAAAAAAGGAGCCTCGGAAGGCATTCCCAAAATGCGTCTTGCTCCGCTCTCCTTCATAAGTGGATCATCCCGAAGTTCTTGAACTTGCTGTTCAGTCAAATTTTTAAAGCTTGCATGCATATCTCCGCCTGCCATGCGAAAGTTCTGTTGTTGAAAAGAATAATTGATTGAAGATGTTATGGTAAACAATGCTGCAAACAAAACAGTCGTTAATGCAATCGCCAATATTGCAATTACATTTCGCACCTTTGCAGATTTCAAACTCTTTTTTGAAAGATTCTTAATACATTTTTTATTAGAAACATTCATTGTGACTCCTCCTTAACGAGTAACGATTTTCCCGTCTTCGATGCGAATGATTCTGTCTGCCATCTGTGCAATCTCTTCGTTGTGGGTAATCATTACCATTGTCTGGGAGAATTTCTGTCCTGTCACCTTCATCAAGCTTAAAACGTCCTGACTTGTCTTTGAGTCAAGGTTTCCTGTCGGCTCATCTGCCAGCAAAATAGCCGGTTTTGTTGCCAAAGCACGGGCAATGGCAACTCTCTGCTGCTGTCCGCCGGAAAGTTGACTTGGCAGATTTTGCAATTTACTTTCCAGCCCCAATACTTTGATAACCTGATTGATATACTCCTCGTCTACCTTTGAGCCATCCAACTGAATTGGCAAAACAATATTTTCATAAACCGAAAGCACCGGAACCAAGTTGTAAGATTGAAAGACAAACCCTATCTTTCTTCTGCGAAAAATTGTCAATTCCTCATCTTTCATCGAGGACAATTCTTTTCCGTCCACAATTACATTGCCCGATGTCGGATGGTCCAATCCCCCCAGCATATGCAGCAAAGTTGATTTACCCGAACCGGAAGTTCCGATAATAGCAACAAACTCCCCGTTTTCCACCTTTAAATCAATACCATCCAAAGCCTTTACCTGTGTTTGATCTGCTCCATAATATTTTTTCAAATCCTTTGTTTGTAAAATCGTCATCAATCTCGCTCCTTTACATATAAAATGGGCATTGCCCTTCTTTGACAATACCCATTCTATCAAAACAATCTTTCTACAATCTTTCTTAATTCTTCCAGTTTTGAAAGATTCTTGATTTTTATTCCCGTGGCAGATAAAGCGAGAATGTGCTTCCTTTTTCCGCTTCCGATTTTACCTTAATATAGCCACCCTGGCTTTGCAATATTTCCCGGGAAAGATAAAGCCCGATTCCCAGTCCATCTTGGTCCTGCACATTTTTCCCTCGGTAAAAGCGTGCAAAGATTTTTGCCTGCTCCGATTCTTCAATTCCTTTTCCGTTATCGCTTACATCAATGCGGCAGAACATCTCAAATTCCTTTACGGAAATTCTGATGTCACCTCCCATAGAAGTGTACTTAATGGCATTATCTACAACATTACAAAGAGCTTCCTCGGTCCAATGCCGGTCAAATTTTGCACTGGCATCTGTTTTTTCTGCAATCAAAGAAATTTGTTTTTTCTGTGCCTTTGCAGCATTTTGGCAAATCACCTGCTCTATCAATGTTCTAACCGCCTGTTTTTTAGGAACTGCTGTGATGATACCTGTTTCCATACGGGAAGCTTTGACCAGATTGTCTATTAAAAATGCCAGTTTTTCTGCCTGCTGGGAAAGCGTTTTTAACTGCTCTGCCTGCATTCCGTGTGATTCATTTTCTGATAAAAGCGACGCATACAGCAGAATATTGGAAATGGGTGTTTTTGTTTGATGAGAGATATCCGAAATCAGCGTTTGAATTGCAGCTCGCTGACGTTCCAGATTTCGTGCAGAAGAAGTGCTGCCGTTTAAAAACCGTGCCATTTTTGTTTCCAGCATTGAAGGCATCGACTCGTCAAACCGGGTTTCTCGAAAGCTGCCGTCTATTGCCGATGAGAGCATTTTGTCAATTCGGATTAAGGTTCGTTTGGTATAAATCCAGCAGCCCATGCCAAACACTATCCCCAGTATTCCGAAAAGAATACAAATTGCCATCCTATTTTACCTCCCAAACATACCCTAACCCATACACCGTTTTGATTGGTGGGTCAACCAGCTTATCTCTTAACCGCTTTACCACCACCGAAAGAGCATTTTCGTCAACAAAATCTCCGTTGTCCCATACATGGTCTAACAGCAGTTCTCGTGTCATGGTCTGCCCCCGATGTTCCACTAAAAGCCGAAGCAAACGCTGCTCGGTTTTGGAAAGTTCAACGCATACTCCTTCTCTCATAAAAATCATACTGTCAAAATCAAACTGAAACGGTGGCAAAGTCAGTACATTATTTCCGGTCTTGCCCCGACGCAGCAGACTGTTCACTCTTGCCCGCAGGATAGCAAGAGAAAACGGCTTTGTTACATAATCATCAGCTCCCATTTCAAGTCCTGCCACCTGGTCAATCTCCAAATCATTCGCTGTTAAAATTAAAACAGGTATGCTGCTTTTATTTCGCAGCCAGCTCAGAAAAGAAAGTCCGTTTCCGTCCGGAAGATTGATGTCTAAAATAACAAGAGAAAAATTTTCTTTTTCCCATTCTTTTTTCCCATTCTCCAAACTTCCCTGAGGGACAATCTCTCTGTTTTCTGTTGCTAGTGCCAAAGATATTCCTCTTGCTAATGCTGCATCATCTTCAATCAATAATATCCTGTCCATCTGTTTCCCCTTTTTACTGATACCTTATAATTCTTTAAAAAGGGCAGGGACAGCAATTGCCGTCCCTGCCCTCCGTTTTATCTTTTAGAATCTGCGATATTTAAATTTGCCAATATCGAACAAATTTCTTCCTGTACTGTCCGATGCCACTGTTACGGGAAAATCTTTCAGTTTATAGCGACGAATTGCCTGTTCGCCCAGTTCTTCCATTGCAACAGTTTCCCATTCTTCCACACAGTTTGTTAACAACGCACCGGTTCCGCCCACTGCTGTCAGATAAACACCTTTATGCTTACTGATGGTATCATAGGCCTCTTTACTGCGTTCCCCTTTGCCGATGGTTGCAACGACACCCAAATCCATCAATTCGGAAAGGTATAAATCCATATTTTGTGCTGTTGCCGGACCCACTGCACCAATATTTTTCCCTCTTGGAGCCGGAGAAGGGTTGGTATAAAAAACAACAGAATTTTTTAAATCAATGGGCAGCAGTTTGTCGTCCGCCAACATATCGTCTATTTTTTTGTGTGCTTGATCGGTAAAACCATATACCCAGCCCGAAAGCAAAAGATGCTGCTCTACCAACAATTCGCCCACTTTTTCTACCAGCTGTTCTACACTTAATTTCATCATTTCTTCTATCAAAGTAAAGTACCACCTTTCTTTGTTTGCCATATCTCTCTTTATAGCAATTTTAAAACGAGTGTTTTATTATTCTGAAAATAATAGTTTTCTTTTTTCTGAGAACATCCTCTGCTTTACTCAAGAGGTTGTTGTTTTATCATTTCTTCTGCTGCATTTAAGACCAGTTTTTTTGCATGGTATATATCTGATTCAATTTGATTAAAACGATCGTTGAGCAGATCAACGGACTTGTTCATCTTGTCTTTCAGAGCCAGAAAATCGCTTTGCATTCCTTCAATTTTTTCAAGCACAGAAGAAACGAATATTTCCGTTTCACGGGAGATTCCTTCCGCCTGATTGTTTGCGTCGTCGATAATTGTTTTTGCTTTCTGTTGTGCCTCTAAAATTGCTGAGCCAATCGAAGCCGCAGCTTCATCGTATTTTTGTTTTTTACTGTCATTTTTACGAATCTGTTCCTGAAGCTCATGATTATGTTCTTGTACTGCATGATACTCCCGCTCCCTTGCATCGGAACGTCTTCTTTGACGGTCAATTTCTTCCTGGAGCAAACCTATCATATCGCTCAATTTTTTGTTTTTTCCCTTTTCACTATCAAGGTCGCCCTCAATGCTTTGCAGTTTCTGTTCAAAATCTGCAATCTGACTTTCCAATTCCTCTCTGGAGTGGGTAATCTGTTCTATTTTTTGCTGTAATTCTGCCTCCGATTGCTGTGCTGATTTGCTCATTTCGTCAATATATTTTAAAACAGCTTCTTTTTTATAGCCCCAGAGATTCCTTTTAAATTCCGGTTTTTGCTCCATAGTACTCACTCCCTACTCCATTTTGATACAGGATTATGCTACTTTATTATATCATCTTACGCCAAAAAAGAAAAGAGTTTTTCTAATCTTCGATAAAATAATAGACGATTATCTTCATATTTCCGGTAAAGTTTTATAAAAAGCATCCTTTAATCATCTTAAAAAGTTTTGATAAATCAGTACATTATCTACATTCCTTTTTTCTTAGATATTTTTAAAAACTTCATCATCATACATTATCAATCTTACCAGCATTTTTGATCTATTCTTCAATTTATATAACAGAAATTTCCGATTTATTTTAGATAAGCGCTGCGTATTTC
>JAHHTY010000063.1 GCA_020024325.1 Negativibacillus sp.
GTTATTATATATCCAACAAAACTCATGTGAATATATTCATATGAACAAGTTCGCTGTTTTTTGACAAAAGGAGGGAATATAAATGTTTATTTTAAGAAATGGAATTGTCTGGAATGGTTTAGGAGGTGAACCTTTTCAGGCAGATATTCTTGTCAAAGACGGTATGATTCAAAAAATTGCTTCTGATATTTCTTGTAACGAAGCCACAGAAATTGATGTAAGCGGGCAGATGATTTTGCCGGGATTTATTGATTCATTAAATGTCTACGGTTGTCGAGGACCCGGATGGGAAGCAAACGATATTGCAGAAAATTCTGATCCGATTTTACCAAACATGAATGTTGTTTTTTCGTTTGATCAGGATGGCATGAATTTTCAGGAACTTTATCGATATGGTGTGACAAGTTCCGGAATTGCACCATCACCATCTAACGTATTAGCGGGAAAAGCGGCGGCATTTTATTCTTACGGAAGACATCCCTACCAAATGTTAATCAAAGAAAACATAGCACAAATTGCATCGGTAAGCGCAGCTACAAAGAAAACGTATGGACCGCAAACAAAAATGCCGATGACCAAAATGGGAGCCTTTTCACTCCTTCGCGAAGCTCTTCTGAAAGCACAAAATTATGATTCCAATCAGAAATATGATGCAAAGTCAGATTCACTGATTTCTGTTTTGCAAGGCAAGACACCGTTGTTTGTAAACTGTGCGACAAAATCAGAAATGAAGGGCATTTTACATATGCTGAAAGAATTCCCGAAAATCAAGGTGGTTTTAACCGGAGCATTTGGAATAGACGAATCTTTTACTGAAGTTGAGCAAGGCAAGATTGCGGTTATCTTGGGTGACCTCACAGATGCTTTTTCACCGTACGGAGAAACTGTCGAATTTAATGCGGTAAAAAGTTTGCTGAAAAAAGGTGCTCAGATTGCTTGTTCATCCTGTGGAGACAGCAGTGCATCCGGAAAAGAGTCGCTTTTATGGAATGGGATTCAATGGTATAAGAATGGCATTGATGCCAATAGCGTTTTGAAAGCAATGACCAGTACACCGGCAGAAATTTTAGGAATAGCGGATAAAACCGGTTCCTTGGAAGAGGGAAAAAGTGCTGATATGGTTATATGGAGTGACAACCCAATTAAAACATATCGGGCACAGGTAAAAGCTGTTTACATAAAAGGAGAAAGTCTTTTAGAAAAGGAGAGATATTCTTCATGTTGGTAATTAAGAACGCTAAAATTTTTACATCTGCCGGAAAAATCTTTGAAAACGGAGATATTTTGATAGATGCAGATAAAATCATAAAAGTTGCAGATAAGATAGAAATTCCGGAAAACGCAGCAGTTATTGACGCAACAGGACTTACCGCTATACCGGGTATTGTAGATGCACACAGCCATATTGGAACTTTTAGTGTGGGCGGGGATCAAGATGCAAATGAAATGACAAAGAATGCTACCCCGGAAGTAGAAGTATTTTATGGAATTGATACAGAGTCAAAGGCATTTGGGCGGGTGCTCCGCTCCGGAATCACAACCTCGGCTATTGCACCGGGAAGTGGAAATGTTATTGGCGGATTGGTGTGTGCAGTTAAATCATATGGTGATTCCATTGAAGATATGTGCATAAAAAATCCGGTAGCATTAAAGATGGCTCTTGGAGGCAATCCAAAAGGAGTATACGGAAAAAGAAATCAAATGCCGATGACCAGAATGGGCATTGCAGAGGTAATCCGTGAGAATTATATTCGGGCACAGGAATATTTAAGAAAAAAAGAGGCAGGAGAAGACGTTGCATATGACCAGGGAATGGAAAACATCTGCAAGGTACTGAAAAGAGAAATTCCAATGAAGGTACATTGTGAGCAATTTGATATGTTGACCACAATTCGTATTTCAGAAGAGTTTAATGTGGAATTTACGTTAGACCATGCCTGGGGTGCAAGTGATTATTATGACGATATATCAAATGCCAAAAATTTGAGAGGCGTCATCTTTGGACCAATTGGGGTTTATCTTACTCCGGGAGAATGTGGCAAGGTGGATATTGACAGTCTAATTGAGCTGAATCGCAGAGGAGTATGCTGTTGTATTATGACAGATGGACCTGTGATGAACCCCGATTTAATTGTTAATCAGGCAGGAGAGGTAGTCAGATTTGGCTTATCTCAGGAAAAAGCTTTGGAAATGATTACAATCAATGCAGCAAAGATAATAGGGCTTCAGGACAGAATCGGTTCTATTGAAGAGGGAAAAGACGCTGATATTGTATTGTTTAAAGGCAGCCCGGCACTTGATACAGATGCAAGGGCAGTGTGTACAATTGTAAATGGGAAAATTGCATACAAGGAATAATTGTATGTAAAAAACATATATGAGGAGGAATATGAATGAAAAAGAAACGACTATTTGCACTGATGGCGGCTTGTGTTATGCTGCTTTCATCGTGTGGACAAGCGGGAGATACCACAACAGGTTCTGTTGATGCGCAAGATCCGGCAGTTGAGAGTGAAAATTCAGGCGAAAACAGTGCGTACACAGGAGCAAAAGATTATCGTGGATGGACAACATCGATGGCAACTTTTAACCCACAGATGTATACAAACTCCAAATCCATGATGAATTTAGGATCTTTAGTAGCAATGGTGGCAAATAAAGATGGGGAAAACAAGTTGGAATTTGTTCCACATCATGCGTCAGAGCTGCCGACAACCTCAGATGGTGGTACTACATGGAATATAAAAATTCGAGATGGACTGACATGGAGCGACGGTACACCATTAAATGCAAAAACATATGAGTATACAATGAAAATGCTGGTTGACCCAAAACTGGTCAATAAAAATGCAACTTATATGTTTGATACCTGCATTGTAAAAAATGCTAAAGAATATTTTAGCGGTCAATGTTCTTGGGAGGATGTTGGTGTAAAACTTGTTAACGATAATGAGTTAGAGGTAACACTGCAATATCCTGCAACAGAATTGGACTTTTACACTTCAATTTGTTCATTGATTTGGCCGGTACAAGAAGAAATGTACGAAAAAAATATGAACGCAGACAGAACAAGCACCACTTATGGAACAACCTTAGAGAACACACCTTCTGCAGGAATGTTTACCTTGGTAGAGTGGATTACAGATGGTCATGATAAATTTGTAAGAAATGATGAGGACCCTCTTGTAAAAGAAGGTTATATCAAAATCGACAGCATGACCAGACGCTACATTAAGGAAAATGCAACTAGATCGGAGATGTTCTTTAAAGGCGAACTGGACAACCACTCTTTGTTGGGAGATGACTATATCCAGTACAAAAATGACCCTAGAGCAAACAAAATGCTTTCGCCAAACGTATGGGGATATTTTGTAAACGGAAAATCTAAAAACACCATTATGCAAAATAAAGACTTTAGAAACGCATTGTACTTTGCAACACCACGTGAAAACATTGCTGAGGACGTATATAAACTGTATCCGCCGGCACCATATATCGTTTCCACCGGTATCTATGTAGGCGATCCGATTTCCGGAGGTCAATATTATAGAGATACTCCACAGGCAAAAGCTGTTGCAGAAAAATATGCTACCAACCCAGATAAAGCAAAAGAATTATTCGATAAAGCATATCAGGCAAATGGCGGTACTCCTGTTTCTATTGAATATATCTACTTTGAGGGTCAGGAAGACCAGAAACGTCAGGCAGAAATTCTTCAGGAAACATTTGAAAACCTGTTTGGCAAAGACCGATTCACAATGTCACTTCGTGCTATGCCACCATCTTCCGCATATGATGTATACAGAAGCGGTGAATATGATTTGGGCTTAGGTGTACGTCTTGCAAATGTATTTAATCCATGGGCTACGATGAATGTATGGACAAAAGGCTATACAGATAAGTATGTTACCGGATTTGAAAGTGATGAATTTGATAAATTGCAGTTTGATTGCGTTTATGGTGAGCTAGTAAATGATGTAGAGGGAAAAGTAAAAGCCCTTGCAAGAATGGAAGAACTGCTTCTGGATTACGGTGCCTTTGTACCGGTTATGCAGAACGATAATACTGTAATGTACAGTGACAGAATTACACTGGTAACACAGGAATATCTCCCATTCGTAGGGTACGCTGAAACTCAGTGTGACATCACAGCTCCATAAATAAACATAATGATCCCGTACCTTCTCTCCTTCAAAGGTACGGGATTATTACCATCATACCATGGAAAGGAGAATTAGATTTGCTGAGATACATTGTTAAACGTGTGGTTGCAATGGCAATTACATTGTTCATTATTATTAGTTTAAGTTTTTTTGCAATACGTCTAATTCCGGGAGATGTTGCAGGTGAAAATGCTGCTCCGGAGATAAAAGCGGCAATGGAAGCAAGATATCATCTGGATAGACCATTAGGGGAACAGTATGTAATTTTTATGAAAAATTTTCTTTCCTTCGATTTTGGAGAGTCTATGACATTATATCCGCGCAGACCTGTATTTGCTATCATTCGGGATAAGATACCACTGACCTTGATGCTGAATTTGTTTTCCTTGTGCTTAACCATTCCAATAGGACTGATCTGTGGAATTACGGCAGCTCTCAAGAAAAACACGGCGATAGACCATGCCATTTCGGCGATGGTAGTATTTAATGTTTCTGTTCCGGCATTTGTGTTTGCGTCTATTTTACAGTATATTTTTGCTTATCGATTAGGCTGGTTCCCGTTTTTGTTGAATCTTGATTCTTCGCTCTCGTTCTCTAAATTTGTTTCTATGATTTTACCGATTTTGGCTCTTTCATTTGGCGGTATTGCGACGATAACACGCTATATGAGAGCGGAATTGTTTGAAGCATTAAATTCGGATTATATGCTCCTCTCAAAATCAAAAGGTTTATCAAAGGTGCAGTCGACATTAAGACATGCTTTGAGAAACTCATTTATTCCTCTTTGTAATGTTATTATTCCGATGTTTATGGGTCTGTTAGGAGGATCGATGGTTGTTGAAAATATTTTTGGCATACCGGGAATCGGATCGCTAACAGCGGCATCTATTCAAACATCAGACTATTATCTGACGATTGCAGTTTTGTTCTTTTATTCCATTATTGGTCTTACTTCTATGCTGATTGTTGATCTGTCCTATGGTATAGTCGATCCAAGAATTAGAATCGGAGGAGGGAAGGTACGTGAGTAATAAAAAACAACAAAAGTTGGAAGTTCCGGAACCGTTAGATGCAAAAAAAATATCGATGGAGAAAATTCCTTCGGAGATGTTTAAGAATGTGTCGGAAGAAAAAATATTCGACCAAAACATCGAAGGAGAAGCCATTAGTTTCTTCAAAGATGCCTATCTTCGATTTAAGAAAAACAAAGCTGCTATTGGCGCCGCATGGATTATTTTGATTATTGTTTTCATGGCAATTTTTGCTCCGATGATGAGCCCATATCACTTTAGAGAACAGCATACCAATTTTGGAACACTGCCTCCACGAATTCCGGGCCTTGAAAAAATCGGAATTGCGGATGGCTGCACCACAATGGATTTGTTTGAAGCGGATTTGGAAGAATTCGGCGATGCCGTGAAAAAGATTAAGAGCGAATACACCTGGAACTATAAGGGCAAAGAAATTAAAAAAGTGATTGCCGAAATTGATATGTATGAGTACAAGGATGCAAAAGAGCATTACTTCATCTTTGGAACAGATAATATCGGAAGAGATTTGTTTGTAAGATTGTGGAGAGGAACAAGAATCTCTTTGCTGATTGGATTTGTGTCTGTTTTAATTAACTGTATCATTGGTGTTACTTATGGCTCTGTATCAGGATACTATGGCGGAAAAGTAGACATGGTTATGCAAAGATTTGCGGAAATATTGGGAGGAATTCCTTTCCTTGTTATGTCTATTTTGTTTATCATGGTTTTGGGTGCAGGCGTATCGTCCTTTATTTTGGTTCTGATTATTACAGGTTGGATTGGTATGAGCAGAATGATCAGAGCTCAGTTTTACCGATATAAAGATTATGAATATGTTATGGCATCCAGAACGATGGGTGCAAAGGACAGAACATTGATTTTTAGACATATTCTTCCAAATGCAATTGGCCCTATTATTACACAGGCAACCTTTGCAGTACCATCGGCTATATTTTCAGAATCGTTTTTGTCCTATCTGGGTTTAGGTATTCAGGCACCGGAACCGTCTATCGGTGTTCTGTTGGCAGAAGGACAGAAAGTTCTTACAACAAGCCCGCATTTAACACTGTTTCCGGCGTTAGTTGTTTCAGCTTTGATGTTGGCGTTTAATATGTTTGGTAATGGTTTGAGAGATGCATTTGACCCAAGAATGAGAGGTTTGTAAAGGAGAATCGATATGGCAACAGTAAATCAATATTTTAATATAGGTTCTTGCACATCAGCAAGATGGATTGATGAAAACAGTTTTGTTTATTTAAGCACAAAAAGCGGCGTCAATCAAATTTGGCAGAAATCTTTGCTGACAGGAGAGGAAGAACAGAAAACGTTTTTTAATGAGCGTGTTTGGAACTTGTATACTTCCCGGGGAAACGTTTTCTTTACCATGGATTTAGGAGGCAATGAACAGGAACAAATACATTATCTTTGCATGGATAGCAAAGAAGTAAAGAATCTTACCCAAAATAATGATGCAAGATATCAGCTGGGTGGTGTGAAACCGGATGGCAAAACAGTTGTATTTGCCTGCAATGCACGAAATCCTAAAAACTTTGATTTGTGTCAGCTGGATTCCCAAACAGGTAATCAGGAAATTTTGTTTGAGAACACGGATAGTTACAACACACCGGCGGCGTTATCTCCGAATGGGCGTTATCTGCTTTATAATAAGTTAAAAGCACAGTCTGATAACTGTTTGTGGATTTTAGATACAGAAACCAGAACAACAAAGAATATTGATTCAAATGCTAATTATGCTCAGTACACATCTCCGACATGGAAACATGACAGCAGTGGATTTTATTTTTTGACAGACAAAGGCAGTGAGTTCCTATACTTAGCTTATTACGACATTGAAAGTGGATGTATATCTAAAATTTACGAAGAAAACTGGGATATTGAAGATGCAGAGTTAAGCTGTGATGATAAGTATCTTGCATTGAAAATTAACAGAAACGGTTATACCGATTTAGAAATTTACAACACATCAACAGGGCGATTTGAAAACACACCATCTATGCCAAAAGGAGTGATGGCGTATTATGGAATTAGCTGGGCTCCAACAACACATCGACTTTTGGTCACACTGACCAGTGGTCAAAGACCGTCCGATATTTGGATGTTGGATGTTGACAATGACAAAGTTGAGAGAATGACGTTTACAGATTTGGACGGTATTTCCAAAGATGAATTAGTGGAGGCAGAACTTCGTCATTTTGAATCTTTTGATGGTGTACAAGTTCCGTACTGGATTTATAAAGGAACAAAATCGGCTAACTCACGCAGCGTTGTGATTGAAGTTCACGGTGGTCCTGAAGCACAGGAAAGACCAATGTTTTCTCCGATGATTCAGTATCTTGTAGGAGAAGGACTTACAGTAGTTGCTCCGAATGTAAGGGGCTCTACAGGATATGGAAAAACTTATCATCACTTGGACGATATTGAAAAACGCTTAGACAGTGTGCATGATGCAGCATGTTTAGCAGAACATCTGGTTGAGGAGAACATTGCAGATAAAGATAAAATTGCAATCATGGGCGGCAGCTATGGAGGATATATGACCTTATCCTGTATTACCGGATACCCTGATTTGTGGGCAGCGGGAGTTGACACGGTTGGTATGTCTAACCTGGAAACATTCCTGGAAAATACAGCAGATTATCGTAGATCTCACAGAGAAAGTGAATATGGCAGTTTAGAAAAACATCGTGATATTTTGAGAAAAGTATCTCCGATTCATTCTGTGGATAAAATTACAGCACCGTTGATGGTTGTTCATGGTGCAAACGACCCTCGTGTTCCGGTAGGGGAAGCAGAGCAAATTGTAAAAAGTTTGAGAGATAGAAATGTTCCGGTAGAATATCTATTGTATTTAGATGAAGGACATGGAATTTCAAAGAGAAAGAATCAATTTGATTGTTATCCAAAGGTTGCAGCATTTTTGAAAAAGCATTTGAAGGTCGAGTAATCTGCAAAGGGGGAAGAATCTTTGGAAAAATTACTTGATGTAAAGAACTTATATATCCACTTTAATGCCTTTGCAGGTTCTGTAAAGGCGATTAGAGGGGTAAACTTTCACCTGAATAAGGGAGAAACACTGGCTATTGTTGGAGAATCCGGTTCGGGAAAATCGGTGACAACAAAGGCAATTACCCGTATTTTGCCCGAAAACGCAGTCATTGACAGCGGCGAGATTACATATAAAGGGAAAGATATTTTAAATTTAACCGAAAAGGAATTTACGGACATTCGAGGAAGAGAAATCAGCTTGATTTTTCAGGACCCATTATCTGCCCTGGACCCGGTTATGAAAATCGGAAATCAGATTATGGAAACTTTGGTTTTAAAGCAGAAAATGTCTAAAAAGCAGGCTAGGGAAAGAACATTGGAATTGATGGAGGCTGTGGGTATTCCGGAACCGAAAAAAAGATTTAATGAGTACCCGTTTCAGTTTTCGGGCGGAATGAGACAGAGAATAGTCATTGCCATTGCTTTAGCCTGCAATCCGGAGCTGTTGATTTGTGACGAACCCACCACCGCACTGGATGTTACCATTCAGTCGCAGATCTTAAAACTAATCAAAAAAATACAAAAAGAAAATAATCTTTCGGTTATTTTTATTACACACGATCTGGGCGTTGTGGCAAATATAGCAGACAGAGTGTATGTGATGTATGCGGGGAAAATTGTGGAAGAAGGAACGGTAGAGGACATCTTCTATGATCCAAAACATCCATATACATGGAGTTTGTTAGGTTCCATGCCAAACCTTGATACCAAGGGTGGGGATAAATTGATGATGATTCCGGGAACGCCTCCTAATATGTTATATCCACCAAAAGGAGATGCTTTTGCCGCACGAAATCGTTATGCGATGAAGATTGATTTTGAAAGAGAACCACCAATGTTTAAAGTATCAGATACACATTATGCGGCAACATGGCTGCTGCACCCCGATGCTCCTAAAGTGGATATGCCGGCGCACCTGAAAAAGAGGATAGAGCAACAGCTGGAGGAGGCGAAAAAGTATAATGGATGATCGGAAACCTATTTTGGAAGTAAAGCACCTGTGTAAATACTTCTCTCAAGGAAAAAGTGTGATGAAGGCAGTGGACGATGTTAATTTCCATGTGTTTAAAGGAGAAACATTTGGATTAGTGGGAGAATCCGGTTGTGGAAAAACAACAACGGGCAGAACAATCATTCGTCTTTATAAGCCTACATCGGGTGAGGTTTGGTTTAACGGAGAGAGAATTGACGGAAAACTTAGCAAGACAGAAACCAAAGCAGTTACCAGTAAAATGCAGATGATTTTCCAGGACCCGGTAGCTGCTTTAAATCCTCGTATGACCGTTGAAGAAATTATTTCGGAAGGTGCAAAGATCAATAATATCTTTTCAACAAAGGAAGAACTGAAAGTAAATGTAAAAAGGATGCTGGAGTTGGTTGGATTAACTTCAGAACACGCTACCAGATATCCGCACGAATTTTCAGGAGGACAGCGGCAACGCATCTGTATTGCAAGAGCTTTGATTACAAATCCGGATTTGATTATTGCAGACGAGCCTATATCCGCATTGGATGTATCAATTCAGGCACAGGTGCTGAATTTGATGAATGATATAAGAAAAGAACTGGGCTTGACAATCCTGTTTATTGCACATGATCTTTCTGTTGTAAAATATTTTTCTGAACGAGTAGCGGTTATGAATAAAGGAAAAATTGTAGAAATGGCTCCGGCAGAGCTGCTCTATAAAAATCCTGTTCATCCATATACAAAGTCGCTTCTATCAGCAATTCCGATTCCAAACCCACTGGTGGAAAAAAATAAAGTGAGTTTTGAATACGATCCAAAGGTTCACCAGTATGATGAAAACAATCAACCGGAAATGCTGGAAGTTGAAACGGGACATTTTGTTTTAATGTCAAACAAGGAATACAGTCATTATCTTGAGGGAAAATAGGATGAAAATTGTTCTTCAAAGAAAAGAATTTTTAAAAACAACGGTATGGATTAGTTTACTTGCTGTGGGAATTATAATTTACTATCAAAAATTATATGGAATATTTCTTCTGAGCGATGGACTTTTCTTATCGGGTTTATTCTTCTTTTGTATGGGGCTCTTTAGGTTCGTTTGTCATTTAGGATTATTTGATTCGATGATATATGGAACAAAAAGATTATTTGGCAGTACAAAACAAGACTTTGTTAAATAT
>JAHHTY010000064.1 GCA_020024325.1 Negativibacillus sp.
ATTGATTAAAATTAAAAGAAGAAAGATTTAAAACCATGACATCTTCTCCGCCGGTATCTTTTTCATTGATATAAGTAAAACCGAAATCCTTGTATAAATGCTCTGCCGTATTATTGCCGGAAAATAAGCTAAGATAGATTTCAGGATAGTGGTATTCCTGATAAAGACGCTGAATCAATAAAGAAAGTGCTGCTTTTCCGAAACCTTGTCCTTGATATTCTGCACCTATCAAGAAGCGGTCCAGCCAAACACGTCCGTTGGGAGGATAATCCATGAATAAGCCATACATAGCAAATCCAATTAAATCATTATCATTATAAATACCAACCGGACGCCATACAGAAAGAGAATCAGCTTCCTGAAGGCATTGAGAGGTTGTTTCTATAAAGTGCTCCTGCTCATTTTTTACTTGAAGAGCAAGAATGTCCTGTCTGTTTTCAGAAGTAACAGGACGAATGGAAAGATTCATAAAAATACTCCTTAGAAAATTTTTGGCTGTCAGTTTTCTGACAGCCAAAACCTGTTTTGTCAATCTTATTTCGATTGGATTTTTTAAATTTGATTCTGGTCAAGCCACTCTTTAATGTCAGCAATGGTGGATTTTAAACCACCATCTTCAATCGGGCACTGTAAACCAGAAGATTTAACGATATCAACAAAAGTTTTGGTACCGCCCATTTTTGTAAAGGCAAGATATTTTTCCCAAGCAGCTTTGTGGTCGTGCATAGACAAAGACCAAAATTGCAAAGAAATCATCTGTGCCAAGCTGTAATCAATGTAATAGAATGGACATTCATAAATATGAAGCTGACGCTGCCAACCTGCACCACGATTATAGAAGTTGACCTCACTGTTGTCCAGATAAGGACGATACAGTTTTTCCAGACGATTCCATTCTTGGTTTCTCTGTTCAGGAGTCCATTCCGGATGACGATAGACACTTTCCTGGAAGTGATCTACTTGGCAGCCATAAGGAATAAAGGTCATGGCACTTTCAGCATGGAAAAGCTCATATTTTGCAGTATCCTCTTTAAAGAACAGATGATGCCATGGTGCAGTTAAAAATTCCATAGACATGGAATGGCTTTCACAAACTTCCATGGTAGGGCTGCGAAGGTCTATATGTTCAATATATCGGTCTGCAATAAAGTCAGCAAAGGCATGACCTGCTTCATGTGTTAAAACATCTACATCACCGGCAGTACCATTCCAGTTTGCAAAAATGAAAGGAACATGATATAAAGGAAGTCCGGTACAGTAACCGCCCATTGCTTTGCCTTCTTTGGAAAGAACATCAAAGAGGTCATGGTCAAACATCATCTTGATGAATTCTGCAGTTTCTGGAGACATTTCGGTGTACATCTGACGTCCGGCTTCCATTAATTCATCTGGAGTACCGTGTGGCAGTGGGTTTCCGTCTGCAAAGAAATAGGTGTTATCGTAAAGTTTAAAATCATCTACACCGATACGTTTTGCCTGATTTCGTTTAATTTCATTATTGATAGGGACAATGTCCTCTACAACCTGACGACGGAAATTTGCAATATCTTGTGGTTCATAGCAGTTTCTTGTGCGAAGAAGGAATGCAAGCTCAACATAGCTCGGCAGTCCCAGCTTGTGTGCCTGCTCTGTACGATTTTTTACCAGTTTGTCATAGATTTCATCACACTCTGCCTGATGTTCGTCAAAGAAATTGCCGTATGCCTGCATAGCAGCCTTGCGGACAGCTCTGTCAGGGCTTTGCTGATATGGGGTCAGTTGGGACAGATTGCAAATTTTGCCATCAAATTCAATCTGTGCGCTTGCACATAAAGTTTCGTACTGCTGAACCAATTTGTTTTCTTCCTGCATTAAAGGAATCAGTTCAGGAGAAAAGCTCTTGAGGGAAATTTCGATATTTTTAAAGAGAAGTGAGCCATATTCTTCTTCCAGTTCTTTACGGAAAGGAGATTCAAACAAAACTTTGTTGAATTCCTGAAGTTTTTCTTGAAGAACAGGTGACATGGATTCGTTGTATTCATGTTCATCACTATAGAACTTATCTCTGGTGTCAACTGTATAGCGAATATTACAGATAGTTTCGTCAGTGTAAAACTTAATGCGAAGTTCTTCCAATTCTTTCATGACAGCAAGCTGCTCTTTTGCACAAGCCGCATTTTTAAATTTTTCGGTTAATGCAGAAATTTCTTCCATAAGTTTTTGATAGTCGGGACGCTGATAAGGGAATTCTGAAAATTTCATTATATTCACTCCGTTTCTAAAACATAGGATGTTATTTATACAATTTGATACTGCAAGAACATTTTACCATGCTATTTATAACATTTCAACTAAATCAGAAAAATATTGTTGAAAAAACGCAACGTTTTTATGAATTGTTATTTCAGATATAGAAAGAGAGGAGATAAGATTTTATAAAAGCAAAGTTTTTAAAGAAAAATGAACAATATTTTTATAATATGAAATTATTTTTATCTAACGTCCTTTACAATGCGGGATGATTTATTGTACAATACAAGAGATAAGACAATTGAAAAGGAGGATGAAAGATGGGAGAAAAGACGCTTCTCCAAAGTAAAAGAAGTAAATTTGACAAAAGCATGATACCGATTATCATGCCATTGGCATGGCCTACAATTTTGGAACAGGCTTTACAGACGATTGTACAGTTTATAGACTCGGCTATGGTTGGTCGCATCAGTGCTAATGCATCTGCTGCAGTTGGGTTGACACAGACTGTAACATGGTTGCTGAATGGTCTGTTTTTTGCAGCAGGAGTAGGTTTTTTGGCGGTAATTTCTCGTGCAGTGGGTGCAGAGGACAGAAATCGTTCGGAAAAAGCTGCGGGGCAGGCAGTGCTGGTGACTGCAATAATGGGAATTGTCATCGGTGCCGTTGGTGTTGGATTAAGTTTTGTACTTCCAGAATGGTTGGGTGGAGCACCGGAGATTCAAAAAGATGCCACAACTTACTTTATGATTGTTAATATACCAATGATTTTTCGTTCGGCAATTATTTTGTTTGGATCGTTGCTGCGTGCAACAGGAGATATGCGTCATCCAATGATTGTAAATGTCTGGATGAACGGTATCAATGTGGTGCTTAATTTCCTGTTGATTTATCCCACAAGAGAGGTTTCTGTCTTTGGTATGAATTTAAACATATTTGGTGCAGGAATGGGCGTCGCAGGTGCGGCTACTGCAACCGCTATTGCATATGTCATTGGCGGCATTATGATGACTGTTTATTTGATGAAGAGCGACCGTGGTGTTGCACCAAAGTGGAAGAATATGAAGCCGGACAAAGAGATTTTGGGAAGATGTTTCCAAATCAGCTTACCTAATGCAGCGGAAAGAACAGTGGTATCTTTGGGAAGTACTGCTTTTATTGCAATGGTAGCAGATTTAGGAACCGTTTGTTTGGCAGCACATTCCATTGCAATTACCGCAGAGAGTGCTTTTTATATACCCGGATATGCTTTTCAGGCATCGGCAACAACGCTGGCAGGCATGAGTTTGGGCGAAGGTGATGAGGATAAACTTGGTCGCCTGAGCGAAACCATTATGGGAATTACTGTCCTTTGTATGTTTATTTCCGGCTTGCTGCTTTTTATTTTTCCGAATGTACTTATGTCCTTTTTTACACACGACCCACAGGTTATTGAACAGGGTACGGTTGCACTGAGAATTGTTTCTGTAAGTGAACCGTTTTTTGCAATCACCCTTTCCCTACAGGGAATTTTTAATGGTGTAGGAGATACTAAGATGCCGTTTGTTATTTCTCTGTGCAGTATGTGGGGAATCAGAATTCTGTTCACCTTTATCTGTGTTAAAGTGTTGGGTTTAGGATTAGCAGCGGTTTGGATGTGTATGATTGCTGATGTTATCACTCGCTCACTTGGTATGTATACAAGATACCGCAGTGGAAAATGGAAAAAAGGATTGTTTGAAGAACAAACAGCCTGCTAGAAAAGAAAGGTCGAGAAAAGATGAGAACCATTATTTGGTTTATTTACTTTTGGTTGTATTTGATTGTAATGCTGCCGGAATATTGGTGGGTAAAACACTTGGAAAAGCAAGGCAAAATACAGCAGCACGATGAAAAGGTGCGAAAAGATGTGGGTAAGTGGGCAAATCACTTGCTGAAATTGGCAGGAGCAAAAATTGAAACGACAGGTAAAGAAAATATACCGTCAGGACCTGTCGTATTTGTAGCAAATCATCAGGGATATTTTGATATTCCGCTGATGATTACACAGATGGATAAGCCAAACCCGCTGATTGCCAAAAAGGAAATTCAAAAAATTCCGATGATTCGCTCTTGGATGGCAGACCTGCGTTGTATTTTTTTGGACAGAAAAGACCCCAGACAGTCGATGGATTGCTTAAAGCAAGCACAGGAGCTCTTGAAAAACGGATATTCGGTTGTTATCTTTCCGGAAGGAACCAGGAACAACGGAGGAGAACTTGGTGAATTTAAAGCAGGAGCAATCCGTATGGCAACCAGAGCAGGAGTTCCGATTGTACCGGTATGTATCGAGGGAAGCTATAAGCTGATGGGACGTGGAAGTTTATGGATTCATCCGGCACAGGTGAAAATTCGCATTCTTCCGGCAGTGTCCACCGATAATCTCAGCCGTGAAGAAATCAAAGCCTTACCGGAACAGCTTCGGGAAACCATACAAGAAGGTATAAAACAGTTAAAAGCATAATATATAAATTTGTTGTGAGAATAAGTTTAAAAGAATTAGGAGGACAAAAAAGATGAAATGGATGATTGCATCGGATTTGCACGGTTCAGCATACTGGTGTGAAAAAATGGTAGAACGCTACCACGAAGAACAGGCACAGAAATTGCTTTTATTGGGTGATATTCTTTATCATGGTCCGAGAAACGATCTGCCAAAAGACTATGCACCCAAAAAAGTTATTGAGATTCTAAACGGAATGAAAGAAGAACTGCTGTGTATTCGTGGAAACTGCGATTGTGAAGTGGATCAGATGGTGCTGCAGTTCCCGATTTTAGCAGATTATGCAGCAATGTGGTTAGATAACACAATGGTTTGGGCAACTCACGGTCATGTATATAATATGGAAAACTGTCTGCCAATGAAAAAAGGCGACGTTCTTCTTCATGGACATACCCACATTCCGGCTGCTCAGCAATTTGGTGATGGATACTACTATATCAATCCAGGCTCCCTTTCCATTCCAAAAGCAGGCAGTAAGAACAGCTATATGATTCTGGAGGGAAAAACCTTTACTTTGAAGAGTGCAGAAAACGGTGAAGTTATCAGCTCTTTTACCATTCAGTAGAGCAAACTCGGAAAGGAGCAGAGAAATGATTTTATCTGGAAAAGAAATTGAACGACACATTGGTAAGGAAATTATTATTGAGCCGTTTGATCCTACCCGTGTCAACCCAAACAGCTATAATCTGAGTTTACATAATGAATTGCTGGTATATGAAAACAATGAGCTGGATATGAAAAAACTGAATCCAACCAAAAGAATTACCATTCCGGAGGAAGGTTTGTTGCTTGAGCCAAACCGTCTGTATCTGGGCAGAACCAATGAATTTACAAAGACAGAAGGTTTTGTTCCGATGCTGGAGGGACGTTCTTCTACCGGAAGATTAGGATTGTTTATTCATGTTACAGCAGGATTTGGTGATGTAGGTTTTGCAGGTTACTGGACATTGGAAATTTTTTGCATCCAGCCCATTCGTATCTATCCCAATGCTCAAATCTGTCAGATTTATTATCACAATATCGAAGGTGATTATGTACCTTATCAATCCGGAAAATATCAGAACAACACCGATATTCAGCCAAGCCTGATGTATCGGGATTTTGAAAAAGAATAAGAAGCAGACTTTCCCTTAATACAAAAACAATCAAATAGTCCGATAAAAACGATTGGTGTTTTGTGCAGCAAAAAAACAGGCATACCGATTTTTCGGTATGCCTGTTTTACAGTTATGAAGATAAACTATTTTTTAATCAGTTCACCAACAGATGTAGGTGTGCAGCCGGCAGCGTTGGATTCGTCGGTATCAACGTGCATGGTAGCGTCGCAGCCTTCGCCAATACGAACTTCAACATCATCAAAGATGAGGCTTCTGTCAGGGGAGGAAATTTTAACGCAGATTACTTCGTTGTTTTCAACACCTGCTTTTGCAGCTTCAGCAGCACTGATGTGAAGATGACGTTTAGCAACGATAACACCTTCAGCAAGCTCTACTTCACCGGCAGGGCCAACCAGTTTGCATGGTGCACTGTTAGCAAGGTCGCCGGACAGTCTTACAGGAGCGTTCAGACCAAGGCTTCTTGCATCGGTAGCGGAAAGCTCTACCTGGGATTTGGAGCGGAAAGGACCAAGGATGCTGACATTAGCCTGAGATTTTTTTGGACCAACAACGGTAACTTTTTCGTTGCTTGCAAACTGACCTTTAATGGACAGCTCTTTTTTTACAGTCAGCTGAGCATCTGCACCAAACAGAACTGCAAAATCCTCAGCAGTCAGATGAACGTGTCTTGCGGAAGTTTCTACTGGAAATGTGTAACTCATTTTTTATCCTCCTAAAATATCTCAATAGTGTGAAATACTTCACATATATATCTTAATGATAGTATGGAATGACATTTTTTTCAAGTATTGTTAAAAAAATAACGATTTATTTTCTGAAATTTCCCTTAATTTCCCCGAAAAACCTTTTCTTATAGAGGAAGGCTGTGGTATAATAGCAAAAAAGCACAAGGGGGAAAACAGATGGAGGAATTGTATCAGCAGCTGAAAGAAGAATGTTTATCCTGTCAAAAATGCCCGTTGGCACAGACAAGACATAATGTAGTGTTTGGTGTGGGAAACGAAAATGCCGAAGTTGTATTTATCGGAGAGGGTCCGGGCGAAAACGAGGATTTACAGGGACAACCATTTGTTGGAAGAGGGGGAATGTTGCTGGACAAATATCTGACAGCAGTGGATTTATCCCGAGAAAAGAATATCTATATAACCAATATGGTAAAATGTCGTCCACCACAAAACCGTGATCCAAAACCGGAGGAAGTTGCATCCTGTATCGGCTATTTAACAAGGCAACTTCAGATCATAAAACCAAAAATCATTGTGTGTCTGGGAAGAGTGGCATCATGTGCTCTGATTGATAAAACTTTTAAGGTAACAAAACAGCATGGACAGTGGTTTCAAAAAGACGGTGTTTGGATGATGGGGACTTTTCACCCGGCAGCATTGTTGAGAAATCCGCATAACAAACCGGATGCACTTGAGGATATGCTGGCATTGCAAAAGAAAATTCGTGAAATATGCGACCATACTTATGAGGGAACAGAATTATAATATAGCCTTTGTTCATCTCAAAACAAGGAAAAGGACCTTCTGCTTTTATTGCAGAAGGTCCTTTTATATTATTGTGGATTAGAACTGGTATTAAAGGAAAATGCCAAACAATACAGCGAGAAGCTGAAAGCAAGAATTGCGTCGAACAGGGGGAGTGACATAGAGGAAAATGCGACAAGTTCACCGATTGTCATGGTCAGACCAAACAGAGCAGTGCAAAGTCCGAAAGCATTGATCCATCGAACCCCCTTTTTAAAATCAACATCGCTGAGAATACGGGTTTGTCCCATCAAAAAGAGGGTAAAAGAAAGAAGGCATAACAGATAAAGGGTTCGTTCCGGCATACCGGCAATTTGAGGATATTGCTGGAACATCTCAACACAGTTGATCAATGCCCATATCAACGGAAAGACGAAAGTGAAAGAACCACGGTTGGTAATGTTTTCCCGAAGGTATCCAATGCCAAGTCGCAGAAATACGATACCGCTGAGTGCTGCCATTGGAATTTGAATTATGCTTAGCAGCATACCGGAAGGAAGCACTGCAACTTCGCTCATAGCAAGGATTTGTCGGATGACATAAATTAACTGAACCAGGTGCATTGCACCACTTGCAAGCATGATTCCTCCAATTATAAAGGAAAGGATTGATAATACTTTTGAGTTAGAGATGGAAAAACTTAACTTTTTTTGCAGGACAGTAGAAAATAAAATCATAGAAACAGGAATCAAAAAAAGCACTGCATAAAATAGAACGGTTAAAGCAGTTGAGCTGGAGAAAAAACCTGTCACAGGGTCTAAATTCGTGATGGATAAAAAGCCATACAGGGGCAAGCAGATGACAGCCCCGATAAAAAACAAAATTTTTGTCATGTTCAAAATGAAAACCTCTTTTCCTCTTCGGGTCTAATATATGTTTTTTATTTTACCATGTTTATAGGAATTTGTATAGTGCTTTACAGCAGACATATCAATAGCCTTTAACTGAAGATGTGAGGAATAGAGAATAGATACAAGCTCATATACTTGAAACGGAAATCATAATAGAGAGGAGCTTGTAAAAGTGAAAATAACAGTTTTGTTTGCAGTATTTATGGCGGTGTGCATGGTTCTTCTGCCCATGTTGTGGGGAGGGAAAATGGAATATCAACCATCTGTGATGGAACAGAATCAGCAGATGGAAGTGGTAAATGTTCTAGAAAATCAAGAGCCAAAAGAGGCGATAGAAAAACCAAAAAATGAAAAGCAGCGTTCTTGGAAGGCTTTTCGCATATTAGACCGCAGTAGCGGAGAAGTTAAAGAGGTACCTGTTTTAGATTATGTGATGGGGGCAGTGTGCTCAGAAATGCCTGCCACTTTTCACATTGAAGCTTTAAAAGCACAGGCAGTCAGTGCGCACACATGGGCTTTATATTGCCAGCAGTCAGCAGAGAAAAGCGGACAGGAATATGATTTTTCCGCAGACCCATCAAAATGGCAGGGATATGTGACCGAGCAGCAGGCAAAAGAGCGTTTTGGAGATTTCTTTGCAGAATATTGGGGAAAAGTAAAACGGGCTACACAGGAGGTGTGGCAGGAAATTTTGGTGGACCAAAGCAATGCGCCGATTGTAGCAGCATATCATGCGATCAGCTCCGGCAGAACAGAATCGGCAGAAAATGTTTGGGGAAATGCACAAAGTTGTCTAGTCCCCGTGGAGAGCCAAGGGGATATTCACGCACCGGGTTATCAAAAGACGGCATCATTTTCTGCTGAGGAGCTAAAACAAAAATTGATGCAGAGCGAAAATGCCCCCACATTATCCGAAAATCCCGGAGAGTGGCTTAGTGTTCTCGAGCGTTCCGGTTCCGGGTATGTTACGTTAATTCGGGTGGGAAGCGAACAGATGAGTGGTATCGAGTTTCGTGAACTTTTGGGGCTGCGTTCTTCCGATTTTGATATTACTTTTCAGGACGGTACATTTCTTTTTACAACGCTGGGATATGGTCATGGTGTCGGTCTTAGCCAATATGGTGCGGATTATTTGGCAAGACAGGGGAAAAACTATCGTGAAATATTAGAGCATTATTACAGTGGAGCTAAAGTGGTGCAGCGGGAGAGCTGATATTCTAACCGATTTTGAGAAAAATTGTTTTACAATGAAACAAAAACGGTTGACAGGATTATATAGTTGTGATATTATAAAGACACAAACATATGAATAACTGTTCATATGTTTGTGGATTAAAAAAACAGATGAAAAAGACAAACGGCGTACAGATTGTTTTGCTGATTTTCCTGCTATGCTGTTGTGAATTCGGTTGATTTTTAAAGCAAAATGGGGTATTATAAACTCAAACATATGAATGGTTGTTCATGTGTTATTCCGGACGAACAACAGAAAGGAAGATAAGTATGGTAACAGATTTAAAAGAAACTATGATAGAAGCAGAAGGCTGTGAGGTTTGTCATCATCATCAGTTGGCATATTTAAAACAGAGAATGCCGACCCAACAGGAAATGGAAACAGTGGCAGAATTGTTTAAGGTGTTTGGAGATCCAACACGGCTAAAGCTGCTGGCAGCTTTGCTGGCACAGGAAATGTGTGTGTGTGATTTAAGCGATTTGTTGGGCATTTCTCAGTCTGCGGTATCTCACCAGCTGCGTCTGCTGCGTGCAAACCGTTTGGTGAAAAACCGCAGGGAAGGAAAATCGGTATTCTACTCTCTTGATGATGAACATGTAGCAATGATTTTAGCACAAGGAATGGAGCACGTCCGTCATCAATAGAACTTCTTAGAGAGGAGAATTGTGATGAAAGATAGGGAAGGGATTTTAGGAAACAGGAATAAAGAGGAAA
>JAHHTY010000065.1 GCA_020024325.1 Negativibacillus sp.
TTTATCATCATTACTTATCTGTAAAATCTGACCTCTTTTTATTTTCAATGTTGTGTAAAGCATAAGTCTTGCTCCGCGTCTAAACAGACAACATTTTGTTTATACTTATATTTTATTCAGTAATTTGGATGTCATTAAGAATATATCATAATTTATTCATATTTTTTATTTAACTTACCATAATCAAGCACCATGTTTTAGGTATTTTTATCAAAAAATTCATCCATTGTTAATAATATATTGTTTTTTAAATTTTTTAAATGTATAATTACCTACAAGATAACAAAAGCTCTTTTGTAGCTAAAGTGTTTTTGTTATCGACTGGAATATTCCATAGCAACAGTTTTATTTTAGAAAGGGTGTTTTTATGTTAAGCTTGCTGGGTGTGGTAGTTGTTATCGTTGGATTTGCCATTAAACTGGAGCCAATCGCGATTATCGTAATTTCTGCCATTGTAACTGCAATTTGCGGCAATATCAATGTTACAGATTTACTTACTACCATTGGTACCACCTTTGTTGCCAACCGTAATCAGTTGATTACAATTATTTTGATGATTTTGACCGGTACTTTGGAGAAAAACGGTCTGAAAGAAGCCGGTGCTTCCTTGATTAAAAAAGCAAAGGGCTTAACAACCGGTATGCTGATTGCTATCTGGGGTGTTTTGGACCAAATCTTTATTATTTTTAAAATTCCAATTGGTGGTATTCCTTCCTATGTTCGTCCTATCCTGATGCCAATGACTGTTGGTATCGTTGAATCTAAAGGCTATGATATCGCCCCTGAGCATGAGGAAACAATGAAAGCTCTATATGGCAAAGACAGCAATATGTCCAACTTCTTTGGTCAGTGTCTGTTTGCCGCAAACTCCTCTGTACTGTTGATTCAATCCACCTTGGCAAGCATCGGTACAGAAGTGGATGTTATGCAGATTGTAATGGTTCAGATTCCTGTTGCACTTTTTGCAATGTTTGTTAATGCAACACAAACATTGATTGTTGACCGTCGCATGGTTAAAAAGTGTTACCCTGACCTTTATAAATCTAACGAAAAATCCGGAAACTAATTGGAAAGGAGCTGCTCAAATATGTTATCTTATTTTATGAGTTCTGAGTTTACAATCTCCGACAAATTGGTACAGGTGATGTATATCCTTTCTGGTTTATTCTGCATCTACTGTGGTGTCAGGGCTTGGATTATCAAAGCTAATAAACAATATTTTCCAACCGGTTTGTTCTGGTTTTCTCTTGGTATCGTTGTTGCATTCGGACAATGGATTCCGCCTATGATAAATGGTATCATTGTAACCATTACTTGTATTCCGGCTGCTTTAGGAATGGTAAAACGTGGAAATTTGGAATCTCCTACAAAAGAAGAACAGCAGAAAAACTTTAAGAAAATTGGTATGAAGATTTTTATTCCTGCGTTTGGTGCAGGTGTTTTCTCCATCTTTATTTCTATCTTTATGAAGGGCTGGAGCTCTTTGCTGGGTTCTCTGTTTGCAACCATCTTCGGTGTTATCCTTTTAATGTACTGGAATAAAAATAACACACCTATGGTTTTTCTGGAAGAAGGTCGTCGTTTTCTTGACCTGACCAGTGCTGTTTATATCATGCCTTTGCTTCTTTCCTGTCTGGGTGCTATCTTTACAAAAGCAGGTGTTGGCGACGCTTTTGCCACCATTTTTGGTAAAATCATCCCAAGCGGAAACGTATATATCGGCATCGTTGCTTATGCAATTGGTATGATGCTCTTTACGATCATTATGGGAAATGCTTTTGCTGCTATCACTGTAATGACAGTTGGCATCGGTGTTCCTTTTGTTATGAACCTTGGCGCAAACCCATTGTATATGGTTACTTTAGCAATGACTTGCGGTTACTGCGGAACCCTGCTGACACCTATGGCTGCAAACTTTAACATTGTACCGGGTGTTTATCTTGAGGTAAAGGATAAATATTCCATTATCAAAATGCAGATCATTCCTGCTTTGCTCATGTTGGTATTCCAGATTGTGTATATGTGCATAATGGTAAACGCATAATAGGGTTAAATTCTAAATTTTAAAAAAGGCGTGAATTAGAGAATGACTTTTTCTATACAACAAGGAGCCGACATCGTTGTTCATCGCTGGTGTCAGGTAAAGAGAAATGAAAAGGTATTGATTATCTCTGATGAAAATCACATATCAGAAAGCAAAGCACTTTGGAAATCTGTTCAGGACACTGGTGCTTTTGTTATGGTAATTACAATTCCGGAAAGTTGTTCTCAACCCGGCAAGTTATTCGATTCTATGGTAGATTTATTCATGGAACACGATGTTATCATCGGAGCTACTCGATTTTCTTTGATTACCACACGGGCTGTTCAAACAGTGCTTTCACACGGAAGCCGTTTTCTCTCCCTTCCCCTCTCTACAAACACCGAAACTTCCATGTTGGGATTTAATTTCATACAAACAGATCCCATCATTTCACAGCGGTTAGCTGACAATATGTTATCCTCTCTTAATTGCTGCGATAAGGTAAGAATCACAACCCCTCTTGGCACCGATATTACCTTTGGAAAAAAAGGGAGAAAGCCCGGGCTGTTTAACGGCATGACTGAAAAACCCGGAAAAATCGGTTCATCAAGTTTTGAAATCTATATTGGAATTGAAGAAAATGCTACCAACGGACACGCCGTTGTCGATGGTTCCCTTGGCTATATAGGTTCTCCTGTTGAACCTATCAAGCTTACTTTTTTAAACGGAAGGCTTACCCATATTGAAGAAAACTCTTCCGGAATTTTGCTTCAAAACTATATGCAGCAGTTTCATGACCCCAGAATTTTTGTGGCAGGAGAACTGGGAATCGGTTTAAATCCGCAAGCTCGGTGCCTTGGAAACTGCTATATCGAGGATGAATCTTCTTATGGAACCTTTCATATCGGAATGGGGCGAAATCTTGCCCTTGGCGGCGTTATGGACGCCGCCGGACATTTTGACCTTGTCTTTAAAAATCCGACCATTTATGCCGGAGATGTTTTAATCATGAAAGACGGTCAAGCTTTGTAATGAAAAATAAAGAATAAAGGAGAACGTAATATGAAAGTTTTAATCACCGGTTTTCAGCCTTTTGGAAAAGAAAGCATGAATCCATCTTTTGAAGCTGTTCGTCTGCTCCCTGACGAAATTAACGGTGCGCAAATTATTAAAGCGGAAATCCCTGTTGTTTTCCGCAAAGGTGGTCAAAAAGTTCAGGAACTTGTCTGTCAGGAAAAACCTGATATTGTCATTCTGGTTGGTCAAGCCGGTGGCAGAAGCTCGATGAACGTAGAACGAGTTGCTATCAACTGCGAAGACTGTCCTTCCGGATTCCCGGACAATGACGGCAACTGTCCTCAGGGAGAAAAAGCATTCGAGGACGGTCCAGACGCTTACTTCTCTAATCTTCCTATCAAAGCTATGGTAAAAAAGATGATGGATAACGGAGTTCCCGCTGCTATTTCCAACACTGCCGGCACCTATGTCTGCAATGACCTGATGTATCACCTTTTATACCATATTCACCATGAATGTCCAAACACCCGCGGCGGCTTTATCCATGTTCCATACGCCACCATCCAGAACCATCCTGCACAGGCATCTATGACCATTGAAGAGATGAGTAAAGGATTGAAACTGTCTATCGAGGCTGCACTGGAAACTGAAAAAGATATTTGTATAGCAAGCGGAGAAACTCATTAAGCATCTTTGCATCAGTCCCCTTAAAAAATTAGGGGACTGATTTTTCATCTTTGGGAGGTAACTTATGTTTTCTTTTTTTCACAAAAAGCCAAGATTCACTGTAAAACTCAAGGAGTATGAGAGCGATAAAATAATATGCGGTTTATGGACCGAGGTTCATAAAAAGTCAATTCAAAAAGATATTCTTGCCGTTCAGCAAAAATTTCAGCAAGAACACAGTAAGATTGTACAACTCTCCAATCCAAGCGGAACAATGGTTATTTCACAGTGTGCCGACAGTGAGGGAACCTTTTCATATTTTATCGGGGATTTCGTGGATAGCAAAGAACAAGATGAAAGTATGTTTGTTGAATTGCTCCCTTGTGGAACTTATGCCCATGTAACAGTAGATTTTAAAGATCCGTCTGAGCTTACCCTTGCTGTTGCAAAGGCAAAAAAATATTTTTTTGAACGCTGGCTCCCTTCCACTAATTACAGGGTCAAGGAAAATGTTGAATCCATTGAATTGTATGACCGACGCAGCAATATCAAGTTAGCCTCAATGGAACTTATTTTTCCTTTGGAAGAAAACTAGTTTTTCAGTAAATTAACATCTTCACAAAATTTACGGAGAAATCGTTCCTCCTATCTTTATGTGATGATTCTTTACTTTTTCACATTTATCCTGTACAATCTTTATTATAAACATATTTCTTTTTGCTATATAAACTTCATTTTTAAATTCGTATGGAAAGACAGGAAACATAATATGGACGTTATTCAAAAAATTCACAGTGTATATCCGGAAATGACCAAAAAGCAAAAAAGTATTGCTGATTGCTTATTGGAATCTCCTGAAGATATTTCCTACATCACCTTGGCTCAGCTTAGTCAAAAAACTTCTTCCTCTGAGCTGACCCTTCTTCGCTTTTGTCAAAAAGTGGGCTATCCAAATTTCCTAGAGCTAAAAAATGCTTTTCGGGAATACACCCAAAGTATGGTCAAGCTCCTATCCTCTCCACAATATTTTGTACCGGATGCTACGATTACCGACATCAATGGTAAATCTGAACTGCTCCGCCAAATTTGCCGAGAAGAATCTGATGCGTGCAAAGAATTTTTCTCGTCTTTGGATTTAATTTCGATTATCTCCGCAGCAGAAGCAATCCGTAACAGCAAAAGAATTTTTATTTGTGCGCACAATATCTCCCATGTCCTTGCGGAGTTTTTAATGGTACGCTTACAGCTTCTCTATTTTGATGCGTCCATTATCAATTTAGATAATCTGGAAGACACCGAAGACAAGTTGGAAGAGCTTACACCCTCTGATCTTGTCATCTTCATTGCTTTCCCAAAATACTATTTTCCTTTAGGCAGCATTGCAAAGAATGCTTTTTCTCGTGGGGCTTCAATTCTTACCATCACTGACAGTATTTCTTCCCCAACTGTGCAATACAGCAAGCATCTTTTAGTGTGCCATACCTCTACAAAAGTTTTCTACAATTCTTTAACTCTTCCCATGGCTCTTGCAAATCTGTTGCTGTCCTATCTTGTTATAGATTTAGGACCTGATTACCGCAGCCGTGACCTGAGCAATGCCCCCACCGCAGAAAAAGATTCTGAACAAAACCAAAGTGAAATAAACCATTCTATATAAAAAAGTCAGCGACAAGAAAGAAAAGAACTTGTCGCTGACTTTTTTATATTATCTGATAAATTTATTCTTCTGTCTTTTCCTCTGCTGCAAAAAGGAGCATGGAAGGCTGCTGATTTCCTTTTGATAAACTATAAGAACAAAAGAACTCCTGTCCATTTTCGTTGGCTGTATTTGAAAAGTATTCAGCTCGTTTTAAGAACTCTTCCTGTTCGCTGCTGTCTATGCCAATTCCACAGCCTAACCAAAGCAGTAAGCGATGGGATTCATTCACTTCATCATTTGTAAAGTTTGTGAATCGGCTGATGATATCCTCGACCTCTCCAAAAACGTCAAAGCCTTCTTGAAGGGTTTCCTGCGCTAACATTGCAAAGGCACGCACAACATTTTCCTGATTATCAACATTGGTCTTTACAAAACCGGCATCATATTTTTCCGGCAGAATTTCCGGTGCAGTTTCTCCAAACCACAGCAAAGCACAAGGGCATTCTTCAATCAATCGGCTTGCTTCTTGCTTTACTCCTGTTACCAGTAAAATTTCTAGTGGTTGGCAAAACTCTTCCACTTCTTCCCATGTCATCTGGTCGAAAAATGCCGTTTTTATGTTTTCTTCTGTAATGGGGGAGGCTGTCTTTTGTCCATACAGGATACCGACCTGCTTTAAGGCTTCCATCATAATTATAATATTTCCCCTTTTTCCATATATCAAAGACAGGGGCGGTTATAAAACCTCCCCTGTTGCTTTTATTTATTTTCGCCGACCCATCGTTCCTTTGTTTCACAAACAGCTTTTTGCTCTTTCAGGCTTTGGGGAACATTGATGATACGTTGGTTTTTGCTTCCACGGAAAAGAACGTCTAAGGAACGCTGTTCCATAATAAACGGACCGTCTACCAAAATATCAATATTCTCTAAAAACTGTTTTTGTTCAGGTGTCCCATTATTCAGCTGTTCAAAAGTGTATCCACTGTAAACAGCCACCTCATAGCCGTTCTCTCGAAGCAGCTTTGCAAGCTCTGCGTGTTCTGCTGGTTGGGCAAACGGTTCTCCACCGGAAAGGGTAACACCTCGAATCAATGGATTTTTTTGCACCATGGTCAAAATATCTTGAGGAGCAATTCTGGTACGCTCTTCAAAATCCCACGTTTCCGGGTTTTGACATCCCGGACAGTGGTGTGGGCAACCCTGGCAAAATATTGTCATGCGGATTCCCGGACCGTCCACAATGCTTTCTTGCACAATTCCTGCTATATTAATCTTCATGATTATTTGCAGCCGCAAGAAAGACCATGTTTTACTCTGTCGTGCTCTTCAGCTTTCTTTGCATCGTTCCATTTATCCATAGTACCAACCAGATAACCGGTGATACGACGGATTCTTTCAAAACCTACATCTTTACCTACGGTGGATTGTCTTTGCATAGCGGACATAATTCATTCTCCTTTATAAAAAATCCCTCTAGGCTGTACTGTATGTATCAGCCTATTATTTTGTATTGACTTATCTTACAAATGAATTGATAACAATCGTTTTTTTAATCAATCCCTTTAAAGGTTGGAATATCCGGATACTGTTTTCTCAGCTGTGCCAGCTTCTCCGGACTGATAGCCTCACCATCACGTCTACCACATCTTGGGCAAACATCGCCAATAACGCCAACATATCCGCAAACCGGGTCACGGTCTACCGGATGGTTGATAGAGCCATAACCGATTCCGGCATCGTGCATACAACGAACAACCGACTCGAAGGCATCTACGTTATTAGAGGTATCTCCGTCCAACTCTACATAGCTAATATGACCAGCATTGGTCAGTGCGTGATATGGACCTTCCTTCTGAATCTTTTCAAAAGCGGAAATATTGTACCATACCGGAATATGGAAAGAGTTTGTGTAATAATCACGATCAGTTACACCCGGGATTACACCGTAACGTTTTCTGTCCATACGGATAAAGCGTCCGGAAAGCCCCTCTGCCGGTGTTGCAAGCAAGGAGAAATTCAGCTTTTCTTCCTGGCTCTTACGGTCACAATATTCTCTCATATGACCAATAATCTCTAAACCTTTCTGCTGCATCTCATCGCTTTCGCCGTGATGATGTCCATACAGAGCTGTCAAAGTTTCAGCCAAACCGATAAAACCAATAGACAATGTACCATGTTTAAGTACCTCGCGAACTTCGTCATTCGGTCCCAGTTTTTCACTGTCAAGCCATACACCCTGACCCATCAGGAATGGGTAGTTATATACTCTCTTGGATGCCTGAATTTCAAAACGGTCCAACAGCTGGTTTGCTACCAGTTCCATCATTTTATCAAGTTTTTCGTAGAATACTTTTTCGTCGTGATGTGCTTCGATTGCAAGACGAGGCAGGTTAATAGAGGTGAAGGACAGGTTGCCTCTGCCATAACTGATCTCTCTGGTTGGGTCATAAACATTTCCCATAACACGGGTACGGCAGCCCATTGTGGCAACCTCGGTTTCAGGATGCCCCGGTTTATAGTACTGAAGATTGAAAGGCGCATCCAGGAAAATATAGTTCGGGAACAATCTCTTTGCACTTACCTTGCAGGAAAGTTTAAACAGGTCATAGTTTGGATCGCCTTCGTTGTAGTTGACCCCTTCTTTTACCTTAAATACATGGATTGGGAAGATACAGGTTTCTCCGTGACCCAAACCGGCATCAGTTGCCAGCAGGATATTTCGGATTACCATTCTTCCTTCCGGAGAGGTATCAGTTCCATAGTTGATGGAGCTGAATGGTGTCTGTGCGCCTGCACGGGAGTGCATGGTGTTTAAGTTATGGACAAAGCCTTCCATTGCCTGATAGGTATCTCGGTCTGCCTTACGGATTGCTCTGCGGCGTGCAACGTCAACCAAATGCTCTGCCTTATCCTCTGCGATACCGTAATGCTCGCACAAACCTTCTGCAACTGCTTTATCAAATTCTTCTGCACCGATTTCCAGTCTTGGTCCTGCACCGGTCTTTTCTTTTGCCTGTGCCAGTACTTTTGCCACACCCTCTTTTTCATCAAAGGTATCAAGAAAATCTTCCACACCCTCCATCAGCTTGTTGGTGTATGCTTTGCGGAAGGTTTTTACAACGCCCAGTGCCATGCCATAATCAAAGTTTGGAATACTTTGACCGCCATGCTGGTCGTTTTGGTTGGACTGAATTGCAATTGCTGCAAGTGCCGCATAGCTCTGAATGCTTTGTGGTTCTCTTAAAAATCCATGTCCTGTGGAGAAACCACCGTCAAACAGATTTACAATATCAATCTGAGTGCAGGTTGTTGTCAAGGAGTAAAAATCAAAGTCGTGAATATGGATATCTCCCTCACGGTAAGCCTTTGCCTGCTCAGGAGTCAGCAAATAGGCTTCATTATACGCTTTTGCTCCTGCTGTACCAATTTGCAGCATACTTCCCATGGCTGTGTTTCCGTCAATGTTTGCATTATCACGTTTTACATCGCTCTGACGGGCATCTACACGGGTAATTTCATCAATCGTTCTCATCAGGCTTGTATTGGATTCACGAATGCGGGTGCGGTTTGCACGGTACAGAATGTACTGTTTTGCAGACTCATCAAATCCCATACGCATCAGCTCATGTTCTACAATATCCTGAATTTCCTCGATTTTAGGAGGGGTATCACGGTATGTCTCATCCAGACGTTTCGCAACCGCCTCGGTGACTGCTGCCGCCCCTTGCGGAGCTGTTTGTCCGGCTGCACGCATAGATTTTTCGATGGCAAAAAGAATCTTGCTGCTATCGAAATCAACAATGCGGCCGTCCCTCTTTATAACCTTTGTTATCATCTCGTTCCCCTCTTATCATAAAATTAAAACTAAAAATTAAAAATGACTGCACATCAAATCAGGTCTTTATAAAACTGCCTATACAAATGGGATATACCCTTTGTAATGAGCAGATAAACCACAATTTGTGTTGCCTTGTACTTTATACCACTATATCTTGATATTGTCAAGTGCCAAAAACCCTCTCATATCCTTCTCCTTTTCTTGAGTAAACACAAGCAAAAGCACGCAAACATGAGATTCCTTCTTTTAAATTCGGTTTTTTACTCAATTTTATTTTTTAAAAAATTCTTAAAATGATACAAAAAAGCCCCTGATATTTTTTAATTTTTGTAACAATACTATATTAGTATATTTTGATGAATTTTAGTTTTTCACCTTGTTTTTTGTCGCCTTTTCTCTTTCAACAAATGTTCCCCCAAAAGTTCCACTATTCAACATTACCAAATGTATAAAATTTTTATCATAACTTGTCCATTGTCTTTTACCAATAAAAACAGCACCAAAACGTTGGTGCTGTTTTTATTATATATTGGGTTACTTATTTGTTGCTTATTTCTATCAAAACCACCCGTTGAACGGGTGGTTTGAACAGACCCTATAAGGGTCTATCTC
>JAHHTY010000066.1 GCA_020024325.1 Negativibacillus sp.
AAACGAGCGAGAATAATGCGATTAGTATCAGTATAATTGTTGACTAAAGTTGTGTGGATTCTTGAGGAAAAGCCGAGTATGCTAGAACAAAAACTTTTTGTGATAGAGTCTATAGATACGACAAGCATCATGTTTATTTAAACAGCAATATGAATGAAAACCATTTTTGATTTAAAAAATCTTTATTATTATATCATATTTTCTTGTGAAATGGAAGTGAAATTAGCATTATATTTGTATGAAATGCAATAAAATATCTTCACTTCTGAAATTTTAAAGCAGATATTTTTACTTAAATTATTTTTGCTTATGCGATAAAATCTTTTATCGCATTGCGTATTTCTTCTTGGGTACAGCTTGGCAATCTGCCGCAGCACAGCTCTTTGTTTCCTCCGCCCTTACCGTTTAGGGTTTTATTGAGGTGCTGGCTGAGTGCCCTCAGGTCTGTTTTTGCATGAGCAGAACAGCATAGTGCATAGGATATAACGCCGTTTTGTTCGGAGAACAATGCACCCACAAGACAGTTGTGTTGCGTTAATTGACCGGCAAATACCTTTAAATCATCTGCTGACAAGCTGTTGTCGAAAACAAAGACAAGTTTATCCTCGTTAAAAGTTTCGGCAGATTGATAAAGACTTTCGGAAAGTAAAGAGAACAGCTGCCTGTTTTTAGCTGCAAGTGCCTGCTTTTTCTCTGAAAGTTCAGCTTTTAATTTTTCTACATTTTCAAAAGCATCCTGTGGTTTGCAGGAAAGAGCAACACAGATTTGTTTCAGACTTTGGAAACGGTCAGCACAATCGGCAACAGCAGCCGCACCGCACAAAAAGCTGAGCCTTGTACCGCCTTTATAACGCTGTACATCGGTAATTTTAATCAGACCGATTTCCCCGGTATGTGCAACATGAGTTCCGCAGCAGCCGCACCAGTCACAATCCTGAATGATTACTACACGCAGCTTTTCTACGTCAGGCTTTTTGCGCAGCGGAATTTTGGAAAGCTCCTCTGCATTTGGGTAGCTGACAAAAACAGGACGGTTTTCGCAGATAATAGCATTGACCCGAGCTTCCAGCTTTCTTGCCTGTTCTGCGGTGATTTCGCCGTCAAGGTCGATGGTGTTTACCTCGTGACCCATGTGAAAGCCGACATTGTGCAGTCCCATTTCCTTGATGATAGTTCCGGAGAGGATATGTTCGCCGCTGTGAATCTGCATATTTGCAAATCGGGGAGCAAAATCAATCTTGGCAGTTACTTCACAGTGAAGCTCTATTGGTTTATTGCATAGATGAAAGATTTTTTCTCCTTGTTCATAAACGTAAAGGACTTGCAGAACATCTTCACCATTTTGCAGAACACCTACATCAGAGGGCTGTCCGCCGCCTTCGGGGAAAAAGCAAGTTTGATCCAGCTCAACAGCAAAGCCTTCCATACCGTTCTTTTTAGCAGCTTCACAGGAAAGAACCTTTGCCGAACAGCAAACAAGATAGCTGTCTAAATCATACAGTTTTTTGGTCATCTGATTTTCCTCCTGTATCTTTACAGAACAGATGGCAGAAAGCCGATCTTTTTATAAACCTTATCAAGGGTACGCTGAGAAACTGTCAGTGCTTTTTGTGCGCCTTCACGGTAGCAGTCCTCAAGATATGCTTTGTCATTCATCAGACGGTTATATTCTTCACGGATTGGGCGAAGTTCTTCGGCAACAGCTTCACCGACTGCGGTCTTAAAGTCGCCGTAACCTTTGCCTTCAAATTCTTGTTCGATGGTTTCAAAGGATTTTCCGGTTACAGAGCTGTAAATAGAAATCAGGTTGTTGATGCCGTCTTTGCCGTCACGATAAACAACTTGAGCCTCGGAGTCGGTGACAGCACTTTTAAATTTTTTAATGATGGTTTCCGGCGGATCAAGAAGAAAAACGGTTGCCTTTACGTTTTCGTCAGACTTCGACATCTTCTTGGTTGGGTCCGCAAGGGACATAATTTTAGCCGAGGTTTTTGGAATATAAGCCTCCGGGATGTGAAATACATTTCCATATAAACCATTAAAACGGTTTGCAATGTCACGGGTTAACTCCAGATGCTGTTTTTGGTCGATGCCGACAGGTACAAGGTCGGTCTGGTACAAAAGAATATCTGCTGCCATCAAAGAAGGGTAGGTAAACAGTCCGGCATTGATGTTGTCAGCGTGTTTTGCGGATTTGTCTTTAAATTGGGTCATACGGGAAAGCTCACCGAACTGGGTGTAGCAGTTTAAAACCCAAGCAAGCTCTGCATGGGTTTTAACATGGCTTTGGATAAAGGCAATGCTCTTTTTGGGGTCGATGCCGCAGGCAAGCATCAATGCATATGCAGAGAGGGTGTTCTTTTTGAGTGACTGAGGATCTTGACGAACGGTGATAGCGTGCTGATTAACAATACAGTAAGCACAGTTGTATTCGTCCTGAAGTTTGCCCCAGTTTTTAACGGCTCCAAGATAGTTGCCAAGGGTGAAAGCTCCGCTGGTCGGCTGAATGCCCGAGAAGATGACCGGTTTGCGTTCCGGTTTTGGTGCAGTGTTTGTGTTTTCCATAAAAAATGCCTCCTTGTGATAATCAGAAAATAAAAGATATCGCATTGGAAAAACGAGTATGACTCTAAAAAGATAAAACAGAAATTGGGCAAAGGGCTAAAATATAAAAAAGCCCTTGTCGCTGTCTTTTAGCAAAATCTTGCTAAAAAACAGGGACAAGAGCTTCACTCCTGCGGTGCCACCCGGATTGGTTACAAAAAACCCGCTTTATAAAAACCGTCCTAAAGGCGATTTCTTCTGCCGAATAACGGTGCAGTGCCGTCGGTGCCTACTAAAAATAAATCTTTCGGGCCGCCCTCGTAAGTCCATTCAAAATGACCGCTGTCGCTGCAATTTCAGCAATATGCAGCTCTCTGTTAGACAACATATGTCGTTTTTACTATTCTTACTCATCGGTTTTTAAGATGAAATTTTCTTAATGATACTCCAAAGGAAAGAAAATGTCAACACCGCCCACACAACATCGACTGCTGTTGTCATAGAGAAAAACGATGCAGACAAAGTAAAAGTATGAGAAAAATCAGGAAACAAACAGAGCTTTTCGCAAACGCTGTAAGGGAAGGAAAAAGCCTGTCCTCCCATAACAATAATAATCATAATTCGATAAAGTTACGGTAGAGCAAACGACAATCTATTTCTATGCAGGCTGTTATGATGTTATTCATAAAGTAAGCATTTTTATGTGATTGCACAAACAGGAGGAAGTAACATGACAAACAGAACAGATTTTATTAACATAGGACTCAAGGATCGCATGAAACAGGGTGCAAAAAATCGTATTGGTACCGTGCAGATGGTGTTGTGGCTGCTGGTGGGATTTGTGGCAGGGATTGGAAATATGATGCTGGAAATTTCTCCTTTTGGGGCAGCACTGTGCGCAGCGGTTCCGCAAAGCGGATTGATTCCGGCAGCTTTGGGGAGCGCAGTCGGAAGTATGCTGCTTTCTAATATGGCTGTGTTTCATGGAGTACATACCTTTACAGTAAAATATGCAGCAGCTGTACTTTTAATTACAGCCATTCGATTAGTGCGCCGTTCTAAAAGCCATGTTGCATCTATGTTGTCAATGCCGACGGTTTTTTCACCGATTGTGGCACCTTTATTGGCTTTTGGAGGAATGCTGCTGCCCTCGCTGGCTGCCTTGCTAGCTTTTCCGTTTACGGGATATGGCATCGTCATGACTTTTGCAGAGTCTGCTTTAGCAGGCACTTGTGCCTATTTTTTCAGCAAAAGTTTTCGCGCTTTTTCGCTGGGGCAAGGGATGTTTACCTTAAAGAGGTCGGATTTTATCAGTGTGGTGCTGACTGCCTGTGTTGTAATGGTTGCAATGAGCAATGTCACAATAGGTGGAGTGTCGATTGGAAGGGTGATAGCTTCCGCTTTGGTATTGGTGTGTGCTTTGCTGGGTGGTGAAAGCTGGGGTTCGGTAGCGGGAGTTGTCTGCGGAACAGCAGTGAGCCTTGCTCTGTTCCCCCGAATGCAGCTGCTGGGCATTTATGCCCTTGCAGGGCTTGCAGCCGGCGTTTTTTCTGCTTTAGGAAAGTTTGGCTGTGCAGGTGCATTTGCAATGACGTTTGGAGCGGTCAGTGTTATTGTTGCCCCTCCTCCTGTTATGCCTTTGTTGTATGAAACGATGATTTCCACGGTGGGACTGATGCTTTTGCCGGGAAGCTGGCTGAATTTTTTACGAACAAGAATTTTTCGCTGCCCCATCGACCAAGGGGAACGCAGCGTCCGCAAGCTGATGCTGGAGCGTTTAGACGAGGCTTCGCAGGCACTCAAGGAAATTGCCTGCACCACCCAAGAGGTTTCGGCTCGTCTGGATAAAGCAAAAGCCGGAAGTATAGATCAGGTATATGATGATGCAATAGACCGAGTGTGTATGCGGTGTGGGCTTAAAACTCGATGTTGGCAGCAGGAGTACAGCGATACAATCAACGTCTTTAACCATCTAACGCAGCTGCTTCGGCAAAATGGAAGTGTTTGTGAAGAAGATTTTGCCTATCCGCTGTCGGTACGATGTACCCGACGTGCCCAGCTTGCAAAGCAAATCAATTTAGGCTATCAGGATTTTACCGCAAAGGAGGGCATGAGCCGCAAAGTTGCAAGGGTACGCTCGGTCGTGACCGACCAATTTGAAGGGCTTGCAGAGCTGCTGGAAGGCTTGCAGCAGGAGCTTTGCGGCATATCCGGTTGTGAAGAACAGATGCTGGACAGAGTGAGTGACTATCTGGAACAAAGTAATTTTAAGGTAAAACGAGTCGACTGCTATCGGGACGAGGAAGGCAGAAACTTTTTGCAGCTCGATTTTGAGCCGTACCGTGTGGCAAGATTAAAGCTAGATGTGTTAAGCAAAGAGCTGTCCCATGTGTGTGATTGTGACCTTGATTTGCCTCAAAAAACGGAGCTTGCCCTTCATAATGATGCAGGGGAAGAGCGTGTTGTGCGTCTTGTTTTTCGGGAAAAAGCAGAGTATCAGGTGGAATATACAAGCTCACAGCATATCTGTCAGGGTTATCGGATGTGCGGAGATGCCTGCTATACCTTTGTGGATCGACGTTCGACCGCAAATATGATTTTATCCGACGGAATGGGCAGCGGAACTGCAGCCGCGGTGGATTCCAACATGACAGTTTCTTTGATTACAAAATTGATTGATGCAGGGGTTCATTATAATGCCGCACTCAAGATTGTCAATTCTGCCCTACTGGTAAAATCGGGGGAAGAATCACTTTCCACAATTGATATTACCGCAATTAACCTGTATACAGGACAAGCAAAATTTTATAAAGCCGGGGCTGCTCCGACCTTTATTCGACGGGGAAGTCGAACCGGAATGATTGAATCAACCTCGTTGCCGGCAGGAATTCTTACTTCGGTGGAGTTTGAACAAAGCAGTGTGAAGCTCTCCGACGGGGATTTGGTGGTGATGGTATCGGACGGAGCGACTGCCTGCGGAACAGACTGGATTAGCTCGGTGATTGACCATTTCCCGGCAGACGGAAATTTGCAGGCTTTATGCGACGATATTGCTTCGACCGCACGACTGCGCCGCAACGATAACCATGATGACGATATTACAGTTTGTGCGTGCCGTGTCAGGAAAGTGGTGTAGAAATATGATAAAGTTTTCGTCCGCCTTTTTCAAAAGGTGGTGGGGGTACGGGGGTGAAACCCCTGTGACACATAACAAACAAAAAGATAAACGGACAGTGGCACAATCCCTTGCTAACGTTGTCGCACGGGAGTGCGCCAAAGACCCTGTCTTTGGTCGCTCATCGTAATAAGCAAAATTCCCCTGTGACACACAAAAAAATCCCCGCGCCAAAGTCTAGCGCGGGGTGGAGTATTAGTGTGGAATCTGAAGCCAGAAGGTGTAAAAAGAAAGCAGGGAAACCAGTGGAAAAAATATCAACTGAAGGTATTCAAACCATCTTAATTGCTCCTTAGGATTTTTATGTTTTTTCCATAAAACTTGTAAAAAAGATAGAAGAAGAATTATCCCTGAAAATAATGGAACAAATTGGGCGGGAATATAGCCAGTGAAAAAGGCTAATACAATGCCCCCAAAAATCAGCAATGGAAGGGCTAGCTTTAGAATTTTTATCATAAATATGCCTCAGTTCAGTTTCTAATAAGTCTCTAGACGGACTCCCACAAATCCCCAATTCCAAATGTCAATTTTTTGTATTTGATGTTGAAAATGGGTCCCTTCGAAAGTTGCAGTAACTTTAAAACCAGTATTTCCAATCGAGCCATTATAATCTGCTATAAAAGGAGCAAGTACAGAGTACAAAGTTAGACCAGCCCCAGTGGTTTTTCCTATTAAAAGCTATTTGTTCAATTTAATCACTTTCTTTTAAAATATAAAATAAATAAAAAATGATTTAAACGAAAAAAGATTTTCATATTACAGAATAATTTTCAATCTTCGAAGAAAAGTTCGTAACTCTTCTGTATAAACAGAAAAGGGACCCTGCTCCTTTCCAGTAACAGAGTTCCCTTAACGTTAAAAGAAAGATTCGATTGTGTCAGAATTATTCTTCAGCTGCAAATTTCTTTGCTTCTTCGATAACCTTTGCTTCAAGGTTTGAAGGCAGCTGCTCATAACGAGCAAAATCAAGTGTGAAGTAGCCACGACCCTGAGTCATCGAACGGATTGCAGTTGCAAAATCGCCCATCTCACTCATTGGAACGTCTGCTTCAATTTCCTGTAAACCGTCATCGGAAGGATTCATGCCCAATACACGACCGCGACGTTTATTCAAATCACCGATGATATCGCCGGTGTTGGAGTCAGGAACATAAACTTTCAGGTTGCCGATTGGCTCAAGCAGTACAGGGGAAGCGTCCGGCATACCGTTCTTGTATGCGATGGATGCTGCCATCTTGAAGGACATTTCGGAGGAGTCTACCGGATGGTAAGAACCGTCAACCAGAGTGGCTTTCAGTCCAACGACCGGATATCCTGCCAGAACACCGTGCTTAACGCAGTCCTGCAACCCTTTTTCAACAGCGGGGAAGAAGGATTTCGGAACAGCTCCGCCGAATACCTTTTCCTCGAATACAAGACCATCTCCAACGGTTGGTTCAAACTCGATCCAAACATCACCGAACTGACCGTGACCGCCGGACTGTTTTTTGTGTTTGCCCTGTACTTTTACTTTTTTGCGGATGGTTTCACGGTAAGCAACTCTCGGAGCTTCCAGAGAAACCGATACGCCGAATTTATTTTTCAGTTTAGAAACCAGAACATCCAGGTGCTGTTCGCCCAGACCGGAGATCAGCTGCTGATGGGTTTCGGCATTGTTTTCGTAAGCGATGGTCGGGTCTTCTTCCATCAGACGCTGCAAAGCAGAAGCAATCTTAGATTCGTCGCCTTTTTCTTCGGTTTTGATAGCCATGGTCAGGCAAGGTTTCGGGAAGTTGATTGCATCAAAGTTGAGCACTTTTTTCGGGTCGCACAAAGCGTCGCCTGTTTCGGTAGAGGCAAGTTTTGTTACAGCTCCGATATCGCCTGCGGTGATGTATGCGGTGTCTTCCTGCTTTTTGCCGCGAACATAGATGATCTTGCCCAGACGTTCCGGTTCTCCGGTTCTGGAGTTTACAGGAGTGATGTCAGCGGACAGTTTACCGGAAATAACTTTTACATAAGAAAGTTTGCCGATGAATGGGTCAGCAATGGTTTTAAAAACATAAGCTGCCAGAGGAGCTTCGTCGGTGCAAGGAACTTCCACCGGTTCACCCTCTGTATCTGCTGCAATTTCAGCGCCCTTTTCCCATGGAGATGGCAGCAGGTCAACCAAACAGTCAAGCAGCATATCAATTGCCTGAAGGTTGGTGGAACAGCCACACAAAACAGGGGAAATAGAACCGTTGGTAACGCCGGTGTGAACACCGCGGATGATTTCGTCACGGGTGAACTTTTCACCGGAGAAATATTTTTCAAAGAGAGTTTCGTCTGTTTCGGCAACTGCTTCGGAAACAGCGGCAGTAAGACCATCTAAACGATGACCGAAATCAGGCATCTCAACCTCATGTGGTTCACCTTTGTCGTTATAAGCATAAGCTTTCATATCAATGAGGTTGATGTAGGATTTTACTTGATTGTCTTCAACATATGGAACAACGATCGGACATACCGTCGGACCGAAGGTAGCTTTCAATTCTTCAAAAACTTTATAAAAATCGGCATGGTCTGCATCCAGTTTGCTGACAAAGAACATAGTGGCTTTAGAAGCGTCCTTTGCCATCTTGTACGCTTTTTCTGTGCCAACATCTACACCGGATTTTCCGGAAACGGTAATCAGCAAGCTTTCTGCTGCACGCACGCCCTGTGCGGTTTCGCCTGCAAAGTCGAATAATCCGGGAGTGTCAATCAAATTGATTTTTGTGCTGCCCCATGCAAACGGAGCAATTGAGGTAGAAACAGATACCTGACGTTTAATTTCCTCAGGTCCATAATCGCTGACGGTATTTCCTTCTGCAATCTTTCCTAATCTATCACTGGCACCTGCTTTAAACAGAAGAGCCTCAGTAAGTGAAGTTTTGCCGGAGTCGCTGTGACCGGTCAAAGCAATGTTACGAATCCTTCCTGCGAGATATTGTCTCATAGAGTATCGCCCCTTTCAATTCACCACTTTTGTGGTGCTATCACTATTCAAGTATAACAAATTATTTCCCTATTTTCAATATAAAAGTATAGACTTTGCACGACATCGGTGTAGAATTAACCGAAACCCACCTGTACAAAATTAACAAAAAGGAGGTGAAAAGGCAGGAGTTGGCTTTCTGATAAAAATTCTATGACGGACGGTGGATTTTAAGAACACAAGGGCAGAAAAACAAAAAAACACAGTAAAAATGCAGATCAAAAAGTGCATTCAACTGTGTTCTTTTGCTGGTGAATCTATCTTAAAAAAGGGATGGTTATTATAAAACACAAAATGAAAATTTTTCCTTACAATTATATAACGGGAAGAAAGGAGGAAATACTACAAAATTTCGGTTTTTAGAATTTGCAGTCGGGCAAATTTTCAGTTTCGGAAAAAAGAAGCCCTGCTTCTTTGAGCTGCTCAAGCACACGGGTAAGATCGTCTTCGTGCTGAAATTGGATGGTGTGCAGATGAACACCTTTTGTTAAAGCACAAAGAGGGGGAGCGTTGCTGCTGCCCAATTTTTTAATAAACTGGTCCGCATCAAATCGGGAATAAATTTGCAGCTGCCCCGAAATTTGACCATAAACGGGATGTTCTACCGTTACATCAAGTACAGCACAGCCGTTGTCCACAACAATGTATAGTTCTTTAGCAAGATTTTTGTCGTCATGGTAGCAGGCAATGGTCTGCTTGTGAAACTGATTTTGCTGCTGCTGTAGAATATATCCTCTTGGGGTAGCGGCAATATCATGCCCCGAGGCACGCAGCAGGGCAACATCCCCCACAATAATTTGTCGGCTCACACCAAATTCTTTTGCGATGGCACTGGCACTCAGCGGCTGACTTTTCTCTCTCAATAGGGTCAGCACCTGCTCTCTTCTTTGCTCCGAATTCACGAAAAAACGGCTCCTTTCTGTGCAATCAAAATTTACTTTTTATGATAGCACAGACCGACAACAGATTCAACAGGGCAGAAAAAACAGAGCTTAGCGGATAAGCTATTTA
>JAHHTY010000067.1 GCA_020024325.1 Negativibacillus sp.
CATAAAAACCGATATTTTGCACTGCTGATTTCTGTTTTGATGATTTTTTCTTTGTTTGGCTGTTCAAGTCGTAATGAAGAAACTGTGACCACAGATTCTACCCTGCAAACCGATGAATCTGAAAAAAAGCCAGGCGAATCCCTTTCTGATCATACCTCCTCTGAGAAAATTGCTCAAAATTTTGCCACTGAATGGAGCAATAAATGGACACAGCTTCAAGAGGAAGGAATCATAAGCAATGGTATTGGCTACGCTTTTCTGGCTGACATGGATAACGACGATAATGATGAATTGATTTTTCTTTATGATTATGATATCACCTATGAAGCAACCATCTACCGCATCAACAATAATGACATACAAGAAATGGGCAGCTTCACCGTTTCTCATACCGACCCTGTCCTTTCTTTTACAATTTATGAAGCACCTGAGGGTGCCATTCTAAAAAATATTTCCGTTCGTTCTCATGAGATGGACAGCAGCGAAACCGAAGAAAGCTATATCACCATGGAAAGTGATAAGGTTTTGCAGGAAATATTATTCTGCACAAGCTATGATGGATCTGACACATATTATGACAGTGTACTTGCCGGTGCAAAGGAAATTTCTCTTGATGAATTTAACAAGATGCGTGAAGAAATTCTGTCCGATGCCAAAGAGCTTTATACTGTTTTTTTAGAGCCGGAAAATTCGGTAGATTGTACCGATGCTGATGCAGTAACCTCTTACATTCAAAACTTACTGGAAAACGGCAATAAAACTGCTTAAAATTAGGAAAGGAGTATATCGAAAATCGATATACTCCTTTTTAACTGTTAGAAGCACTTTTCTGTCAGGCGTCTTTTCACAAAACTATAATTTTTCTGATAAACTTTTTGGTACCCGTTTCTGATCGTGTCAGTTTTGCGATTTATTATCCTTTTATCAAGTTTTCAGGAAAACAAAACGAGTGTCCCTTCTCAAAATTTTATTGAAATAATTTCTATTCTATTAACATCACAAAAGCACCTATATTTTTTCTTACATTAACGGTGCAAACACACGTAATACCGAACGCCCCAGACGACGAATAAAAGAAACTTCTCGGCACTGCTGCAAGGTAATTTCCTGACTGAGTTGTTGCGTCTTAAAGAAATCTTCCTTAACCTGTGCCACACTGTCTGTACCATACATCCATACAGCACATTCAAAATGGAGATACAGACTTCGATAATCCAAGTTAATTGTACCAACTACTGCATAATCGTCATCTACTACAAAAGTTTTTGCATGAACAAACCCGGGAGTATATTCATAAATCTTTACTCCTGCTTCGGTCAAGACTTCATAGTGTGCTCTGGAAACAGCATGAACATACCATTTATCCGGTACATGAGGAGTAATGATACGGACATCGATACCGCTTTTGGCTGCCGTTGTAAGTGCCGTTATCATCTCACTATCCAAAATTAAATATGGCGTTGTGATATATACATATCGTTTTGCCTTGTTAATCAAATTTAAATAGACCGTTTCGCCGACAGCTTCATCGTCTAGCGGATTATCTGTGAACGGCTGAACATATCCTTTCGCATTTTCATCCCAGCTGGTTGGATAATATTTTCCATAGTCCTCCTCGGTTCCTCTCAGGTAATTCCACATCGACAAAAACATGGCTGTTAACGCAAAAACTGCCTCGCCTTTCAGCATAATAGCCGTATCTTTCCAATGACCGTGTTTTTCAAATTCGTTGATATACTCGTCTGCCAGATTGATTCCGCCTGTAAAACCAACATTTCCGTCAATAACACATATTTTTCGGTGATCTCTGGTATTAAATTTACTGGAAAGAATAGGTACAAACGGATTAAACACACAGCACTTAATTCCCAATTTTTCCAACTGTTTATCATATCCGGTTGGCAAGGTCAAAATACATCCCATATCATCGTAAATAAGGCGAACATCAACACCTGCTGCTGCTTTTTCTTTTAAAATCTCTAAAATGCTGTTCCACATTTTTCCTTCTTGGATAATAAAATATTCAAGAAAGATGTAATGTTCTGCTTTTTTGAGTTCTTCCATCATTCGTTCAAATTTGATTTCTCCCATTGGAAGATACTCTGTTTGTGTATGTTTATATGGGGGACTGTACGCCCATTGAGTGATATAGTGCGACTGATTCACAACGTCTACAGGCAGCTGTTCAATCCCCGATGCTTTGCTCACTTCCTTCACTGCTTGGGTCATTTCATCTTCAATCTGTCCCATTTTTTCTCTCATATATCGACCTGTCCTATTAGAGCCAAAAACGATATAAAACATTCCCCCGAAAACAGGAATCAATAAAATGGGAATGAGCCATGCAATTTTATATGCCGGATTGCTTTTTCCGTTGATAATTCCCAGCATCAAAAGTAAACTTAAAATAATATTCGCAGCATAAAAATAAACAAAATAATTATTTAATTTCCAGATGATTCCAAACAGCAAAATCGCCTGTATTAAAATAAAGACAGCTGTAATTACAACTCGTTGTGTTAAAAAACGCAATATCTTTTTTAGCATTCCTTTTTCTCCCCTACACTTTATTTTCTTTTTTATTTTATCATATATATAATTTGTTTTCAATCAACGATTTTTGTTGAAAAAATTCTTAAGGTCTGGTAATTTTTTTATAGTTATGGTAAAATAAATATGTTTGAGCAAAAACAAGAAGGCAATAAAAGAAATTAGAAAAGCTATTACAACAATATTCTCCCCTAAATCTTGTATGGAGGCTCATTATGAAAAATTATTATGACATCGCTATCATCGGCGGCGGTATCGGCGGTTTGATGACTGCTTACCGCATCACAGAAAAAAATCCATCTGCTCGTGTTTGCATCATCGAAAAAGGACATCCGATTGAAAAACGTATCTGTCCTATTGTTGCAAAAAAGGTAGATAAATGTATCAAATGCTCTTCTTGTGCCATCATGGAAGGTCTTGCCGGTGCTGGAGCTTTCTCCGACGGAAAGTATGTTATCTCTACTGAATACGGAGGATGGCTAACCGATTTCTTAAAACCACAAACGGTTATTGATTACATTGAACAGGCTGACAAAATCCTGGTATCTTTTGGTGCCACCACCGAACGTTTTGCCCCTAACAATGAGCTAAAAAAACTTTGTCTGCGCCATGACCTGCATATGAATCAAGCTCAGCTAAAACATTTAGGTACCGACTCTAACTTTGAAACCATGCGCCGTCTAATCGAGGATTTGAGCACTCGTTGTGACATCATTACTGACACTGAAGTTACTGATGTAAACCGCGAAACACTGGAAGTTATGACCCGAAACTCCAAAGGCGAATCCAGCCTGAAAGCGGGAAAAGTTGTTTTTGCAGTTGGTCGTGTTGGCAGCCGCTTCTTCTCCCATTGGTGCAATCAAAACAATATTCCACTGAGCAACAATCAGGTTGATATCGGTGTTCGTGTTGAACTGCCTTCTATTATTTGGGAGGACTTCTCCAAAAAAATCTATGAGCCAAAAATCTGGTATCGTTCTAAAGTTTATGGTGACAAAACCAGAATGTTCTGCTTTAATGAACGCGGAAGTGTTGTTACGGAAAATACCGACGGCGTGCTGACTGTAAACGGTCACTCTTACCGCGACCAAAGTCGAAAAACAGAAAATTCAAACTTTGCCCTTTTATCCACCATTCGCTTTACCGAGCCATTTAAACAGCCTATTGACTATGCTCGACATGTTGCAAGCCTTGCAAACCTCATCTCCGGCGGCAGCGTTTTGGTTCAGCGTCTGGGCGACTTGGAAAACGGAAAACGCACCGATGCAAACCGTTTGTCAAACTCTACTACACAGCCTACTTTAAATGCTGTTCCCGGCGACTTGAGCTTGTGCTTGCCAAAACGTCAATTAGACAACATCATCGAAACTCTGCACGCTTTGGACGCTGTTGCTCCCGGTACAGCAAATTATGATACCCTACTTTATGGTATTGAATGTAAATATTATTCCGCACGCCCGGAAACTGAAAACTTCATGGTATCCGGCTGTAAAAATATCTATGCTATCGGTGACGGTGCGGGCTTTACCCGTTCCCTCTCTCAGGCTGCTGCAAACGGTTTATATGTTGCAGATATTCTTTGTGCAGAGTAATCTCCAATATCTCATCTTTAAAAATAGTTATTAAATGTAATGTTAAAAAAAACAGACCTTGTTATAAGGTCTGTTTTTTTATATACAAATTTTCTTTATCTTTTATTATTTTAAATCCTTACCTTCTTGTTCTTGCATAAAAAAATTATCAATCATTGCCTCGGAAATTCTTTTACAATATCCTGAAATACTTGCTAAACTCATAATCAAGGACACTACTTCAATAGTATTCATTTCTTCAGAATAACTTTCTTTTAATTTGCTCAAAATATTGCTGACACTCTCCAACACCTGTTGCTGATTGACACGATCTCTGGAGAAGATATCCTCTAAACCATCAGCGTCAATCTCCCGTTCCATCAGAGTTGTCATCACCTGTTTTATATCTCCAATAGAAAGCATATTTTTCAGATTACATATCATCAAAATTTGCAGCACCTGCTCACGAGTATATTTCTTCCCTTTCATTGGGCGAATCATTCGTTCTTTACTGTAATTATTGACCATTGATTTTGTTAGAATCTTATCTTTTTCTCTGCGTCGGGTGTCCCCCAGCTTGTCCTCAAACAACATCAAAATCTGGTCAATATATAAATCCAAGTCCGGAATCTGCTCTGGTTGCAGACGATTTTGATTGACCGCTGTGTTAATCAATTTTTCCAAATTTTGTTGGTTCATATTCATTTGGTTATTCTCCTCCTCTTTGCCCAATCAAGAAGAAAATTTATTTAGAAGGGTTATTTTTTTATTCACTGTTTTCTATTTTATATTATTTTTGAATTTTTCGCAAGATGTATTGCAATTCTCTTTTAAATTAGTTATTATATATGTATAAAGTAGTTTTAAAAACTATATTATGTCAGGAGGATTATCATGTACAGCTTCTTTAAAAATGCAAGAGAACCAATGAATAGCTACACCCACTTCATCGGTATTCTTTTTTCTGTTTTTGCCACCATTTCTCTGCTCATTTTGGACGGGATTCAGGGTAACTTTTCTGCTCGTATGCTTATCTCTGTTCTCGCCTTTGGCGGTTCAATGTTTGCTTTATATAGTGCAAGTTCTATATATCACTTTTATAATGGTCCGCTTTTTAAACAAGAGCGTCTGCGTAAACTGGATCATTCTATGATTTACGTTTTAATTGCCGGTTCTTATACCCCCATCTGTTTAAAATTCATGGAGGGGCTGCACGGAGTTTTGTTTGTTGTTGCCATTTGGTCAATTGCTCTGTGCGGCATTGCCATTAAATTATGTTGGATGAACGCCCCTCGCTGGCTTTCAACCGGGTTTTATCTTTTAATGGGCTGGGCTATTGTTTTTGACTGGAAATCCCTTGCGGCAATGCCTGTGGGTGTAATCGTATTACTTTTGGCAGGCGGCATCTCTTACTCGATTGGTGCCATTTTCTACATCATAAAAAAGCCGAATTTTTCTTCTTCTTTTGGTTTTCATGAACTATTTCACATCTTTATTCTGGGCGGAACTTTCCTGCATTTCCTTGCTGTTTTGTTCTATGTTGTTCTTTAAAATAAAACACCCAAACCTCCTTTGGTTACCTTCACGTTTCCAAAGGAGGTTTTTTTATTTATATTAAAACTTATTTTGCTCCTCTGCAGAATTGGGTAAATTCCAATGGAAACGAATTGACAGCAATCTCAGTGCTACAATGAATGACCCGCACAGCAACATACATATAGTTTTGGGAAGTACATTCTGTAAATAGTAGTAAATCAAGGCTCCCGGTATTGCAGCAACTGCATAAATTTCCCGACGCAGCACTAATGGTGTTCTTCTCACCATAATATCACGCAACATCCCGCCGCCAACTCCGGTCATTACTCCAACAAATACTGCCAAAAACACATTTTGATAACCATTGTCTATCGCCGCATTTACCCCAATGATGGTAAAAATGCCAAGACCCAGTGCATCAAAAAATGTAATTAACCCCATAAAACTGACAAATTTTCCGTTTTTTACAAAGTTACCATCACAGTGAAGCAGCAGCAACATCAGTGAAGATGTTGCTATTGCCACAATGACATAGACAGGTGTGGTAAACATTGTCGGCGGAGTTTTTCCTAAAATCAAATCCCGAATCATTCCTCCACCGACAGCTGTTGTCATGGAAAGCACAGGAATCCCAAAATAGTCTAATCCTCGTTCAATGCCGATCAATCCTCCTGAAATTGAAAAAGCAATCGTTCCTGTCATTTCTAAGGCAAATACAACCACTTCTAAAAAAGACATTTTAAATTCCCCTCCAAGTCTGTTTATTGATAATGTTTATTGTTTGTTATTGATAAAAAAATATCATATTTTACAGCAAATAACACAATAAACTTTATTGTGTTAAAGAATACATCGGATTGTCATAAAAGTCAATATTCTTCTCTGTGTTTGTCCAAAATCATATTTTTTTACAAAAACAGGGATTTTTTCCCATCTATCTTTTACCCATAACACAATCTCTTTGTCTTTTTTAACTGTGGATTGACGATTTACACACACTCATAGTATAATAACTTTTAGTTCATTTTGTTTAGCATAAGATTTTTTATAAAAAATTTTGATAGAAATGGAGGTTTTTTGCCTTGATTTTACTGAATGCAGAAAAAATCTCAAAAGGATACAGCGACCGCCAGCTTTTAGACGGAGCCTCACTTGCCATCAACGAGGGCGATAAAATCGGTTTGATTGGTGTCAACGGTACAGGCAAATCTACTTTATTAAAAATTATAGCCGGTCTTGATTTCCCCGACAGCGGAATGGTTACGCGTGCAGGTGGTGTCAGAGTGGCTTACCTGCCCCAAAATCCTGTTTTTGAACCGGAGGCCACCATTTTACAGCAGGTAATGAAGGGGGTTTCCATCAATGAAGAACAGGCAGATGAAGCACGCATCCGCCAACAGGCAGACGAATATCAGTGCAAGATGATTTTAACAAAACTTGGTCTCTTTGATTATGATGAAAAAATCCACCTTCTTTCCGGTGGTCAAAAGCGTCGTGTTGCCCTTGCCTGTGCCCTTGCAGCAGAAGCTGAGGTTTTGATTCTGGATGAGCCTACCAACCACATTGACAGTGAAATGGTTGATTGGTTGGAAAGCTATTTAAAGCGCTTTCAGGGGGCTGTATTGATGGTTACCCATGACCGCTATTTCTTGGAACGAGTAGTAAACCGCATTGTGGAGTTAGATCATGGGCAACTATTCTCCTACCCTGCAAATTATTCTCAATATCTGGAGTTAAAAGCACAACGTGAAGAAATGTTGCTTGCAACCGAACGCAAACGTCAAAGTCTTTACCGCCAAGAACTTGCGTGGATTCAACGTGGTGCTCGTGCAAGAAGCACAAAAGCACAGTTTCGTGTTAACCGCTTTGAAGAATTAAAAAACTCTGAGTATATTCCAGACCAATCTAAACTAGAAGTATCTGCTCTTTCTTCCCGCCTTGGAAAAAAGATTATTGAAATTGAAAATATCTCTAAATCTTTTGATGGAAACCTTTTAATCAAAGATTTCAGCTATAATCTGCTCAAAGGCGATCGTGTTGGTATTATCGGTCCTAATGGCTATGGTAAATCGACCTTAGTTAAAATTATCTGCGGGTTACTGGAACCAGACTCCGGTCGTGTTGTTCGTGGAGATACCGTTAAGATTGGTTATTTTTCTCAGGAATCCTTTATCGGACAGGAATGCGATCCATCCACCAAAGCAATTGATTATATCAAAGGAATTTCTCAGGAGATAGACACACCGGAAGGCAAGCTAACCGCTTCCCAAATGATGGAAAAATTTCTCTTTCCTTCCGACCTTCAGTATACCGAAATTGCCCGCCTTTCCGGTGGAGAGCGCAGACGGTTATATCTGCTGCGTGTGTTGATGGAGGCTCCTAATGTACTTGTCTTAGATGAACCGACCAACGATTTGGACATTGAAACATTATCTGTTCTGGAAGAGTATCTCCAGGATTTTCCGGGTGTTGTTATTGCTGTCAGCCACGACCGATACTTTTTGGATAAACTGATGAACCATGTTTTTGTACTGTCAGGTGATGGCAAAATCAATCACTATACTGGCGGATATGCCGACTATCGTGACGATGTTGCCGCACAGGAAAAAGCCAAAAAAGCCGCTGAAACCACTTCAACATCGAAGTCTACACAAGATGGACGAAATCAGCGGGAAAAATTAAAATTCTCGTTTAAAGAACAGCGTGAGTACGACCAGATTGACGGCGTTATTGCTGAGCTTGAGGAGAAAATATCGGAAACTGAAAAAGCAATTCGTGATAATTCCAGCGATTACTCTGCTTTGCAGGAATTAACCGAACAAAAAGAGCAACTGGAAGCCGAGCTTTCAGAGAAGATGGAACGCTGGGTTTACCTTAACGACCTTGCCGAACGTATAGAAGCTCAAAAGAAATAGAGGAAATATTCTGTAACAACTTGCAAGGATACTCAAATTTTGTTTATGACTCTTTTCTATTTTCATATCTTATAATGCTTATCTTATCATGTATAATAAGCTCCGATTATAAAAATTCAACTGCACCCCATTTGTAAGACGGTATGATATACTACCTGATAAATGGGGTGATTTTTTACGCTAAAAGGAATACCAAACAATACACATCAAAATTCAAATACCATCTGAAACACAAATATGAAACAACAAAAGCAGATCACCGCTATTTACCACGAGAGTAAATGTCGACATGGGCATCGCCACATTACGAAAGAACTGCGCAACCGCAAAATTTATCTAAATCACAAGACGGTCCAATTTTGGATGAAACTGCTAGGCCTTGTTTGCCGTATTATATGAAGAAATATTGTTTCTATAAAGGAGAAGTCGGTAAAATGACGCCCAATCTTCTGTAATGGAACTCCCACACGGATAAGCAAAACCAGAAGTAGGTTATGGACATAACGGAATTCGGCTCGTTTGAAGAAAAACTATATCTTTCCCTATTCTTGATTTATGCAGCAAGTAATTTGGTCAGCTACACAATTTCGGGTAGACCGTTTCTCAGTATGCTGATCTTTATGTTGGACAAGGCGTTTGAGCAGAGCAATTTAATTCCTCACTTCGACCAAGGCTGAAAGTAGCAGCAAGTACTTAGAAACAAATGTATCCGACAAAGTGTGAACCGCAAGGAGAACTGTTTGGAGAATGCTGTCATTGAGAACTTCTACGCTCCATTGAAAAGCGAACTGCTTTATCTACAAAAATTTGAGTCCATGGAGCACTTCAAAACAGAGCTAATTGAATATTTTGATTACAGTAAAGGCAAAGTTAAAGGGCCTGCCGCCTGCTTTGCACAGACAACAAGCCCTTTTGCCAGTTTGAACAGTATTTATTTAAAAATATTATCTAACTTTTTAGTATAACTTCAAATCGGAGCTTTTTGCTCTTAAAACTTTACGATTGTTTAGTGTTTTTTATGAAAAACAACAATTCCTCCGAAAGCCGCAATAGCAAGAGAAACAGCAGCTGC
>JAHHTY010000068.1 GCA_020024325.1 Negativibacillus sp.
GGGGTGATTGGCTGTGTGCTCAACGATCCTCTGGCCGTTGCATATTTTGCAGACCGTTCTTTGTGCCATGGCTTTACCACCCACACAGCCGTGGAAACTAGCGGCATCAGCTATGGGCAGACTCTTTGTGATGCCTTCGAAATTTGGCATCAGCCCCATAATAGCAAAGTACTTACACAAGTAGATACGAAAAAGTTTATGATGTTCTTCCTGTGCAGGGTATTAGGTGCTCAGCCGAGTCAGGCAAGCGCCTTGCTGGATCAGATTTTAGTTGGGGAGGTGTTGGCATGAAACGTATAAACCTCTCCTTGTCCCAGATGTCTTTTATTGCCCTGTGTGCTGTGCTGAATATTATTGGTTCTAATCTGGCACTGTTTTTAAAGCTTCCGATTTATTTTGATAGTTTGGGAACCGTGCTGTGTGCTATGCTATTTGGTCCGCTCTATGGCATGATTCCAGGGCTTTTAAGCGGTCTGTTGGTTGGTTTTACCACCGATATATATTCCCTGTTTTTCATTCCGGTCGCTCTGCTTATTGGTTTATTGACCGGCATAGTATATCGTTCTAAACGCCTTACTTCTTCTAAAGCACTTCTTCCGCTTTGTGCTTTTTTGATTACACTTCCCGGAACACTTTTAGCGTCTTGTATCAGTGCCTTTGTTTTTGGCGGTGTAACTTCTTCCGGTTCCAGTATCTTGGTTCAAATTCTGCATCAAACGGGACTGAACCTGACTGCAAGTGTGTTCTGCGTGCAATTCCTCACAGACTACATTGACCGTTTGTTAATTTTGGTGTTTGCATTATTCTTACTGAAATATCTTCCTGAATCAATTATCGGCAAACATAAGAAAGGATAGTTTCTAGATGGAGCGGTACAGCAAAATTACAAATAAAAATCAACGCGAGATCGTGCTTCTAAAATCCAATCCATGTGTGTGGGGTAAATGCCGCTTTTGCGACTATATCCACGACAATTCTCGTAATACTGAGGAAATGGTTTCGCTTAATCGAAACGTTTTGAGCTGTGTTACCGGGGAATTTGGTGTTTTGGAAGTGATTAACTCCGGAAGTTGCTTTGAACTACCAAGGCAAACCTTGGAGGATATTCGTCGCATTGTGCAAGAAAAGAAGATTGACCGACTTTTCTTTGAAGCTCATTGGATCTATCGCAACCGTCTGGACGAAATGCGGGAATTTTTTGGCATCCCAATCACCTTTAAAACCGGAGCGGAAACCTTTGATTACGATTTTCGTGAGAAATATTTGAATAAACACGCCGATTTTAAGGACGCTGCGGAGTTGAGCCAATATTTCGACTCGCCATGTCTGATGGTAGGTATTCAAGGACAGACCAAAGACATGATTCGATACGATATTGAATGTCTGAAAAAATACTTTAAACTGGGCACAATCAATGTGTTTACCAATAACTCCACCGATGTAAAACGCGATGACGCGTTGGTGGAGTGGTTTATGAGGGAATATGCTTATTTACAGCAAGACCCTACAGTAGAAGTGTTGTACGAAAACACCGACTTCGGTGTAGGCGATTAAAAAATAGTTGTAAAAACAGCACCACGAAAGAGGCAGAGGTTCCAACTGGAACCCCTGCCTCTTTTAAATTATCAAAAAGAATCCTACTATACAGTCAGTAAAAAATTGCCGTATATTGCTTCAGGGCTCTCGGTAATACCCATGTATAAGATCTACATAGATATGAAACTCTTGGAGTAAATCTAAAGACATTTCCGCTAGCAACAACTTTATGTAATCCAAAATCTTGAATATATTGATACTTGTTAGAGATAGCTGTCTGTATCCTACAGGCATGAGGTGAACAAAACGTGTATGGAATACTTCTTATATAGAACAGCACGTTAAAGCAGATTAGGTGTCACTCAGTTAAGGATAACTACATCATTTTGATAATTTATAAAACAGAAAGGCATACTATTAGTATCAAAAAATTATATGCGATTTTATTACCAGTACCGGTATAAGCGGATTGAGTTGGGAATAATTGACTGATTTCTCAAAACAGGACGCTTCTGCTTTTATAAAGAAGCGTCGTATATAGTCAAAAAAATCGAAGCGGAAGAGTTGACCTTGAAGGTATTGAATCGGAAATGGATAGAGAAAAGGATGCTGTTATAAAGAACACCAAAAATGACAGCAGAAAATACAAATTTTGGAAATCCATCAAATGTTTTAGAAGAGAGGTTTGCATCAACTTTGGTTATATGGTATAATTAGCCAATACATCTTTTAGGATTTAATACAAAATCGAGAGGATTGTTTAATCAAATGGGAAGAATGAAATATTCCGAAACTGAGCGCATACAGATGATTGCCACATTTTTGAAAGCGACACAGCAGATCATCAATGAAGAAGGTCTGGAGCAGATCTCCATCCGAAAAGTTGCAAAGATTGCGGGCTTTAATAGTGCAACCATTTATCTCTACTTTCAAGATTTGGATGAGCTTATCACCATTGCATCTATGGGGTATTTGGAGGAGTATTGCCGTCAGTTGGAGGCAAATACACCGAAGATATCTTCTGCATATGAAATTTACCTTTATACATGGAAGCTCTTTTGTCAATTTGCATTCAAAAATCCTCAAATCTACTATCACCTTTTTTACAACACCCACAGCAAACCACTCAATGAAAGCGTAGCAAAATACTATCAATTGTTCCCTAATGCGCTCTCCCATTGCAGCAGCACAATTTGGGAGATGCTCCACAGCGGCAGCCTTGAAAAACGAAACTATCAGGTATTGTATCCGCTTGTGAAGGAGGGCATGATAGAGGAGGAGTCTGTCGAACTTATCAACGATCTCACTTTATGTTACTTCAGAAAAATTCTTGAGTCGGTTTGTGAAAACCCGAATCTTGACAGCGAAGAGCAAACAAAAAAGGTTTTAGACGCTGTCTGTTTTTTGCTTAAAAAGTAATGCCCAAAATGTACAATATATAAAATGAGCCTCGGTTTTTACCGAGGCTCATTTTATATATTGTCTATTCTGTTTGCCAATAATTGTATATAAGGTAGAATCCATTGAAATTATATTGACAAATCGCGATTAGTTTTATATTATCATATTATAATCATGATTATAAAATAATGTGTATAGAAACTTTTTATTATGTGCAATTATTTTATGAAATAACATATATAAAAAAGAAAGGGGTCATTTCCATATGAAACTGAAAATTGGAAATCTGCATGTCAAAGACGTTCTTTTTGGAGAGCAGGATCGCTTTGAAAAAGGCATTCTGACCATTAACAAAGAGGCAGCCCTTCGCTATCTGCGTGAATGTGACGATCACATTACCGAACTTGATCTTGTGATTGCTCGTCCAGGCGATGATACAAGGATTGTACCTGTCATCGAAACCATCGAGCCACGCTGCCGTATGGACGGACGAACCCTCTTCCCAGGCGTTACCGATTCCGTTGTTCCTGCCGGTGAGGGTGAGCTGAAGGCACTCAAGGGCTGCTGCGTTACTGTAGTAGGCAAAGAGTGGGGTTCTTTTGGGGACGGCGTGATTGATATGGGTGGCGAAGGTGCAAAACACACCTACTGGTCCAAACTTATCAATATCTGCATGGTTGGAGATACCGATGAAGAATTTGAACGCCATGAGCAGCAAAAATGCAACCATGCTCTGCGTTGGGCAGGTCACAGATTGGCAGAATATTTAGGAAAGATTGTTGTTGACGTTCCGGCAGAGGATTGCGAAGAGTATGAATTTGACCCACTGCTCAAACGCAGCGAGGAACGTGCAAAGCTTCCAAATGTTGCACTTGTAATGCAGCCACAATCCCAGATGGAGGCTCTTGGCTACAATGACCTGCTTTACGGATGGGATATGAACAAGTACCTCCCGACTTTTGTAAGTCCAACCGAAGTTTTTGACGGAGCCATCATTTCCGGATCATTCATGCCTTCTTCCTCCAAATGGTCCACTTATGAGATGCAAAACTTCCCAATCATTAAAGAGCTGTTTGCGGAAGACGGAAAAACCATCAACTTTGTGGGCGTTATCATGTCAATGCTCAACGTAGCACTCGAACAGAAGGAACGTGCAGCTATTATGGTTCGCAATATTGCACTCAATCTCGGTGTTGATTATGCAATCGTGACCGAAGAAGGCTACGGCAATCCGGATACTGACTATGTTCGCTGTCAGGTAATCCTTGAGGATGCAGGTATTCCGGTTGTAGGTATTTCCAACGAGTGTACCGGTCGTGACGGTATGTCCCAGCCTCTTGTAACACTTGATGAAAAAATGACCGCTCTCGTTTCCACCGGAAATGTATCTCAGTTGATCGAGCTTCCGGCATGCAAAACTGTAATCGGTTCTCTTGAAGCAATGAACCGTGACGGTATGTCCGGCTCCTGGGGTTATAACGAAATCCTCGGAAAATCTGCCCGTGATGACGGTTCAATCATTATGGAAGACAATAACTGGTTCTGCGGAGACCATATTTCCGGTTTCTCCGTGAAAACCATGAAAGAATATTAAAGGAGGAAGCACACAGATGAAACGTGTTATTTGCTACATCAACCAATTTTTCGGCGGCATCGGCGGTGAAGAAAAAGCAGATCAGGAACCGTATATTGTAGAAGGCTGTGTTGGTTCCAGTACAGCAATCAACGCTGCATTAAAAGATGCACAGGTTACCCACACCATTATTTGCGGTGATAACTTCATGGGCTCTCACACAGAAGAAGCAACCAAACGCATCATTGAAATGCTTAAAGACAAGGAAGCTGACTTCTTTGTTGCAGGTCCTGCATTCCAGGCTGGACGCTATGGCGTTGCTTGTGGTAATATCTGTAAAGCAGTATCTCAGCAGATGCACATTCCTGTTGTTACCTCCATGAATGTGGAAAACCCAGGCGTTGAGATGTTCAAAAAAGATGTCATCATCTTCAAAGGAGGAAACGGTGCTGTAAAAATGCGCGAAGACGTTCAGCTGATGATGAATTATGTTAATAAAATTCTTGCTGGTGGCAAATCTGAGGGTGCAGAGGAAGAAGGATACTTTGTTCGCGGATGCCGACATGAATATTTCCTCGAGGACAAACGCGAAAACACCGCTGCTTACCGTGGTGTTCAGATGCTCATTAACAAGATTTACGGCAAGCCGTTTACAACAGAGCTCCCAATTCCGAAAAAAGAGCTTGTTCCGATTGCAGAGCCTGTTGCAGATCTGAGCAAAGCAAACATCGCTCTGGTTACAACTGGCGGTATTGTTCCGGTAGACAACCCAGACCGCATCCAGTCTGCTTCTGCTACACGCTGGGGCAAATATGACATTAGCGGAATGGAGCGTCTGGAAGGCGGCGTATTCAAAACAATCCATGCCGGCTTTGACCCTGCTGCTGCAAATGCAGATCCAAACGTTATTGTTCCTGTTGATGCAATGCGTGCATACGAAAAGGAAGGCGTAATCGGAAAGCTTCATAACTACTTCTATTCTACTGTTGGTACCGGTACAACAGAGGCAGAAGCTCACCGTATGGCAGAGGAAATGCTTCCTTTCTTCAAAGAGGATAATGTAACCGCAATTATTATGGGCTCTACCTGAGGCACCTGCACACGTTGCGGCGCAACGATGGTAAAAGTATTTGAAAAAGCAGGTTATCCGGTCGTACATATGTGCAACCTTGTCCCTGTTTCTGTTACTGTTGGTGCAAACAGAATTGTACCAACTATCTCCATCCCATATCCTCTTGGTGATCCAAACACTCCTGTGGAAGAACAGTGGAAACTGCGTTACCGCAGAGTGGGCGATGCACTCAAAGCACTCGCTACCCCAATTACAGAGCAGACAGTGTTTAAAGTAAAATAAAATAGAGTGATTTCAATCAGCAAGATGCCTTTCATTTCAACTTTTTCTTTCCATAACTATGAAACCCTTATCAAATAAAAGCTGATACTTTTGAAATTACTCACTCAATGAATTCTTGTAACGTACAAAAAGGCACTCTCCCAAAAAAGGAGAGTGTCTTTTTTTATAATAACATCACATGTAAAAAAGGGGAAATATCCTTAAAATTACAGCATGATGCGCAAAATGCAGCAACCGTAAATCTTCCAAAGAGTTTATCTGCTCAGTAACTTTAAATAGCAGCAGACTTCTTATTCACAACCCTGTTGAACAAGTGGTGATAAGCGCTTATCTCTTCTTATTGCCCTCTACTCAGAGGTTTTATTTTTTGCTTACTGATTATTGATTGATATATTTCCGTGTCACTGTTTTGTATTTCTCTGCGGTATCAATATAATGTTTTCTCTGGAGCTTCCATGTATTTTTTGTCTGTGGTAATTGCCTCTCTAACTGCGATGTGGTAAACTGTTTATCTCTTTCATGGCAAGACTTCCTGTTTTTAGTTGTGTGGTCACCTAAACTGCTTTCTTTTTATTATAAGTATATTGATACCCTCTGGTTTAACTGGGGATTATCATGCGATTGATGCCGATAAAAATGCCTCCGTTAAACCAAACGGAGGCATTTTTCTTATTTATTTCTTTGATATCTTTTCCTGTTTTATCGATTTGATAAAGGAAGCACAGGTTGCAAACATGATGAAGATGAACGGGAATGCTGCTGCAAGGGAGATTGTCTGCAACGGTTTCAGACCGCCAGCCATCAAAAGACCAACTGCCATGATTGACTGAACAAGACCCCAGATGATTTTTTTGTTGTTTGGAGGGTTTTGGTCACCGTCAGAGGTGAGCATTGCAAGGACATAAACACCGGAGTTTGCAGAGGTGACAAAGAATGCACACAGCGAAATAATAGCTACAACAGAAAGAATTGTGCCAAGCGGATATTTATCCAAAATTACGAACAATCCGGTTTCAGGAGAAGCAACTACAGATTCAAGTGCTTCAGCGGACATGATACCTTTTTGACCCAGGGAAATACCGAGGTTGCCAAAAACAGTGCCCCACAGGCAGGATGCAGCAGCAGGAACCAGCACTACACCAAGGATAAATTCACGGATGGTACGTCCTTTGGAGATACGTGCAATGAACACACCGACAAAAGGTGCCCATGCAATAAACCATGCCCAGTAGAAAATTCTCCATGAGCCAAACCAGCTGTTGTCAGCATATGCGTTAATCGCCAACGAATCCTGAAGAAAGTTTCCGATATACTGTCCAATGCCATTTACAAAACTGTTGAGGATTTCGATTTTTGGACCCACAAGGAAGGTTACGATCATCAAACCGATTGCAACATAGAGGTTTGCATCCGAAATAACCTTAATGCCTTTATCAATACCGGATACCGCAGAGGAAATGTAGATTACAGATACTACAGCAATAATGATGATCTGAACAAGCAGTGTAGTTGGAACATTGAACATTTTATTGAAGCCTGCGTTAATTTGCAGGGTTCCAAGACCAAGGGAGGTAACAACACCGGCTACGGTAGCAAATACTGCCAGGATATCAACCAGTTTTCCAAGCCAGCCTTGAGATAATTTTTCCCCGATAAGTGGTGTAAGCAGACTGCTGATAAGTCCCTTTTTGTTTTTGCGGAACATAAAGTATGCAAGAGCAAGACCAATTACTGCATAGTTTGCCCAAGGAAGAATGCCCCAGTGCATAAAGAAGGACTTCATTGCAAAATCAGCGGCCTGTGCAGTGGAGCCTTCTACTCCCAACGGATGGAGGTAGTGGGTCAACGGTTCTGCAACACCCCAGAATACAAGTCCGACACCCATACCACAACCGAACAACAGACCAAACCAGGTCATGTTACTGTACTCTGGTTTGGAATCGTCGCTTCCAAGACGGATATTTCCATATTTTCCGAATGCTACATAGATAACAAATGCCAAAAATACAACCATCGCAATCAGATACAGCCATCCCAGATCGTTTGTCAAAAACTGAAACACCATATTTGACAGGTTGGTAAAACTTTCATTAAATACTACAGACCACAGCGCCATGATCGTAATCAGTGCCATGGAAATTCCAAATACAATTTTCGCCGACTTAGTATTTTTCATAGTAATGCTCCTTATTTCTCAAACACTTTCTTTCGATAGAACGACCCCTTTCATTTCAACTTTTTTCTTTCCTAGTCTTATTTTATCACAAGAACAGAATATAGTAAACATGATTATTAAATTATCTTACCATTATGGTATAGAAAAATAACATGATTATTATACATAATCACCAATATCTTCTCGCTCTTATAAGACAACAGTAAGAGCAAGTGTGTGGACTTGAGGTACTTCGTGTGCTATACTTTTCATAAATTAAAATTCGCATGACTCCAAATTTATATATCAGGAGGGAACAACGAATGAAAAAGTGGTTGATGTTGCTTGCAGCAGGCGTATTGTTCTTGGGAGGCTGTACAACCGAGTACGAGATAGGTGACATCGAACAATTTGTTACAAAAGAACTTAAAATCAAAAACAGTACAGTTTACCTTAACACCAGAGAGGTTGAGGGAACAGACGGCTATCTCGATGAAGTGTGGACTGTATTGGATGAAACAAATAATGTCAAATTCCATGTTATCAACGATTATCGTTGGGGAATGGAAACGTTGTGCAACTCCCTTAAAACAGATTATAATCAAGCGGTTCTCAAGAAAATCGAAAAGGATCTTCCAAAGTTTGATTTTTTAACAGTAAAGCTCTCGCAGAATGAGGCGATGCTCTACTCTGCCGAGATTTTAGGAAGATATAAAAATAAGGAAGAACTTATTTCTTGCTGTGAGGAGTTAAAGAAGCTCCGACAGGTGTTTGCTGATCTGGGGTATCCGGATTTATCTATTCTGTATAAGTTGGAGTATCATAACCCACTGCGCAACTCCATTCCCAATTGGGTGATGGACGACGGTGATTATCAGTCATATACAGACAAAGGTATCAATCAAAACAAAATTCTGAAAAATTTTCTCAAAACAGCACTTGACTATCGGTTTGACGAGATCGATTCCTTTACCGAGAAGGAGATTGCGGAAACTGCAAAATATTATAAAATTAATGTTGGAATCTGCCGCACAAAACGGGACGAAATGGGGAATTTAAGCGAAGATGAAATTGAATATTATAACGATATTGTATCTCACAACCATTATGATGTGACCTATGGCACTTTGTATGAGATTCTTCTTCGGGAGGGATTCGAACCCATCGGGAATGCATGGCATTACCAATTTACAGGATCACAAGGAGATGTATACGAAATTTCTTACGAGTTTTCTGATTATATTTACGAAGATAATGAAATAGGATATTACTATCTTAAAAATAAAGAGCCCATTAAGATGGATTACTATTATCGCAACTA
>JAHHTY010000069.1 GCA_020024325.1 Negativibacillus sp.
TATAATAAGTTCAATAATATTATATAAATTTAGAAAATATTATGGGAAAATATCGTTTAAAATGATGAAGGAGTGAACTGCTTTGGGACTGATAAAAGCAATGATCAATACAATAGGAACAAGTTTTTCTGACCAGTGGCTGGAATATATTTGTGCTGGCAGAATGGACAATAAAACTGTGATGGCACCCGGTGTTAAGGTACGAGGAAAAGATAAAAGAAATGCAAATACAGGTGGGACAGCCGACCTTATCAGTGATGGTTCTTTAATAGAGGTGGGTGTCAATCAGTTTATGCTGTTGACTGATGGGGGAAGAATCGTCGATTTTACCTCAGAGCCGGGATATTATAAAGTAGATAATGATAGTGCTCCCTCAATGTTCAGCGGCAGCTTTTCAAGGGTGCTGGAAGATACTTTTGAACGTTTCCGTTTTGGAGGAACGCCCTCTCGTTCACAAAAGGTTTATTTTATCAATCTTCAGGAAATTCAGGAGATTGCATTCGGTACGCCAAATCCAATCAATTATTTTGACAATTTTTATAATGCGGAACTGTATCTGCGCACGAATGGATATTTCTCGGTGAAGATTACAGACCCCATTAAGTTTTATGCAGAGGCAATTCCTAAAAATCAGGATTATGTCAATATTCAGGATTTGCAAAAACTGTATATCGCAGAATTTCTAACAGCTTTTCAGACCGCAGTAAATCGTATGTCAGTGGACGGAATCCGTATTTCCCATGTTGCCTCGAAAGCAATGGAGCTTGCACAGTATATGGGTGATGTATTGGATGATTCTTGGAATGAAAAACGAGGCATGAAGATTCAATCGGTAGGAATCAATAGCATTTCCTATGATGAAAACTCTAAAAAGCTGATTGATATAAGAAATCAGGGAGCAATGCTGTCTGACCCAACAATTCGTGAAGGGTATATTCAAGGTGCTGCGGCTAGAGGTCTGGAGGCAGCAGGTTCAAATGCAGCTGGAGCATCAGCAGGATTTTTTAATATGAATTTAGGTATGCAGCAAGGAGGAAGCTTCCTTTCGGCAGCGGGCAGAAATAACCAGGAGCAAGCAGCAAGAATGCCGCAAGAACAAGAACAACCCGCAGGAGGATGGATTTGCAGCTGTGGCACAAAGAACACCGGCAAGTTCTGTATGGAATGTGGAAAGCAAAAACCAACACAGGAAGAATGGATTTGCAGCTGCGGAACAAAGAACACCGGTAAATTCTGTATGGAATGTGGAAAGCAAAAACCAACACAAGCAATATGCCCTAAATGTGGCTGTAAAGCAGATGCAGGTTCAAAGTTCTGTCCTGAGTGCGGAAACAGGCTTGCATAGTAAGCAGCAGAGGAGAGCAAGATGGAAGTTTTAACTTATCAATGCCCCAACTGTGGGGCTCCACTGGAGTTTGACAGCAAAACTCAAAAATGGGACTGTAAGTTTTGTCTAAGTTCTTTTAAAGAAAAGGATTTAGAGGAGTATGAGGCACAAAGACAGGCTCAACAACAGAAAGATGAACAACAAGAGGAAGATGAAGATACAACAGAGAAAAAGTGCTACTACTGCCCGGATTGTGGAGCAGAACTGGTTGCAGATGAAAGCACAGTAGCAACTTTTTGTACATTTTGTGGAAATCCAAGCGTTCTGCCCAAAAAACTTGAAAACGAATTTCGACCTGAAAAGTTAATACCGTTTCAATTAGATAAAGAAAAGGCAAAAGAGGAACTGTACCGTCTGTGCAGAAAGAAACCACTGTTGCCAAAAGATTTTACAGATAAAGCTCATATCGAAAAAGTGACCGGTATTTATGTCCCTTTTTGGCTGAATGATTGCTATGTAGATGCAACTATTCATGCAACAGGAGAAGTAGTGAAAGTCTGGAGATCCAAAGATATTGAATATACAAAGGTGGATGTATATGAGGTGGAAAGAAGCGGCGCGCTGATTTATCACAATCTTCCGTCAGATGCATCGAAAAATATGGACGACCAGATGATGGATGCGCTAGAGCCGTTTTCTTATCGGGAACTGAGAAAATTTAATATGGCTTATCTATCCGGATATTTTGCACAGCGGTACGATGTAAGCAAAGAGGAATGTAAGGAAAGAATTCACAGCAGAATTACAAAAAGTGCCGAAGAAAAGCTGAGAAGTACCTGCAGACGATATTCCTCGCTTCAGATTACTTCCAGTAATACAGATATTCTAAAATCAGAACAGCACTATGTTATGCTTCCGGTGTGGCTTTTGCATACAAAATATAAAGACAAAGATTATCTGTTTGCAATGAATGGCCAAACAGGAAAAATGGTCGGAGATTTACCGATGAGCATATCGAGAGCAGGAATTTTAGCAGTCTTAATTACGGCAGTAACAACAATATTAGGAACGATTGGAGGTCTGCTGTTATGCTAGAAAATTCTGTGACAAGAAAAAATGCTTTCTGGAAAAAAGTTTTTTTGTTGGGTACAATGATGCTGCTATGTGTAATGTGTTCAGTGTCAGTGTGGGCAAGTGAGGTATCGCAGACAAGCCGTCTGGGTACAGTCGGCAAGATGAAACTGTATGATGATGCGGAGCTTTTAACCGAATCAGAAGAAGAAAGTCTGATGCAGTATGGTGAGCTTGTGGCACAAGAAACGGGACTTCAGATTTTAATTAAAACGACCGACAGCACGCAGGGAAAAGAAATACGACTCTACCTTGCCGATGAGTATGAAAAATTAGGTGGTACAGATAAGCAGCCTGCCATTTTACTTGGTATTGATATGGGGCAAAGAGAGGCTGCGGTTGTGACAAGCCATGCTTCGATTGATTATTTTCCTGTCAAAAGAACAAACAAGATGACAGATGCGGTGCTAGATGATTTGTCAAATGGCGACTATAAAGAGGCGATGGAGCAATTTTTGAAAGACAGTAGAGATAGCGTCATCAATTATGGTGTCAAGCCCGTTGGTAAAATTGTCGGTATTTCATTTGCAGTAGGGCTGGTACTTGCAGTGATTATAGTTGGTATAATGATATGGAGACATCCTAAAATCTCTAACAGTCAAGTTTCAGCTTCCTCCTACTTACAAGGTAAATCACAAATTTATAATCGAAAAGACAAGATTATCAGTACCCACACTTCAAGTCGAAAAATTCCAACAAATCAAAATAACGGAAGAAGTTCAGGAGGAAGCTTTTCAAGCTCCTCAGGTGGCAGTTACAGCGGAAGCTCAGGGAGATTTTAGAATGTAGATTTTTGGGGTTACAGCACAGCAGTTTTGAAGCGAGCATCTGAGATAATCTAAACAAATTTAGATTAGAAAGGGGAAATTAGTAAGTGTCCGAAAAAATATTGGAACAGGCAAAAATGCTAAAAGAATATTTAAATTGTTCTTGTCAGTTTTTTCCGCCAATGCAAGATGATAAGCTGTTACTAAAAGCCTATCAACAAGCGCAGGAAGAGGGGAAAAAAGAAGGTTTTATCCCGGTTCTTGTAGCGGTGAGTGAGTGTTTACTGGAAACTTTAATTATGAACGTTGAAGACTGTGATGAAGGAACACAAAACAAGGAAGAGGTTACAGGCTATCGTCAACGGATGCTCACCGTTTCCCTAAAAGAAGGAAAAGAAGTATTGGACGCAAGGATTAGCGACTTAAAAGATGAAATGGGCGAATACTGGGAAGAAGTACTTGGAGAAATTCAGGAGGAAGCAGAGGATTCTTCTGAACAACAGGCAGGTTTTGAGGGTTACTGGGATTATAGTATACGACAAACTCATCCGGTTTTACTTGCTCAAATCCCTGTCCAAAATCCATGGGAAGTTTTTGCTTATCTGCCGTTTGGTGGTTGGAACGAGTGTCCCGATACAGAGGAATTGATGTCAGTGGCAAAATATTGGTTTAACCAGTATGGAGCGGTTCCGGCGTTGTTAAGCTCTGATGTCCTAGAATTTACTCTGCCTGCGCCAATAACAAAAGAGCAGGCAAAACAGGTGGCTTTAGAACAGTATGGATTTTGTGCTGATATTGTAGATCAAGGAACTCAAACAATTAGCAAACTAGAAAATATACTGTGTCAATCAAAGATATGGTTTTTCTGGTGGGATTAAAAAAGAAAACAGAAAGGAGTTCGGCATTTGCCGAACTCCTTTCTGTTTTGTGAGAATATCCTTATTTTAAAAGAGGAGATCAATATAAAAATCGAAACCTTATTCTTCGCACATAAATGGATATGCAATATCGGTAACAGGAACAAAGGTTTCTTTGATAGTTCTTGGGCTGATCCAACGATAAAGGTTGAGCATACTGCCAGCTTTATCATTTGTACCGGAAGCACGAGCTCCACCAAATGGCTGCTGACCGACAACAGCACCGGTTGGTTTATCATTGATGTAGAAGTTTCCTGCCGCATTAGAGAGTGCTTTTTCCATCATAACAATGGCAGCTCTGTCTTGAGCGAAAATTGCACCGGTAAGGCCATATGGCGAAGCAGTATCACATTGTTTCAGTGTTTCTTCCAGCTTATCGTCGTCGTAAACGTAAACGGTGAGAACCGGACCGAAGATCTCTTCGACCATGGTTTTAAAGTCGGGTGTTTTTGCTTGTATGATGGTTGGTTTAACAAAATAACCTTTAGAACCATCATAGCCGCCACAAAGCACTTCAGCATCGGCAGAGGCGTTAGCATAGTCTATATATTCGGAAATCTTGTTGAAGGAGGTTTCGTCGATAACAGCACACATAAAGTTTGTGAAATCTCTTGGATCACCCATCTTCAGTTTAGAAGTTTCTTCTAACATACGTTCTTTTACCTGAGGCCAAATGCTTGCAGGAATGTATGCACGGGAAGCAGCAGAACACTTTTGACCCTGGAATTCAAATGCACCGCGAACCATAGCTGCAACAAGCGGTTCAACCTTAGCAGTTGGGTGAGCAAATATAAAGTCTTTACCGCCGGTTTCACCAACCAAACGAGGGTAAGAGTTATACTTGCCGATGTTTTCGCCGACTAAAGACCATACACCGCTGAATACCTTGGTGGAACCGGTAAAGTGGAATCCGGCCATACGAGGATCAGACAGCAGATAACGGCTCACATCGGAACCACGACATGGAACAAAGTTGATAACACCTTTTGGCAGACCCGCCTCTTCCATCAACTGCATGAAGTAGTAGTTGGAAAGAGCAGCGGTCTGAGCAGGTTTCCAGATAACAGTATTGCCCATGATTGCAGGAGCAGTGCAAAGGTTGCCTCCGATAGAGGTAAAATTAAATGGAGAAATTGCAACAACAAATCCGTCTAAAGGACGATATTCACTGCGGTTCCATATACCATGAGAATTTTCTGGTTGCTGGCTGTAAATCTGCTCAGCAAAAGCAACATTGTAACGAAAGAAATCTGCCAGTTCACAAGCAGAGTCAATCTCAGCCTGAAAAGCAGTTTTACTTTGACCCAACATGGTGGCTGCATTCATTTTGGCACGCCATGGACCTGCCAAAAGGTCAGCAGCTTTCAGGAAGATGGAAGCTCTGTGCTCCCAAGGCATATTTGCCCACTCTTCTTTTGCAGCCATAGCAGCATCGGCAGCCAGTTTCAGTTCTTCTTCTCCTGCAATACTGTATTCAGCCAAAACATGATTAAAATCATGCGGCATAACACATTTTCCTTTGTTGTTGGTATGATATTCTTTTCCGGCAATAATAATCGGAATATCTACTTTTAAAGAAGCCTGACGCTCAAGTTCTTTTTTCAGTTCTGCACGTTCCGGACTGCCTGGAAGATAAGATTTAACAGGCTCGTTGTATGGTTTAGGAATAGAAAAATTTGCATTGCTCATGATTTTTACATCCTTTCCGCTATCAAGTTTAGATAGAAGAGGGGAAGGAGCGCGATCCCCTCTTTTTAGTAGAATTTAGTTAAAAGATTGCTCGGTTCTGGCAATAATTTCATCCTGAAGGGTGCGGCTGAGGTTGCGGAAGTGGTCACTGTAACCAGCTACACGCACTATCAGGTCTTTATATTCTTCCGGTTTGTTCTGTGCATCAATCAGGGTTTGGCGGTCGATAACGTTAAACTGAATGTGATGACCATCCATGCTAAAATAGGTACGGACAAGGTTTGCCATGTGATTTAACCCATCTTCCCCTGCGACAACACTTGGTGTAAATTTCTGGTTTAACAATGTACCACCGGTACGCAGATGGTCCATCTTGGATGCTGATTTTACAACAGCAGTCGGTCCATGAATATCAGCACCTTTTTCAGGAGAAATACCCTCAGAAACAGGTTTGTGAGCTAGACGACCATTCGGACTTGCCATCATAACTTCACCAAAGTATACATGACAGGTTGTCGGCAGCATATTGATACGGTATGTACCGCCTTTTATGTTTGGACGACCGGAGATGGTATGATAATAGTAGTCAAATACAGACTCCATAATCTCATCAGCATAGTCATCATCATTTCCGTACTTCGGGGTCTTATTTGTTACCATATTGTAGATTTCAGGATAGCCTTCAAAGTTATGTTCTATTGCCTGCATTAGATCATGCATGGAAAATCTTTTTTCATCAAATACATTGTATTTGATTGCAGCCAGTGAGTCGGTAATTGTACCGATACCCACACCTTGAACATAGCTTGTATTGTAACGTGCACCACCGCCGTTATAGTCCTTACCCCTGCTGATACAGTCATTGGTGATGATTGACAAGAATGGTGCAGGCATATATTCTTTATAGATTTTTTCAATCACATTATTACCGCGAATTTTGATGTCCGCAAAATGACGAATCTGCTTTTGGTATGCTTCAAAAAGCTCTTCATAAGATTGAAAATCCTCTGCATTACCCAGCTTTAATCCAAGCTGTTTTTTGCTGACAGGGTCAAAACCGTTGTGTAAGGTGATTTCCAAAATTTTGGGGAGATTAAAGTATCCGGTGAGGATATAAGACTCGTTACCGAAAGCGCCTGTTTCTACACAACCACTGGTACCGCCTCGTCTTGCATCTTCAATGGTTTTTCCGGCATTCAGCAGTTCCTGGATAATGGCATCGGTGTTGTAGAATGCAGGTTGTCCCCAACCTTTTCTGGAAATTTCACAAGCACGTTTTAAAAAACACTGTGGAGTCTTTTTACTGATCTGTACATTAGAACTTGGCTGAAGCAGCTTCATCTCATCCATACAATCAAGAATCAAGTAACTTACATCGTTTACACCATCATGTCCATCAGCAGTGATACCGCCGGTGTTGATGTTTGCAAAGTCAGTGTAGGTGCTGCTTTCCTTTAAGGTGATACCAACCTTTGGAGGAGCAGGCTGATTGTTGAACTTTATCCAAAGACATTCAAGCAGTTCCAAAGCTTTTTCATCGTCCAGAATACCTTCTTCGGTATCATGCTCATAGAATGGGAACAGGTGTTGGTCAAGGCGACCCGGGCTGTATGCGTCCCAAGGATTCAATTCGGTGGTTACTCCCAGATGTACAAACCAATACATCTGAATTGCCTGCCAGTAGGTTTCTGGTTTGTGGGCAGGTACAACATCACAGTTGTGTGCAATCTGAAGCAATTCTTCCTTGCGTACCGGATCAGTTTCTTTTTCAGCCAGTTCTCTTGCCAAAGCAGCATAACGCTGACCGAGAATGATGATAGCATCACAAGAAATCAGCATTGCGTTCAGCTCGTTGTGTTTGTCCAGAGCTTCAGGGTCGTTTAAGAAATCCAGTTTATCCAGTGCTTCCTGAATATCCTGTTTATAATCTAAAAAGCCTTTGGTATAAATTTTTTGAGAACCGACAGTATGACCGGGTCCACGCTGTTCCATAAATTCGGTAAAGATACCGGATTCATAACAGTCCTTCCATTCAGGAGTCATAGAGTTGATGATTTTGTGTCGGATTGAACGATTTTCCCAATAAGGAATAATCTTTTCCTCTTGAAGTTTTAAATCTTCTTCGGTTACTTTAAAGCTGATTAGGTCACGATCGTTCATGACGTGCATATCTTCCAAAGTGTGGCAACATAACTCCGGAAATGTAGGAGATTTTTGAGGACCATCGCCTTTTTCACCGACAATCAACTCTCCGTCATTGATGCACAAATGTTTGTTTTCCATAAAGTGTTTCAATGCCAACGCACGCATTTCAGGAACAGAAACACTTCCTTCATACATTTTATATGCGTCGGTCATCAAATCGGCACGTTCCATATAAATCCTTGCGGGGGTGTCCAGACTTTGACGACGAAGCTTTTTGATTCGTTCATTCATGCCTCTTTCTTCCATATTTATTTCTCCTTACTGACAGATGGTGTTTTATCTCTAATAGCTTGTTTATATATTTGGGTTAACCGCCAATTTTAACATCGGAAAACCCTGCGTCGATAAATTGTTGGGAAATTTGGTTTAGCCGTTCATTGGAAGGACGCTCAAAGGTAATTCCTTTATATTCTTCCCCCAGTTTTTCATATTTGTGACTTCCTGTATTGTGATAGGGAAGGAGGTTAGTTTTTACAATGTGGATATTATTCCTTTTTAAGAAAGAAATAATATCCTGAATATCCTGATCACCGGTATTAACAGGAGTAACCATGGGAAGTCTTAGGTTAATTTTAGCACCGGCTTCACTGAGCTTTTTCAGGTTTTCTAATATCAATGTATTATCCTTCCCCATATATTTTTTATGCCGAGCAGGATCCATTAGTTTGATGTCATATAAAAATACATCTACATAAGGAAGGATTTTTTCATAATTGCTCCATGGCGCAAATCCGCAGGTGTCAATAGCAATGTGAAATCCTTTTCGATGAAGTTGTTTTACAAGAGATTCGATATAATCAGGGTTTTGAAGCATTACTTCACCGCCAGATAAGGTAACACCGCCACCGGACTGTTCATAGAACATCTGGTCTTTTTCAACTTCTTTGACCAGTTCACGAACCGAGTAGGTCTTTCCGCAAACTTCCCTTGCATTGTTAATACAAAACTCTGCACAAGTGCCGCAGGCATCACATTTGGAACGATCAGCTAAAAACTGACCATTTACTTCTCGAATGCCATGCTGTGGGCAAACCTCTACACATCGGGCACATCCGCTACAGCGTTCGGCATTATATAAAAGTTCAGGAGCAAAGCTTTGGCTTTCAGGATTGTGGCACCACAAGCAGTTTAAACTGCATCCTTTAAAAAAGATTGTGGTGCGGATTCCGTCTCCGTCATGCACAGAAAATTTTTGGATATTGATGATGTTTGGAAAATTCATTGCAATCCCTCTAAATTTCATATATACAAAAATATTTATCAAATAATTCAATTACATTATAAAAC
>JAHHTY010000007.1 GCA_020024325.1 Negativibacillus sp.
TAGAGCGGTGCCAACATAACAAAAGCAACTCGAAAAACGAGTTGCTTTTTTCTTGTGTCTAAGCCTTTTATTTTTCTAATTCTAGTAGGTATTCTTTACAGTCAAAAATCCATTTTTATCTTTGTTAGAAATCTTTAAAACACGTTAAAAAACAAATATATACCGCTTGTTTTGATTGTTTTCTTGAGGTGAAATTTGGAGTTTTTTGCATAACATATCGAAATTTCCTGCATTTTTTAAAGATTTTTTTGCAATTATCCAATTTGATAATCCTTTAACGAAAAAATCCTTGCTAAATCGACGAATTCCTTTTATAATAGAAAAGAAGGCATAGTATTTGTGATTATCATAATCTGAAAGGAGTTACCGATATGAATTATTCTCATGAAGTAGAGAGGATGTGCCCAATCGCAAAGGGTCCACATCATGGTCCGGCTCCGATTCCGGAAGAAGGAAGATGGGTAAAGGCATATCAAATTTCTGATATTTCTGGTCTGTCCCACGGTATTGGATGGTGTGCTCCACAGCAGGGTTGCTGTAAGTTGACACTGAATGTAAAAGACGGTATTATTCAGGAGGCTCTGATAGAAACTCTGGGCTGTTCTGGTATGACTCATTCTGCCGCAATGGCTGGTGAAATTCTCCCGGGAAAAACCCTGCTGGAGGCTCTCAATACCGACCTTGTTTGTGATGCAATCAACGTTGCAATGCGTGAAATCTTTAAACAGTTGGCATATGGAAGAACTCAGACTGCTTTCTCTGAGGATGGTCTGCCAATTGGTGCAAGCCTTGAAGACCTTGGAAAAGGTCTGCGTTCTCAGGTTGGTACCATCTTCTCCACAGGAGTAAAAGGTGTTCGTTATCTGGAACTGGCAGAAGGTTATATCCTCTCTGTTGCACTGGATGAAAACAATGAAGCAATCGGTTATAAATTTGTACGTGTAGGCAAGATGCTTGAAGCAATCCGCCATGGCATGGAACCAAAAGAAGCATACGAGAAAAACATTGGTACCTATGGTCGTTATGAAAATGCTGCCAAGTACATTGATCCTCGTGAAGAATAAGGAATAGGAGGGAATTTCACATGGCTAAATTTGAAGGACAGGAAAGAAGAATGCCTAGAATTGAGGCAACTCTGAAAGAATATGGTATGACCTCCCTGGAAGAAGCCAGAGATCTCTGTCTTTCCAAGGGAATTGATGTAGAGTCTATCGTAAAAGGTGTTCAGCCAATCGCGTTTGAAAACGCTGTATGGGCTTATACACTGGGTGCAGCAATTGCCCTGAAAAAAGGTATTACCAAAGCAGCAGAGGCCGCTGAAGCAATTGGTATTGGTTTGCAGGCATTCTGTGTACCGGGTTCTGTTGCAGAAAACCGCAAGGTTGGTCTGGGACACGGTAATTTAGGTGCAATGCTGTTGAGAGAAGAAACAAACTGCTTCTGTTTCCTTGCAGGTCACGAATCCTTTGCAGCTGCTGAAGGTGCAATTGGTATTGCAAGAACTGCAAACAAAGCAAGAAAATCTCCACTGCGTGTTATTTTGAACGGTCTGGGAAAAGACGCTGCATACATTATCTCCAGAATCAACGGCTTTACCTACGTTGAAACCAAATATGACTATTTTACAGGAGAGCTGACCACTGTTCGTGAGGTTGCTTTCTCCGACGGCGACAAAGCAAAAGTAAAATGTTATGGTTGCGATGATGTTCAGGAAGGCGTAGCAATTATGCAGAAAGAACAGGTAGATGTTTCCATCACAGGTAACTCCACTAACCCAACTCGTTTCCAGCACCCGGTAGCAGGTACTTACAAAAAATGGTGTGTTGAAAACGGCGTAAAATATTTCTCCGTTGCTTCCGGTGGTGGTACAGGTCGTACCCTGCATCCGGATAATATGGCAGCTGGTCCTGCTTCCTATGGTATGACTGATACCATGGGCAGAATGCACTCTGATGCACAGTTTGCAGGTTCATCTTCTGTTCCGGCTCACGTTGAGATGATGGGTCTGATCGGTATGGGTAACAACCCAATGGTTGGTGCAACCGTAGCTTGTGCTGTTGCTGTTGAGGAAGCATCCAGATAACAAATTATTTATAAACATTTTGAACAGAGTCCTGTGGAAAATCATAGGACTCTGTTTTTGTTTTGGTAATCTTTTATAATTCTGCCTGAAATTTGGGTCAGCTTGTTCAATTTTAAAACGGTTTCTTTGTGTGTTCTTCAGGGTTATCGGATAAATAAAAATAGTGTATAATAAAAAGAGAGGTTAATCCTTTAACAAAAAAACTAGATATAATATAGAAAAAAGGAAGAGAAGAATGAAAACGTTGATTATCAATGGATCTGCCAGAAAAAATGGGGATACACAAAATATGATAGATGAGTTGACAAGACAGCTTGAAGGCGAATACAAAATTATCAATACCCATGAGGGAAATATTCAAGCTTGCACAGATTGCAGATATTGTTGGAAACATCCGGAATGTTGCGTAAAGGATGGATGGCAGGAATTAGATACATATTTAAAAGAATGTGATAATGTCATTATTGCCTCTCCGGTATATTTTTGTGAGATCACCGGGCCTGTCCTCAGCGCATTAAGTCGATTACAAGTTTATTGGGCAGCAAAGAACTTTCGGCATGAACAGTTGCTTACAAAACCGAAACGTGGAGGGATGATTCTTTTGGGTGGAGGAAAGGGAACAGCAACATCTCCGATGAATACTTCGGCAATTCTCCTTCGTCGGATGAATGTGAAAGAAATTTTTGATCCTATTTGTTGTTTCACAACCGATATTTGCAGGGCAATTGATGATGAAAATACCGTAAAAGAAATCGCAAAATTTGCAGACTTTTTAAATAGAAAGTAAATTTATAAAAAGAGGGGAAAATCCCCTTTTTTTTCATTTAAAAGAAAAAATTTATTTTTTAAGGTAAAAAAACAGTACAATTAAAGGAGATGAATCAAACTGTTTTAATATCGACTGTAATATTCCACAAATTACAAATTATACAATAAATCTATAGAAATAAAAACGAATAAAAAAGAAAAATCGCTGAAAAGACTTTGTAAGAAAAATAAACATAGAAAGATGTCTTTTATTTGCGGACGAATAGTACTGAAATACGGAAAAAAGATGGATTTAAAAAATTTAGACTTGTGCAATATGCTGTTTGTAGGAGAAAGATGTAGTTTAAAAACAAGAAGTAAAAACTAAATATATGGTCAATATGTATAATTGTAATTATATATTGTACTTAAAAGATAAAAAAAATTGTGATACCTTCATATAAACGGAAGCCTATATGAACAAAATGAATAAAAATAAAACTACTTATTAAGAAACTATGGACAAATAGATAAAATTGAGATATAATGAAGCTACCAACAAAATTAAGTGTTGAGGAGGAAAATGTATGGACGCTTTAAACGAATTTGTAGTGACGGTGAACGATTTTCTATCCGGTAAAATCCTGGTAATTCTTTTGGTAGGTACCGGTCTTTGGTTCACATTTAAACTGCATGGTGTTCAGTTCACACAATTGGGAAAATCTTTTAAATCAGTATTTGGAAACATCAAACTGAACGGTGAAAAGGCAGGTAAAGACGGTATGTCCTCTTTCCAGTCTCTTGCAACAGCAATCGCCGCTCAGGTAGGTACAGGTAACTTGGCAGGTGCAGCAACCGCTCTGGTAATGGGTGGTCCTGGTGCTATCTTCTGGATGTGGGTTTCCGCAATCTTTGGTATGGCAACAATCTTTGCCGAGGCTTCGTTAGCACAGAAATATAAAACAGTTGATGACAGCGGTGAAGTTACCGGTGGTCCTGTTTACTATATCCGTGCAGCATATAAAGGCACATTTGGTAAAGTCCTTGCAGCTGCTTTCGCAGTTCTGATTACACTTGCACTTGGTTTCTTTGGAAACATGGTACAGTCCAACTCTATTGGTGCTGCATTCCATGGAGCATTCGGAATCAGTCCTATCATTATCGGTGTTGTTGTAGCTGCTCTGGCTGCATTCATCTTCCTTGGTGGTGTTGGTCGAATCGCATCCGTTACAGAAAAAATTGTTCCTATCATGGCAGCATTCTACATCTTAGGTTCTTTAATTCTGATTATCATGAACGGAAAGATGATTCCGGAAGCATTCAGACAGATTTTTGTAGGTGCATTCAATCCAGAAGCAGCTATCGGCGGTTTTGCTGGTGTAGCAGTTTCTCAGGCTATTAAATACGGTGTTGCTCGTGGTTTGTTCTCCAATGAAGCTGGTATGGGTTCTACTCCACATGCACACGCTGTAGCAAAAGTTAAACATCCTTGTGATCAGGGTCTGGTTGCTATGATGGGTGTATTTATTGATACTCTGATCATCCTCAACCTCACTGCTCTGGCAGTTCTTTGTACTGGTACATTGACTGAACATGCTCAGGATCTGACCGGTGCTGCTCTGACACAGGCTGCATTTACCAGTGGCTTTGGTTCCCTCGGCGCAATCTTTATCGCAATTTGTATGTTCTTCTTCGCTTTCTCTACCATCATTGGTTGGTACTTCTTCGGTGAAAAGAACGTAAAATATCTCTTCGGTTCTAAAGCAGTTAAACCTTATGCAGCAATCGTAGTTGTATTTATTGTCCTCGGTTCTGCTCTGAAAGTTGACCTGGTATGGAACCTGTCTGACCTGTTTAACAGCTTAATGGTTATCCCTAACGTTCTGGGTCTGTGGGCTCTGAGCAAAGGTGTTTCCGAACTGTATGATGACTGGAAAAAACAGCAGCCAGCTAAAGTTAAATAGTAAGGTACTGATTATTCACGATATGTCTATCTGGGGAAAAAGCATCCGTATGGATGCTTTTTCTTTTTGATTAAAAATAGATGAAAGTAAAAACATCGTTCAGATATTCGGATAAAATTTGAATTTGTAATATAAATATGGACTTTACCGTTTTGAATATATGAGGCTGAAAATAAAGCCTTCGGGTAGATTTGAAAGCAAGAAATAATGTCAAGTTATATAAACTGCACTATTAAAAAAGCAAATAATATACAAATAGAGGAAAAAAATAGACAATCTGATAAGAAACAGGAAATTTTTAACAATCTTTTCGGCGCTTCTTCCAGAGTTTTTCAATAAGCTGAAAAAACATGATTTTACGGTTGAAAAAAATTATGGCACTCGATATAATATGGGCAGGTAAGAGCAATTGCCTGACAATAAAAATGAAAAGAGGAAGTGTCATGCAGGAAAAAACCAAAAATTGGATTAAGGATTTTTTAATCCTCAATCTGGGTACTTTATTGACAGCGATAGGAAGCTATTTCTTCAAGTTCCCAAACAATTTTTCTACTGGTGGTGTCACCGGTATCTCAGTTGTGTTAGCTCATTATTATCCGAATCTCAGTAATGGAACAATTGTTTCGGTTATCAATATTGCATTGATGATTTTAGGTTTAGTGTTGTTGGGAAAAGAGTTTGGTTTTAAAACATTTTATGTTACCATTGCTTTTTCTGCAATGCTAAAGGCAATGGAAGCCCTGTGGCCAATGACTGAACCATTGACCAATCAGCCTTTCATGGAATTGTTGTTTGGCGTTTTTCTGCCGGCATGGGGTTCTGCATTATTGTTTAATATCGGTTCTTCTACCGGTGGTACCGATATTATTGCGATGGTTGTGAAAAAATATTTTAAATGTCATATTGGAAAAGCATTACTAATGGTAGACTTTTTCATCACCATCATGACCTTTGTTGCATTTGGTCCAACAACCGGTTTGTTCTCTATTATGGGTCTGCTGATTCGATCCTATGCAGTAGATTTCTTCTTGGAAGAAATGAACACCTACAAATCTTTCACCATCATTACCGACAAACCGAAAGAAATTTATGATTATATTACAACAGTATTGCACCGTGGAGCAACCATTTACAGTGCAGAGGGTGTATTTCAGCACAGCAATAAAACAATTGTCTTAACAGCACAAAGTAAACAACAAGGTATTAAACTTCAAGAACAGATAAAAAGGACAGATCCGCACGCTTTTGTTATGATTACCAATACCAGCGAAATTATCGGAAAAGGATTCCGAGGCGGAAACTAATCGTCTGAATATCCATTTTGATAAAGTGGGTGCAAGCCAAAAAGCTTGTGCCCTTTCTATTATTTAAGTTTTTTTAATCACTTTTCAGCACATATTAAAAAAGCAATAGTCAAAATTTGACATATTTTTATTTTTGTAATAATTTTAAATAAAATACTATTTTTTACGAATTTACGTTGACGAGGACAAGATAGCTTGATAAAATGGTAGCAAAGAACATTTCTGAAAATAAGAGAAAAGAAAGGGAATAACAATGGAATTATTAAAACAAAGAATTTTAAAAGATGGTAATGTAAAAGAAGGCAATGTTTTAAAGGTAGACAGCTTTTTAAACCATCAGATGGATATTCGTTTGCTGGATGAAATCGGTAAAGAATTCTGCCGTAGATTTGATGGTATGGGAGTTAATAAAATTTTAACCATAGAAGCGTCAGGAATTGGAATTGCAGTTGCAGTAGCACAGCATTTTGGCTATATTCCTGTCGTTTTTGCAAAAAAGAGCAAATCCAAAAATCTGGATGGAGAGTTGTATACAACAAAGGTAACATCTTTTACAAGAGGAACCACGTTTGATGTGCAGGTATCAAAAAAATTCCTTAATCCTGAGGACCGTGTTTTGATTATTGACGATTTTCTTGCAAATGGGCAGGCTCTGATGGGACTGCTGGATATTGTAGAACAATCCGGCGCACAAACAGTAGGATGCGGCATTGTCATCGAGAAAGGCTTCCAGGATGGAGGCAAAATGCTGCGCGAAAAAGGTGTTCGTTTGGAATCGTTGGCAATTATTGACCGTTTTGAAGATGGTCATGTTGTTTTTCGCGACTAATAACATAAATCCAATAAAATAAGAATAGAGGAGGGTCTTTGAATGAGAATGTATGACTTGATTGAGAAGAAAAAACTGGGAAATACGCTCTCTCAGGAAGAAATTGACTGGATGATTGCAGGATATACCGATGGGACGATACCGGATTATCAGATGTCAGCCTTTTTGATGGCAGTTTGCTTTCAAGGCATGAACACACAGGAAATTACTGCAATGACCCTCGCTATGGCTCATTCGGGTGAAATGGCAGATTTAAGTGCCATTCATGGTGTCAAGGTGGATAAACATTCTACCGGAGGAGTGGGGGATAAAACCACATTGATTGCAGCACCAATGGTAGCAGCTTGTGGGGTGCCTATGGCAAAGATGTCCGGTAGAGGTTTGGGCTTTACCGGCGGCACAGTGGATAAGCTGGAATCAATTCCCGGGTATCGAACAGCCCTTCCAAGAGAAGAATTTTTTCGTATCGTTAATGAAATTGGTATTTCTCTCATTGGACAAAGTGGAGAACTTGCGGTAGCAGATAAAAAGATTTATGCACTGCGAGATGTGACCGCAACAGTGGATAGTTTGCCATTGATTGCATCCAGCATTATGAGCAAAAAAATTGCGGCGGGTGCAGATGCCATTCTGCTTGACGTAAAGACGGGCAGTGGGGCTTTTATGAAAACACAGCAAGATGCAACTGCTTTAGCTAAAACAATGGTTGACATTGGAGAACAGGCAGGCAGAAAGACAGTGGCTTTGATTACCAATATGGATGTGCCGCTCGGAGATACGGCAGGAAATGCTATTGAGGTGCAGGAAGCAATTCATACCTTAATGGGAAAGGGTCCACAAGACCTTACAGAACTTTGTGTTCATCTGGCTGGAAATATGCTGTTTCTTGCAGGAAAAGGAAAGATAGAGGAATGTTTAGAGCTTGCGCAGAAGTCGATAACGGAAGGGACTGCTTATCAAAAGTTTTATCAAATGGTAGAACGACAGGGTGGCGATGTGTCTTATCTTGAGGACCCATCTAAATTCCCAACTGCACCCGAATATGCTGTTTTGGCACAAGAAGATGGTTTTATTGTTTCCATGCAGACAGAAGAGATTGGAGCAGTGGCAGCAATGTTAGGAGCAGGGCGAGAGAAGAAAGAGGATACAATAGATCCGGCAGCAGGAATCCGTTTCTTAAAAAAGACAGGCGATTCAGTTTGCAAAGGTGAGCCGATAGCAATTCTGTACACCCATTGTCCTCATGTGGTGCAAGATGCGTCTGAGAGATATCAAACCGCAGTGACTTTGTCGCAGCAAAAGCAGGCTCCAATACCGCTTATTTTGGCTCGAGTGACCGCAGATAATATATCAACAACAACAATGGAGGAAAGAAAACTCTAATTGCAGATGATAACTAACTTTTCCGAATAGACAATTAAAAAAGTATAGATATAGGAAGAAAAAATATTTTAAGCAGCCTCCCCTATTTTGGGTGAAGTTTACTTATTATTAAACTATTACAAACCTAAAAAAACTCTGTATACTAAAATGTATACAGAGTTTTTTTCCTTTATTTTACAGCACGGATAATACCGATTGGAGTCTGTTCCAGGGACTGACCAAGAGGGTTGTCCTTGAGAATTTTAACCAACTGGTCACGGTCCATAGAAGGATGGGAAATGCCGAGAATCTGACCTTCAAGGTCATTGATATCGGTGATAGCTACTTTGATTCCACCTAAACACTGGGACATCTTCTTTGCAGTTTCATCTGGTTCGGCAGGACCCAAAACAACATAGTGGTTGTATGGTGGTAAAGTGTAGTCACAAGGACCATCAATAGAACGAGCCTTGTACCCGGCAATAGTGTAGAACCAACCACGTTTGTGCAGCAGTTTACCAACTGCGGAAACAGCAGCAGCGAACAGAATACGAGGGGTACCACATTCCTGCAAAGCCATTTCCATTGTTTCCGGAATACCCAGACCAATTCCATATGGGGTTTTCAGTACAAATTTACAAAGGAATTTTGCTAATGGACGTGGATGAATATCTTCCATAGGAATTGCACGCTTTTGGGTACAGGCAACAGCTTTTTCTGTCATAAATACAATGTCATCAGCCTGAGCATAGGGCTTGGCATATTTTTCAATGACATCGCATACATCATCTTTATCGGTGATGACATGGGTGCGGATTGCCAGACGCTGATATTTAACACCGTCTACCTCAATCGTTTCATTTTTACCTTCGTTAACAATATAGCTTTCTTCGCTCATGTTTTCACAGTCCTTTCGAAAACAGAATAATCTTTCCAATAGCGGACAGCAGATAAAGGTGTTTTATAGTTTGAAAATAGCTTTTTTGATATGGTAAGAAATAATTTAAAACAATTTCCCGGGAAATTAAGGGGAAAACATATCCACAAAGATTTTCTCAAACGAACAACTGTCGTCCAAAAGGGATACCATTATTTTACCCCAAATATTGTATAAACTCAATATCACAGCACTATTTTGTCTGTACTTTGTCAAACACGGCAATTTACAGAAAGTCAGAATGAATTTTCTATGCGAAAGCAACAGGAAAAAATAAAAAATCTGACAGATGAAAAAAATCTTTTCTTACATAGAATTGTGTTATATAATGTAAAGTGTAAAAAGTTTTGAAATTAGGGAGTGTAAAAAAAGATATGGTTTTTTCCAACTTGTTTTTTATTTATTTATTTTTGCCGTTAAATTTGTTTTTGTATTTTATCATCAAAAACAGGACATGGAAAAATGTGGTGCTACTGGCTTTTTCATTATTTTTCTATGCTTGGGGAGAACCTGTGTGGGTATTTATGTTGATGCTGACAGCATTTCTCGATTATATGTGGGCAAGATGTATTGAATATTTTCGCAGCAGTGGTCAAAACACTCGTGCAAAAATTGCCTTGTCAGCTTCGCTTATCTTTGATTTGGGAATGTTGGTCGTTTTTAAATATAGCGGATTTTTGATAGAAAATTTAAACGCAGCAACAGGACTTTCACTCCCTATTCCAAAGATTGCCCTTCCGATTGGTATTTCGTTCTATACTTTTCAAACAATCAGTTATGTTCTGGATGTTTATCGGGGGCAAGTATCAGCACAAAAAAGGTATTATAAATATCTCATGTACCTTTCCAGCTACCATCAGTTGGTAGCCGGTCCTATTGTTCGTTACAGTGATGTAGCAGGGGAAATTGAAAATCGAACCACCACTGTCGAAGATTTCAGCGAAGGGCTGACAAAATTTTGTATTGGTTTAAGCAAAAAAGTGCTGGTTTCCAATGTAGCAGGGAAATTGGTGACGCAGTATATGGATGCTCCGCTGCAAAGCCTTTCTGTTGCTGGAGCATGGTTTGGTGTGCTATTATATTCTCTTCAGCTTTATTATGACTTTTCTGCATATTCGGACATGGCAATTGGCTTGGGAAGGATATTTGGTTTCCATTATCACAAAAATTTCGATTATCCATACCTTTCAAAATCAGTTACCGAGTTTTGGAGAAGATGGCATATCTCTTTGGGAAGCTTTTTTCGGGACTATGTCTATATTCCGTTGGGGGGAAACCGCAAACATCAAATCTTTAATATCTGTGTCGTATGGTTTTTGACGGGGTTATGGCATGGAGCAAGCTGGAACTTTATTCTTTGGGGAATGTTTTACGGAATATTACTTATCGTTGAAAAAATTGGACTGCTAAAAATTCTCGAAAAAATTCCAGCTGTCTTTTCAAGATGCTATCTTTTGTTCTTAACATTGATCGGATGGACTATTTTTTATACAACTGATATGGGAAGATTGGGTGGATATTTTAAGGTCATGTTTGGTCTTTCCGGAAATCCGCTGACTGACCCACAACTATCTATCGAATTTGTAAATAATATTTTCTGGTTAATTGCTGTTATCGTGTTTTGTGCGCCCATTACACAGAAGGTAAAAGGATGGCTTGCTCAGCAAGAAAGTGATGCAAAAAAGGCATTGATTGGACTTGCCACCGCAGCAATGAATTTGATACTACTGTTCCTCTGTACCTCTATGCTGGTAGGGCAGAGCTATAATCCGTTTTTATATTTTAGATTTTAACGAATGAAGGGAAAAAACGAATGAAACAGCAGAAGAAACAATCATCCAATCATTTTGCAGCAATCAATATTTGTGCCATTTTGCTCACCTTGTTTTTTATGGGAGTTCTGACGTTGATTTTACCAAAGCCAACCGTTTCGGAAATAGAGAAACGTGAGCTAGCTCAAAGACCGAAATGGAGTATTTCCGATTGGTTTTCCGGGGAATTTTCAAAAAAATATGATGCCTATTATGCAGACACCTTTCCGGGAAGGGAAAAGTTTGTTTCTGTATCTTCTCACCTAGAGAAAATGAAAGGGCTTCAGCCAGACGAAGTACGAATTCATCAGGGAAATCAGTCACAAAACTCCGCCGATCCCTCGGCATCGGTCTCACAGGAAGGGCAGAACAAAGAAGAAAATAAGGAGATTGACTATAATGCCTATCATGACAAAAATGCACCGGGTAATGGATTGAGCGGAGAGGGGAGCGGCGGAGAACAGGTAGGCAGCTTGTTTTTATATCAAAACATGGGTATGCAGATTTTCGGTTCTAGTGAAAAAGCCTCGCAGCGATATGCAAAGATAATCAATTCCTATGCAGAGGAACTGGATGGGGTCAAAGTATATAATTTGATTGCCCCTTCGTCAATTGAGTTTTACCTGCCACAAAAATATCAGGGAATTTCCTCCAGCGAAAAAGAAAATATTCAGTTTCTTCAGGAACAATTATCTAATCGTGTAATAGCAGTGGATGCATACAGTGAAATAGAAAAACACAAAGAAGAGTATATTTACTTTAGAACCGACCACCACTGGACAGTGCGTGGAGCATATGCGGCTTATATTGCTTTTTGTAAGGCAGCACAACTGGAACCGCTTGCTTTAGATAAGATGGAACGTCACCAGATTGATGGATTTGTCGGCACTTTCTACAATCAAACACAGGATGAAAAGCTAGCTCAAACACCGGATTTTGTGGAGTATTTTGTACCGCCAACTCAAATGGAAATATGGCGTTATCAACGGGGAAAGCCGTTTCAACCGGTTAAAACCAGCCTTTTTGCAAGTTATGCGACCGGAGGTCCCAATACATACAGTGTATTTCTGCACGGAGATTTTCCGTTGATTCATATTAAAACAGACAATCATACAGGTAAAAAAATCATGTTGGTCAAAGAATCGTTTGGAAATGCCTTTGCTCCGTTTTTGGTTTCCCACTATGATGAAGTTTTCATTGTAGACCAACGTTACTTTGAATTGAATCTAACAGATTTTATTAAGGAAAAAGGAATTACAGATCTGTTAATCCTCAATAATATCTTTGCAATCAATACCGAGGTACGCATTGCGGAGCTGGAAAAAATTCAGCATCAAACCTATGTTCCATATGTACCTCCGGTAGTGACACGTCCAAAAGAAGAGCCTATTGAAGAGCAGCCCCAGGTAGAAGAGGAACAGAAAGAACCTTTAGAAAATCCACAATTACAAAGTGAAAATACACCAACAGATCAGACAAAACCGCAAAAGAAGCCAAAGAAAACAGATGATAAAAAAGAAAAAGAAGAGAAACCATATAAAAGTCTGTCACAGAGCCTTGCAGAAGAGGAAGCAAAAGGGGGAGAATAAATAATGCAGAAAAACAAAAGGATAGGACGTTTTGTTGCAGCAACTTTAACTGTTTTTCTTCTTTCAGGTTGCACTGCGCCGGCACAGCAGATGACAGACATTTATGAGCCTCTTCAATTGACTATGGTGGTTGACTCCGCTTCCCCGCAGAACATTTTGGAGGCAGCCAAAGAGTTTATCAATCGTGCATCATACTACTCAAACGGTGAGTTGAATATTACATTGCAAGAAACAGAAAATGCGCAGGATAAACTTGCCTCTTTGGATACCTCCTTTGCTTTTTTGGAGAACAGCAGTCTGTCCGGCAGTATAGAAGAATTACAAACGCTGGAACTTCCTTTCTTCTTTAAAAATACAGATTATCAATACAGTGCTCTGAATTCTTCAAGAACCAGAAAGCGATTAAACGAATTGCTCAAGAAAAAAGGAGATATAACGCTTTTGATGTCAACGCTTTATGGTTATGAAGATTTTGCAGCGGATTCCGCAGTAGACTTGACCGATTTTCAAAAGCAATATCCGATTGCCGCAAAGAAAGCAATCTTTCCGATTAAAATTCAACAGGAAATCGGAGCAGAAGTTGTTATTTCCCCTAATCCCTTTAATCAGCTTTTACAAGGGGAGGTGGAGATTGCACCGGTGGAACTATCTCAGGTTCTTCAAGCTGTAAAAACAGAAGAATATAAAAATAAACTTTCGGTTCTTGATAGTACCCACCAGATCAAAACAGCCTTTTTGGTTGCACAGAATGAAATATTGCAGAAAATGACAGATAAACAAAGAGCAGCAGTGGAGCAGGCAGCTGTGATGGCGTGTGGATATTGCAGAACGCTGAGTGATGAGAAACGAAGCGAAGAATTGGAAGAACTGGAAAGCAGAGGAGTTGAAATTATACCGGTTAATTTAGAAAAATATTATGCAATGATGGGTGATTTTTATCAATTTCAGGCAGAAGAACTGCTCTATCACCCCGATGCGGAGTTGGACAGATTGATTCGCAGCGACGGAGTAAAGAAAACATTTTAGCATGATGATATAAAATCCATAAAAAAAACGACCGTTATGTATAATTAAATCGATACTATTGCATATTTATAAATATTTTTTCGTTACACATTGATTCAACTTGAGCAATGTGCTATAATTTTAGCGAAACAATTAAGCAATATGACTATTGCGAAAAGTAAAAATGTAAGTTAGATGTGTAATAAGGAGGTCGTTTTGATGGAGGCAATACAAGCAGGATGGCTGTCAGTGCTGCCACCGGTAATTGCAATATTACTGGCATTTGCAACCAAAGAAGTTATTTCGTCTTTGATGGTCGGAATTCTTTCCGGTTCACTGATTTATGCATGGCTCAGCCATGACGGTTTTATGACAGTAGCGGTAAAAACAGTAGAAACTACATTTTCTACAATGGGAGGAACAGGTGGATCGGTATCCAAGTTTAATATTTTACTGTTTCTTTCCCTTTTAGGGGCTTTGGTTGTTGTAGTTACCAAAGCCGGAGGCTCAAAAGCATATGGAAATTGGGCAGCAAAACGCCTGAGAAGCCCACGGGCTGCACAGCTTGCAACCAGTGCATTGGGAGCATTGATTTTTATTGATGATTATTTTAACTGTTTAACAGTGGGAACGGTTATGAAACCTGTAACCGATAAATACAATATTTCCCGGGAAAAGCTTGCTTATATTATTGATGCAACCGCAGCACCGATTTGTATTATTGCACCGGTATCCTCGTGGGCAGCAGCAATCGGTTCCAGTCTTTCGGTAACCGGACAGTTTGAGAGCGATTTGGCAGCATTTGTTGCAACCATTCCGTATAACTTTTATGCACTTCTTTCTTTGATGATGGTGGTAATTTTGTGTGTCACCAATTTGGATTTTGGTCCAATGGAAAAAGCACAGTACCGCGTAAAAACAAAGGGGATTTTAGGTATTGACGAAAGCATGGAGGAAAACCACGAAGTGCAGGGCAAGGGAAGAGTGTATGATTTAGTGCTTCCGGTAGTAGCTCTGATTGTTTTTTCTGTGCTTGCAATGCTGTATACAGGTGAATATTTTACGCAGTCAGGATCTACAACTTTGCAGCAGGCATTTGGTAATTGCAACTCATCACTTTCGTTGGTAATGGGTGGATTTGGGGCTTTGATTGTTGCCTTTTTATTGTTTATCCCTCGTGGCTTGCTTTCTTTTAAAGAGTTCATGGAAAGCATCACTGAAGGTGTAAAATCAATGGCATCTGCAAACATCATTCTTGTGCTTGCATGGACACTGGGGTCAATCTGCTCGGATGTTTTAAATACAGGCGAATATGTGAAGTCGGTTGTATTGGCAGGTCATTTTCCACTGGAAATTATTCCGGCAGTTATCTTTGCGGTGTCTGCTTTCCTGTCCTTTTCCACAGGCACAGCATGGGGAACTTTTGGTATTCTCATCCCGATTGTGGTTGAAATTTGTGCCAGTGCTGCTCCGGAACTTTTGGTTGTTTCTTTGTCAGCTACTTTGGCAGGATCGGTATTTGGGGATCATTGCTCTCCTATTTCCGACACCACCATTCTTTCTTCCACAGGAGCAGGATGCAGTCATATTGCCCACGTTTCCACACAGATGCCATACTCGCTTTTGGTGGCAGGATGCAGTTTCGTAGGCTATTTGGTAGCAGGATTTACAGCCTCCAATCTTCTGCTGTCTTTGGGAAGTGCAGTACTGTTGTTGTTATTATCAACAATCATTTTACATCGTATAGCAGTAAAAAAAGAAGCATAATTTAAAAGGGATTGTTCTTTCCAAAGAAACAATCCTTTTTTTTACAGAATGATTATTCTAATTTTTTACTATATTTTTGGTATAAAAATATAGCAGCAAGAACAGACAACGGCATGACTAAAACGCCGACAACGCCGAATAATCGGAATCCGGCATAGATGGAAATTAAACTGACTAAAGGCGGAAGTCCAATACAGTCGCCAACAATTTTCGGTTCCCAGAAATTCCTTGCAATGGTAATTGCAAGATATAGAAAAATCAGTCCGACACCCAAAAAAGAATTGTGGGAGAAAAAAGAAAAAATTGCCCAGGGAATTAAAATCGTTCCTGTTCCAAGAATCGGAAGTAAATCTAACAAAGCAATGAAAGCTGCAATAGAAAAGAAATATGGGACTTTTAAAATCCATAAGCCGACACAAAGTTCTGCAAAGGTGATGAACAATAGCAAAAGATAGGCTTTCACTAGCCGCAGTAGAGTTGTAGTAGTAAATTTTTTTAAATCGGATAAAAGAGGGCGAATTTTTTTCGGAACAAGACTTATAAGAGCAGAGCTTACCTGTGGATAATCTAGAGAAAGAAACGCAGAACAGAAGATCGTGACGATAAGCGTTAAAAAAGAAAGGGGTATTTTAGAAGCGATATTAGTGCAGTAAGAAAAAATTGCCGAAGATACCGTACCCGAAAGTTTAGAAAAAGAAGAAGCAAAACTTTGCATCCATAGATGAACTGTCTGTGCAAGGTCGGGTACAAATCGAGAAAGAAATTTTGACAGCCACTCAAAAAAATTGGCAAGAGCAGGAAGAAAAATGGTTTTATAAATTTGAGGAAACTGTCCGGCAAAAGAACAAAGCTGTCCCCACACAAGACAAAGGAACAACCACAACAGGATTCCAATTAGAAAATAAAAAAGAACAGTGACAAAAACAGCAGTACGTCGGCGGTGCAGATGCAAACTTTTGGAAAGCCACAAGATGATGGGACGGAGGATAAAAGCAATACATAGTCCCAGCCAAAAAGGTAAGGTGGCAGGAAAAATCCATTTAAAAAAGACAAAGCACCATATAATAACGGACATGAAAAATATTGAGTTTAATATAAAATTCTTTTTGCTCTCAGACGACACAGCAGCACCTCCCAAATACATTAAGTTTAGTATTTACAGGTGAAAAAATTTTATGCCAGCGATAAACAAAAGGACTTTTGAAAGCGGTAAGCAGGTTGATTATTTTGGTATAATTACAAAAATATCCGGAAAGAAGTTGACAAAGGAACAAAATCATGGTAGATTAAAAATGTATTCCAAAACTATATTTAAAATCGATGAGAAGGAAGTAAAACGATCAGCGCACTCACAGAGAGTCGGCAGCAGCTGAAAAGCCGACAGAAAGCGGAATCGACAAAGTAGCCTTTGAGAGTATGCCGAACAGAAAGTTGACAGAACTTTCTTAGTAGATCATAACGGTTGAGCTTCGTTATCAGCTCGGCGTGTTATCGTGTTAGCACGTGCCAAGTGGGCAGATTTTCTGCCAAAAAAGGTGGTACCGCAGGAAAGTTTATCCTGTCCTTTGCTTTTGCAAAGGACAGGATTTTTTTTCGGAATCAATCTCGTTTTTCTAAGAAAACAAGATTAAAAGAGCGGTCAACTTTCATCGGCATTTGTTTTTCTTATAGGAAGATACTGTTAATTTCCGTTTACCTTCGCTGATTTGATTTTGAAAGAAAGGGAGCTGTTTATGAAAGAATTATCTAAAATTTACGATCCAAAACAGGTAGAGGATCGTACCTACCAATTCTGGCTTGACGGTGGATATTTCCATGCAGAGCCAAACCCGGACAAAAAACCATACACCATCGTTATTCCACCACCGAACATTACCGGTCAGCTTCATATGGGTCATGCACTCGATGAAACTTTGCAGGATATTCTGATTCGTTTCAGAAGAATGCAGGGTTACGAAACTCTTTGGCTGCCAGGTACTGACCATGCTTCCATTGCAACCGAGGCAAAGATTGTAAATGCAATGAAAGAAGAAGGTCTTACCAAAGAAGACCTTGGACGTGAAGGATTTTTAGAGCGTGCATGGGAATGGAAACGAAAATACGGCGGCAGAATTATCGAGCAGCTGAAAAAGCTCGGTTCTTCCTGTGACTGGGACAGAGAACGCTTTACCTTAGATGATGGCTGTTCCGAAGCTGTAAAAGAAGTATTCGTAAACCTGTATAACAAAGGTTTGATTTACCAGGGCGAGCGTATCATCAACTGGTGTCCTCACTGCATGACCTCCATTTCCGATGCAGAGGTTGAATATGAGGAGCAGGCAGGTCACTTCTGGCATCTGCGTTATCCTCTGGCAGACGGCAGCGGCGATGTTGTTCTTGCAACTACCCGTCCTGAAACCATGCTCGGTGATACCGCAGTAGCGGTAAACCCAAAGGATAAACGTTACACCGATCTGATTGGAAAAAATGTTATTCTGCCACTGCTTAACCGTGAAATTCCAATTGTTGGCGATGATTACGTTGACATGGAATTCGGAACCGGTGTCGTAAAAATTACTCCTGCACATGACCCGAACGACTATGAGGTTGGACGTCGCCATAATCTGCCAATCATTAAAGTGATGAACGATGATGCCACCATGACAAAGGACTGTGGAAAATATGCAGGCATGGAGCGCTATGAGGCAAGAAAAGCTATTGTAAAAGATTTGCAGGAGCAGGGATATCTGCTGAAGGTAGAAGACCATGCGCACAATGTTGGAACCTGCTACCGCTGCGGAACCACCGTAGAACCAATGGTATCCAAACAGTGGTTTGTAAAGATGGAGCCTCTGGCAAAACCGGCAATTGATGTTGTTCGTGACGGACAGATCAAACTGATTCCGGAGCGTATGAACAAAACCTACTTTAACTGGATGGAGAATATCAAAGATTGGTGTATCTCCCGTCAGCTGTGGTGGGGTCATCGTATTCCGGCTTATTACTGTGAAGATTGCGGCGAGGTAATGGTTTGCAAGGATGCTCCGGAAAAATGTTCTAAATGCGGAAGCACCCATCTGCATCAGGATGAGGATACCTTGGATACATGGTTCAGTTCCGCACTGTGGCCATTCTCTACTCTGGGTTGGCCAAACAATACTGAAGAACTGAAATACTTCTACCCAACCAGTACACTGGTAACAGGTTATGACATCATCTTCTTCTGGGTAGCAAGAATGATTTTCTCGGGACTTGAGCATATGGGAGATATCCCATTCAATACCGTTCTGTTCCATGGTTTGGTTCGTGACGCTCAGGGAAGAAAGATGTCCAAGTCTTTGGGCAACGGTATCGACCCGCTGGAAATCATCGATCAGTACGGTGCAGATGCACTTCGCTTTACTTTGGCAACCGGAAATACACCGGGCAACGATATGCGTTTCAGTGATGAAAAAGTTATCTCCAGCAGAAACTTTGCAAACAAGATTTGGAATGCTTCTCGTTTTGTTATGATGAACCTCAAGGATGAAAACATGAGTCTGGAACTTCCAAACGATTTGGCAGTAGAGGATAAATGGGTTCTTTCTAAATACAACAAGCTGGTAAAAGAAGTAACAGATAACCTGGAAAAATTTGAATTGGGTATTGCAGTAAGCAAGCTGTACGATTTTATCTGGGATGTTTTCTGTGACTGGTATGTTGAGCTTGTAAAATCCAGACTTTGGGAAGATGGCGCTGAAGCTGACGCTGCTCGTAAAGTACTGGTTTATGTAATGAGCAACACCTTGAAGCTTCTTCATCCATTTATGCCATTCATTACCGAAGAAATCTGGCAGGCACTGCCACATGAAGGCGAAAGCATCATGATTTCCAAGTGGCCAATCTACCATGAAGAGCTGAACTTCTCAGCAGAAGAACAGGAATTTGAGAAGGTTATGGACGCAATCAAAGCAGTTCGTGCACGTCGCTCCGAAATGAACGTACCACCGAGCAAAAAAGCTACCCTGTACATTGAAACTGAATCGGAAGAAATCTTCCGCCAGTCCACTGCTTTCCTCACCCGTCTGGCATGGGCAGAGGAAGTTGTTCTGGGTGCTGCTGAAAATGCAGAATCTTGCGTTCAGGTTATCACCGACAGCGCAAAAATCTTCATGCCTCTTGCTCAGCTGGTAGACCGTGATAAAGAGATTGCAAGACTGACTAAAGAAAAACAGGCTTGTGAAAAAGATATTGCTTTCCTCTCCGGCAAGCTGAACAACCCTGGCTTTGTTGCGAAAGCTCCTGAAAAAGTTATCAACGAGCAGAAAGCAAAATTGACAAAGGCACAGGAACTCTTGGAAAAGATTGAATCAAGCCTTGCTGCATTTGAAAAATAAGCTTTCAGAATCAATAATCGTAAAAGCACCGAGCTCTATAAGCTCGGTGCTTTTTTTGATTCAGTGTAGATAGTAAAGTCTACATTTCCCGGGAAATCTTTATCAGAAGGTAAGTCAATTTTTACCTTTATTCCTAGATGATACCGACAGAAAATTTTAAGCAAAGCACCCCAACAGGTATCAGAGCCATCGAAAAAATCAAACGAAACGTCTTGCGAGTTTAAAACAGAAGTAATGCAGGACAGACACTCGAAAGAAAGCTGATGAAATTTTTAAATGTTATGGAAATAAAATTTGTAAGTGTAGTGATAGCTTATTGCTTTTAAATTTAGATTGGTCAATATCTTTTGAAAACATCATTTTATCTGCACGCCTCCTCATAAAAATAAGTTTGTTTTTATTTTATTGCTTGTTATATTATAATTGTAGTAAAAAGCAAAGATGAAAAGAATCGGAAAAACTGACAAGAAACGATTTGATTTTTTGTCAGTTTACCAAAGCTACCAAGTTTTGTATTGCGGAGAGCCTAGAGCAGAGGTATAATATAAAGGCAAAATATCAAGGATTTAATCCTTATTTTAATTGCAAAGGCATAGGAGGTATTTATTATGCGAGCATATGAAAGATTGTTGCATTATGTTAGCTTTGGAACACAGTCCGATAGTGCATCCCAAACAGTTCCAACAACAGCAACCCAGAAAGTACTGGGCGCTGCACTGGTAGAGGAAATGAAAACCTTGGGAATTCAGGATGCTTTTATGGATGATAAAGGTTATGTATACGGAACCATTCCTGCAACCAAAGGAAAAGAAGATAAACCTGTTATTGGTTTGATTGCGCATATGGATACAGCAGAAGATGCTCCGGGAGATAATATCAAAGCCAAAGTAGTAGAATATCAGGGCGGAGATGTTTTGTTAAACGAAGAAAAAGGCATCTACCTGTCCGATAAAGAATATTCCAGCCTGAAAAAATATGTAGGTCAGCATCTGGTAGTAACAGATGGAACAACCTTGCTGGGTGCAGATGACAAAGCAGGCGTTGCAGAGATCATGACAATGGCAGAAGAACTGCTGAATCATCCTGAAATCGAGCATGGTACTATCAAAATCGGTTTCACTCCTGATGAAGAAGTAGGTCGTGGTGCAAACTACTTTGATGTAGCAGGATTCGGTGCAAACTTTGCCTATACTGTAGACGGAGGAGAGCTGGGCGAACTGGAATATGAAAACTTTAATGCAGGTTCTGCAAAAGTAGTTGTAAATGGTTTAAGCATCCATCCGGGTTCTGCAAAAAATGCAATGCTCAATGCTTCGCTGCTTGCAATGGAATTCCATAATATGCTGCCGGTAGAACAGAATCCAAGATATACCGAAGGTTATGAAGGATTCTTCCACCTCAGCGATATGAAAGGTCATGTTGAACAGGCAGAACTGGATTATATCATCCGTGACCATGATGCATCAAAATATGAACAGAAAAAACAGGTAATGCAGGATGTTGCAGCTTACCTCAACAAAAAATATGGGGCAGGCACTTTTGAATTAACCATCGAAGAGTCCTATCGCAACATGAAAGAAATGGTAGAACCACATATGCACCTAATTGAGAATGCAAAAGAAGCATTTGCACAGTGCGGCGTAAAAGCTCAGACAGTTCCGATTCGTGGCGGTACAGATGGTGCAAGACTGTCCTATATGGGTCTGCCATGTCCAAACCTGTCCACAGGCGGACATAACTTCCATGGACGCTTTGAATATATTCCGGTAGAGTCGATGGATAAGATGACCGAAACATTGGTAAATATTGTAAAGATCTACGCAAAATAACAAGGTATTGTTTTCGAGCCTTTTTATAGCAGAATAATGCTATAAAATCTTGGACACGGATTGGCTTTATTATACGTATTTTAGTAAAGCTGTAAAATCATACATAAAAACAAGATAATCAATAAAGGACGCTTTGATATTTTGCAAAGCGTCCTTTGTCTGATATAAAAACCAATCCAATGGGGGAGATGATAATTGTGGCAATGCCAAAAACAAACGCAATGCGTATTTTAGAAAAAGAGAAGATACCATATGAAATGCATACCTATGATGCTACCGACGGTCATATTGATGGTGCAGCCGTTGCACGCAAGGTGGGAATGGACCCTGCAAAGGTATTTAAAACATTGGTGACAAAAGGACACAGCGGAAATTACTTTGTGTGCGTACTGCCGGTGGAGCGAGAATTAAACCTGAAAAAAGCAGCAAAAGCGTTTGGGGAAAAATCACTTGAGATGATTCCTGTGGCACAAATCAATGCAGTGACAGGATATATTCGAGGAGGATGTTCTCCGGTTGGAATGAAGAAAAACTATCGAACGATCTTCGACCTGCTCGCACAGCAACAGGAAACAATGGTTGTCAGTGGAGGAAAAATTGGTTTTCAGATTGAGGCAAAGCCGGACGATTTGCTTAAAGCTTGCGGCGGTATGTATGCAGATATAGTAGCGGAATAGATTTGTTTTTCTGTTTTATTTGAGTGGGTTTTGAGTTTTAAAAATGGATTTTGCTATGTAAAAAAACACCGAGTATTCTCGGTGTTTTTTTACATAAGAGATTATTTTTTATTTTCTTTTGCCCAGCTGTCTTTAAGTCCGACAATCTGGTTAAAGACACCTTCATCTTTGCTGTCCTTGCAGAAATAACCGGTGCGGACAAACTGGAATTTATCGCCAATCTCAGCTTCTGCCAGAGCCGGTTCCAATTTGCAGCCGGTGAGCTCGGTCAGGGAGTTTGGATTGAGATAGTCCAGATAGTTTGTACCTTCCGGTACATCGTTTACATTTTCTAAAGTAAACAGGTAGTCATACAGACGAACGGTTGCATCAATTGCATATTTTGCGGATACCCAATGGATAGTACCTTTAATCTTTCTGCCGTCAACAGGATTGCCGTTGCCGGTTTCCAGATCAGCAGTGCAGCGCAGTTCAACAACGTTTCCCTGTTCGTCTTTGATGATTTCATTGCATTTTACAATGTATGCACCCATCAGACGAACCTCGCCGTCCGGTTTCATGCGGAAGAATTTCGGAGGTGGTACCTCAGCAAAATCATCCGCATCAATATAAAGCTCGCGGGTGAAAGGAACTTTTCTTGTGCCGGCTTCATCGTTTTTCGGGATATTTGGCAGTTCAAAAAATTCTTCTTTATCTTCAGGATAGTTGGTGATAACAACTTTGATTGGACGAAGAACGGCAACACGACGCTGTGCGGAGGTGTTCAGTTCGTCACGAATGCAGTGTTCCAGCAGACCGATGTCTACAACGCTGTAGGCTTTGGCAACGCCGGCTTTTTTAACAAACTCATTGATAGAGCTTGGGGTATAACCGCGGCGGCGCAGAGCACAGATAGTAGGCATTCTGGGGTCATCCCAGCCGTCTACCTTTTTGGTTTCCACCAATTCACGCAGATAGCGTTTGCTCATAACAGTGTGGGTTACATTGAGACGGGCAAATTCGTACTGATGTGGTTTTTTCTCAAAGCCAATGTTATCCACAACCCAATCATACAGCGGACGATGGTTTTCAAACTCGATGGAGCACAGAGAATGAGTGATACCTTCCAGAGCGTCCTGAATTGGATGAGCAAAGTCATACAGCGGGTAGATACACCATTTATCACCCTGTCTGTGGTGATGAGCACGAACAATACGATAGATTGCAGGGTCACGCAGGTTCATGTTAGGGGATGCCATGTCAATCTTTGCACGCAGAGTGTGGCTTCCGTCTGCAAATTCGCCGTTCTTCATTCTTTGGAACAGGTCAAGGTTTTCTTCAACAGTACGGTTGCGATAGGGGCTTTCTTTACCTGGCTCAGTCAGGGTGCCGCGGTATTCGCGCATCTGGTCAGCGGAAAGGTCATCAACATAAGCTTTGCCGTCTTTAATCAGTTTTACAGCAAACTCATAGCACTGGTCAAAATAGTCAGAGCCGTAATAGATACCGCCGGTAGGTTCTGCACCTAACCAACGCAAATCTTCTTCGATGGATTTAACATATTCGTCGTCTTCACGAACAGGGTTAGTATCATCAAAACGGAGGTTAAAAAGACCGTGATATTTCTGTGCAGTACCGGAGTTAATCCAGATTGCCTTTGCAGAGCCGATGTGCAGATATCCGTTTGGTTCTGGTGGGAAACGGGTATGGATTTCTTTTACCTTGCCTTCAGCAAGGTCTTTATCAATGATATCGTGGATAAAATTGGATACAGATTCGGTATCCATAATTTTTTCATCAGACATTTTGTTCAGTCCTTTCGGATAATTGGAATTCCACAGGGCAAAGCCCTAAGAAAGGGGGACAGCTTACGTTACTTAATAAGATACACTTTCACAGACATTTTTCTGCCTGCAATCAATAAGCAAGGACGCTGTCCTGTATCCCCGTAATTTATTTATTGGAAACGGTTTCGATTGCCTGAGCAAGTCTTTGCTGGCAGGTTTCCTCACCCAGAATTTGCATTACGCTGCAAAGGTCAGGGGAGTTGGTTCTGCCTGTGATAGCAAGACGGATTACCTGGCTGACATCACCAACATGACCTTTAAACTGGTCCGGATTCTTTTTGTAATCCTTTGGTTTGCCTGCAAATCCGAGGGCTTCTCCCATTTCACGAACCTTGTTGAACCATACTTCACCATCATCAGCAGGATTGTACAGCTCTTTATACTGATTGAGAATAGCAAGAGTGTCCTCTTTGGAGATGTTTTCAGGATATTCATTTGCCGGAACAAACAGTTCATCATAGAAGAATGCAACATAATCTTTTACCTCGCTCCAAACAGCAAGGTCTTTTCTTGGTTTTGCTCCGCCTCTGCCGATTGCGAGGATTGCTTTTGCTTTCTGTTGGTCAGCAGTGAACAGGTTATACAGCTGCTGGTCAAAATCTTTTGCCCAGGAAGTAACTTCGTTGTAAACTTCATCAGCACTCATAACAGAGATGGTATTTTTGCTGACATCTTTGAGCTTGTCAATATCAAACAAAGAGCCGCTGTTGCCCATTTTTTTGGTGGTAAATTGGAAGTCGCTCATTGGTGCAGTTGGGTTTGCAATTCTCCAATCCTCAAAGTTGGAGTTTAAGAGGGTCATCAGGTACTCAAGTACCGATGGAACAGGATAACCTTCTGCATTGTAGAAGTCCAAAGCAAGCTCAGGATCTTTTCTCTTGGAAAGTTTTCTCTTGGAGCCGCCATCCATCTTCATCAGCTGAGCGGTATGAATATATTTAGGAGCTTTCCAACCCATGGTTCTAAATAACTGGAGGTGAATATTTAAGGTTGCAAGCCACTCCTCACCACGAACAACATGAGTTGTTCCCATAAAGTGGTCGTCGATGATGTGAGCAAAGTGGTAGGTTGGGATACCGTCGGATTTCAGCAGAACGATGTCCTGGTCGTTTTCCGGCAGTTCGATGTCACCTTTTACAAGGTCATGATGGGTAAAGCGTTTTTCCGGGTCGCCCTCAGAACGGAAACGCAGAACATATGGTTTTCCGGCTTTGATATTTGCTTCAATTTCCTCAAAGCTTAAATCACGGCATTTTGCCCACTGACCATAGTAACCGAAGTTGATTTTCATTTCCTGCTGTTTTTCGCGCATTGCAGTCAACTCTTCTTCGGTACAAAAGCAAGGGTAAGCAAGTCCACGTTCTACCAGCTGTTTTGCAAAGGTCTGATAGATATAAGCTCTTTGACGCTGACGGTATGGACCGTATACGCCGTTGTCGCCTTCGATGGTAGCACCCTCATCAAAATTTAAGCCATAGTGGTTGAATACACGGATAATGGTTTCTACACCGCCTTCAACAGCACGTTTTAAGTCGGTGTCTTCGATTCTCAAAAAGAATACGCCGTTGCTCTGGTGTGCCAGACGTTCGCTGACAATGGCGCTGAACAGGTTACCAAGGTGCATAAATCCGGTTGGGCTTGGTGCAATACGAGTAACTTTTGCTCCCTCAGGCAGTTTTCTGGGTGGATATTTTTCTTCAATATCCTGTGGGGTGGTTGTAATATCAGGGAAAAGCAGTTGAGCAAGACGCTGATAATCCATTTGTTCTATCTCTCCTTTTGTATAAACGCCGTCTTGGGAGGCTTTCCCCAAACAGCATGAAATCTACCTTTATAAAATCAGGCTATCACTATTAGGATACCACAAAATCCCAATGAATAAAAGAGTTTCACCCATTTTTTTCGGTTTCGGACGGACAGCATATTCCGATTATTGGGCAGGGGGATAAACAAGGGTTATATTTTATTGCAAAGTACGAAATACTTTACAAAAAGGAGCTGGTTTAGAAAAATAAAAACCCTTGCAAAAAAGTCAAAGCAAGGGTTTTGGATATTGTTGATTCGATATATCCGTATATCATTTGCTAATGACATCGCATTTTAGAGGGCTTAAAAGGACTTGTCAGCAGAGCTGTTATCTAAAATCTTTTCCAGTGTGAGCAAAAACTCGGCATCCTGTTCCTTGGTGCGTTTATGGGGACCTTTGGTTCGACCGCCTGCCATTCGGACTTTTTTAGAAACGTGTCGGGTAAAAAGCAGAGTATCCATATTATTGTCAGAATAAATCATACCGTTTTGATTGATTGCTTTTCCGCCCTTTGCAAGCACCATAGCGGCAAGCCCATAGTCCTGCGTTACCACTAAATCATCTTTTTCCACAAGGTTTACCAGTTTAAAATCGGCAGAGTCGCTTCCTTTTTCTACTGTAATGATCTGTGCATCATTTCGGTTTAAGATGTGGGAGGTATCAGTGATGAGGATAACAGGTAAAGAGCGGCGGTTTGCTTCACGCACCGTGATATCTACAACGGGACAAGCATCGGCGTCAACTAATATTTTCATAAAATCAATCCTTTTCTGAAATGTTACCGAATGACAATTCCTAAAAACGAAGATAAGGTAATTGCCTGTTCTGCGGTGACGATGGCCCCTTTTAAATCGGGAACAGAAAGCCGCAGACCGTCAATTTGGCAGCTGCGAAGGTCAATTCCGTTTAAAGAAGTATGTAAAAGCTGCGTTCGTTTCAGGTCACAGTCGTAAAATTGAACAGGGGAAAATTTTATTTCACTTAAATCAGCGTCCTCCAGTGTGCAGCCATCAAAAAGAACCTGTTTTAGACGAGAACCTGAAAAGGCGGTATAACGAAGATTGCAGTTAAGGATTGCCGTATTTTGAAATAGAGAGTGGCTGAAACCTGTCCCTATCAGTTTACATCCTTTAAGAGTAATTCTTTGAGAGGACAGGTCATGAAGCTCACAGCCCGAAAGGTTGCAGCTTTCCATAATAACGTCGGTAAAAGAAAAATTGGTCATACGACAGTTGATAAACTGGCAGCCGTGAAAAACACAGTTTTTAAATTCCATGCACGAACCTTCATAATTTTCTATTATTTGGTTGAGGTAGCGGGTATTGCAGATTTCTTCTTCATCTTGCTGTTGCGCCAAAATGAGGTCATACAAAAGATTCCCATTTTCTAAAGGTTCACAGATTTTCGGTGATTCTGTTTTCATCGCCTTTCCTCCTTTTTCCCTTATTATATCCGTTTTAAAGGAGATAGACAAGCGGGGCAGAACTGGTAACCGTTCTGCCCCGCTTAACTAAGAGAATATACCATAAAATATTAAACGAGATGTTCCCGCTTTAAAATAGGAACAAGACGCTTGCCAAGATATGCGGCAAGAATCATCAAAACTGTGTCGGCAGGAATGAAAATAATAAAGGTGGAATAGATAATTGACCACAAGCTCATTCCTTTGTTAAGGTAGAGATTCATGATGAGGTAAAAATAAACAATCCCAACAACAAAGTCTATACTCGCTCCGGAAAAGCAGGCGATCAACATTGTGCGGAAGCTGGAATTTTGACGAGATTCAATGATTTTTCCGCAGACCCATGCGCCTAAAATAAATCCCACAAGATAACCGAAAGTTGGTTGAAGCAGGTAAGAAATCCCTGCACCTTTTGTAAAGATGGGCAGACCGCACAGCCCAAGCAAAACATAGACAGCAATGCTGGCAGCTCCACGCCGTGACCCCAACAACACGCCGGACAGAATAGCAAAAAATATTTGCAGCGAAAAAGGAACAGGAGGAATGGGAACTGTGATAAAGGCTCCAACCGCAGTTAAAGCTGTCATCAATGCCATAAGGCACAGACTTTTTACAGACGAATGATTTTTCATAAAACACCTACAAAATCAATTATATAAGTATCAACTGTTACAAATTATAGAATAAAATACAAAAAGTGTCAAGCTGTTTTTGGGTAAAAATAAAATATTTGGTGAAGATTCATAATAACGCTGGATTATACGAAAAGTTGTGATATAATGAAGTTAAACTTTGGTTTTAAAAAGAGAGGTGTTTTTACAATGAATCAGCAAAGATTAAATAAAGTTCGGGAAAACATGAAACAAGCAGGGCTGCATCAAATTATTGTTACCGAAACCGAGCCGGTATATTACCTGACCGGAATTTGGGTAGCACCAATGGAGAGAATGATGGCAGTATACCTTGATGATACAGGAAGAACAATTTTCTTCGGCAACAAGCTGTTTGGCATTCAGCCACAGGAAGGGCTGGAGATTCAGGAACATACTGACACAGATGATCCGGTAGAGCAGCTTGCAAAAGCAGTACTGCCCGGAGAGCTGGGAATAGATGAAACATGGTCAAGCCGTTTTCTGATTGGTTTAATGCAGCATCGCCCAGATGTAAAACCGGTGATGGGATCACTGCCGGTGGAACAGGCAACCATGTATAAAGACCAAGAAGAACGTCAGCTAATGCGTAACGCTTCCGGCATCAATGATGCTTGCATGGATATGGTAATTCATTCGGTAAAAGAAAAAATCACCGAGAAAGAACTTGCTTCTAAGGTAGAGAACTTCTTTAAAGAGCATGATTGCAATAGTTTGGGATTCTCCATTGTTGGTATGGGAGCTAACGGAGCAGACCCTCACCATGATGCAGACGCTACTGTTTTAAAAGAGGGCGACAGCATTGTTTTTGATATTGGTGCACCGTTTCAGCATTATTGGTGTGATATGACCAGAACCGTATTCTATAAGACAGTTACAGAAGAGCAGCGTGAGGTTTATGAAACTGTTCGCCGTGCAAATGAAGCAGCGATTGCATTGATTAAACCGGGAGTTGCATTTAAAGAGTTTGATTTGGCTGCACGCAAAGTTATTGAAGAAGCAGGTTATGGAGAATATTTTACACATCGAACAGGTCACAGCATTGGCATGAAAGAACATGAGAAACCACCGGTTGCTTCCGACTGTGAAGTTATTGTTCGCCCGGGAATGGTGTTTTCAATCGAACCGGGAATTTATCTGCCCGGAAAATTCGGTGTCCGCATTGAAGATTTGGTACTGGTTACTGAGGATGGATGCGAAGTATTAAATAAATACCCAAAAGATTTAATTGTAGTGAAATAGAAAGACGAAAAAAAGTTTCAACATTTCCATTTGGAAATGTTGAAACTTTTTCCTTTTATAGCTTTTTAGGGAGTCGAAAAGTTATCTGAGATATTTAAAAATAATGATTTGTATATTTGATATATCGTTTAAAAGATGATAGTGTGGATATTGCAATTAAATTTGCAAACAAAATTTAAGGAGTTAAGATAAAGAGATGCAGAAAGGAAAACACTTTTGCAAGGGTTCTTTTTCCGATAACCCATGATTAAGATCTCCTTTTTGAGAAAAAGAAAGAGGAAGACAAACGTCTTCCTCTAATTTTATCTTTGCATAAATAAACACAGCCGGAAATAAGTAATTTTAAACTTGCACAGAACCGACGACGCAAATAGGATACAAAATGACTATTTGGTGCCGAAGATACGGTCGCCGCAGTCACCAAGACCTGGAACAATGTATTTATCTTCGTTAAGTTTTTCATCAAGAGATGCACAGAATACCTGAACATCAGGATGAGCTTCAGTCAGAGCGTTTAAGCCTTCCGGAGCAGCGATGATACACATAAATTTGATATTGGTAGCTCCGCTTTCTTTGAGCATCTGGATTGCAGCAACAGCAGAACCGCCGGTAGCCAGCATTGGGTCCAGAACAACAACTTCACGTTCATTGATATCAGAAGGAAGTTTGCAGTAGTATTTTACAGGCTGCAAGGTCTGTGGATCACGGTACAGACCGATGTGTCCCACTTTTGCAGCAGGAACCATGGAGAGAACGCCGTCCAGCATACCGATACCTGCACGCAGGATTGGAACGAAAGCGAGCTTTCTGCCAGCAATAACCTTTGTTTTGGCAACAGCAACCGGAGTTTCGATTTCAATTTCTTTTAAAGGCAGGTCACGGGTAGCCTCATAGCACATGAGCATGGAAACTTCACTTACCAGTTCGCGGAATTCTTTAGAGCCGGTATTTTTGTTGCGGAGCAAAGAGATTTTGTGCTGAATCAGTGGATGGTCAAAAATCATAGGAGTCATATTGATCGAATCCTTTCATTATCGAATTTAAGTTAAATCGTTCTGCCAAAAGGCAGCCGGTAAATAAACGGACAAATGTCCACTTCTATTTTACAACAAAGCCGGAAAGAATAAAATACCCTTTTCGGTATTTTTTTGACAAATTATAGAATCTTTTTATTTACCAAAGTTTTCTTCCAAAGCAAGAATTTTATCAACCCTTCTCTGATGACGTCCACCCTCAAATTCTGCGTCGAGGAAGGCGTCTACCATCATACAGGCAAGACCGGCTCCAACAACTCTGCCGCCAAAGCAGAGAACGTTTGCGTTGTTGTGCAGTCTTGTATATTTTGCGCTGAAGCAGTCAGAACAGCAAGCAGCACGGATTCCTTTTACTTTGTTTGCTGCCATAGAGATGCCAATTCCGGTACCGCAGATTAGAATACCAATGTTGCATTCACCGTTAACGATTTTGTCACAGGCAGTTTTTGCAACATCAGGATAATCCACAGAGTTTTCATCATAACAGCCAACATCAACAAAGTCGATGCTGCGTTCCTCTAAATGTTTTTTGATTTCCTGTTTTAGCAGGAAACCGCCATGGTCGCATCCAAGTACGAGCATAATCTTCCCCTCCAAAGGATATAAAATAAAATATCTGATAGCCCTAAAGTTTTTATCAAGGCTATTTTTTGAGTTTAAGTTGCAGCTCTCGCTGAGCCTGCGGCAGCTTTAAATAAACAGGAACAAGCTGCTGCGCACTAACGGTTTGCAGACGATTTTGAGAAAGTCCCTTGTAGGCTGCAAGTCCAACACCGAAAGCGTGCTGCAAAAGCAGATGTTTTCCGGGCACAATGCAGCTGCGTTCAGGAGCAATCTGTTTTAGGGTGTTTTGTACTAAATCAGCACCGTCACCCAGCAGAGTGATAGGTATTTGCAAAGGAATTTTTGCAAGATGGCGGCAAAGCTCGTCTGCCATCATGGTGCAGTCCTCTTGCAGACGGTTCATATCGTTATCGGCATCAAACCATGCAGTGTATACCTGTCCGCATCGTGCATCCAATGCAGGACAGATGATGCCGCTGCGGTCGTAAAGATTATATGTAAGTCCTTCTAAGGCAGAAATGGGGACACAGGGTTTAGCCATTACCTGAGCCATTCCTTTCACAGCTGCTACACCGATACGCAGTCCGGTAAAAGAACCGGGACCAACTGAAACGGCAAACACATCCACATCCTTTACTGACATACGGCTGCATGAAAATAAAGACTCTGTCATAGGCATAATGGTTTGGCTGTGGGTCAGGTGAGCATCGGTATAAAATTGAGCAATCGGGCGGTCATCTTCCAACAGAGCACAGGAGGCTGCTGATGATGATGTGTCCATCGCAAAAATAATCAAGGGAAAAACCTCCTTGTCAGGAAATTAAAATTTCACGCTGCTCTGGGTTATCTTCCACCTTGCGTATCTCAACGGTGATGGAATTTTCGGGAAGAACAGCTTCGATGTTTTCGCTCCACTCTATGGCAAGGATTCCGCCATAGTCCAGATAATCAAAAAAGCCGGTGGAATATAAATCTTCAAAAGTTTCCACACGATACATATCAAAATGATATAAGGCACGATTTCCGTTTCCGTATTGGTGAACCAAAGCAAAGGTTGGGCTGGAAACATGGTCGTTTAAGCCAAGACCACGGCAAAGCCCTCTGGTAAAAGCGGTTTTTCCCGCTCCCATCGGTCCACGATATGCGATGATGTCACCACTTTTCAGGGTGGAGGCAAATTCAGCGGCAATCTGTTCTGTTTCTTCCGTGCTGTTGCTTAAATAGCGTTTCAAGCTTTCAGCCCTCCTTAGCAAATTTCATAGCAAGGGAGGTTTCACGGCGGAAACCTCCCTTTTATAGTTTATTGTTTAGAATAAGCCTTGGATATGACCATCGGAATCAATATCGATTCGGTAAGCAGCAGGTTCTTTTCCAAGACCCGGCATAGTCATAATTGTTCCGGACAATGCAACGATAAATCCTGCACCGGCAGACAACTTAACATCACGAATGTTGATCTTGAAGCCGGTTGGACGACCTAATTTGGTAGCATCATCGGACAGAGAATACTGTGTTTTTGCCATACAAATTGGAAGTTTATCTTTGCCGAGTTTTTCAATTTCGGTGATTGCTTTGTTTGCTTCGGAAGAATAGGTAACGCCGTCAGCACCGTAAATTACTTTGGCAATCGTTTCGATTTTTTCTTTGATTGGCAGATTAACATCATAAATCGGTGCAAAGTTTGCAGGTTTTTCACAAGCCTTTACAACCTTTTGAGCAAGTTCGATTCCGCCTTCACCGCCCTTAGCGAATACATCCGAGAGAGCAAACTCAACGTCGTTTTCACGGCAGTAGTTTTCCAGAACCTGAATTTCTTCGTCCGAGTCAGTGAGGAAGTGGTTGATAGCAACAACGACAGGAACACCGAATTTTTTCATGTTTTCAACGTGTGCAGCAAGGTTGCACAATCCGGCTTTAACAGCTTCTACATTTGGTTTTGAAGTGTCGGCTTTCGGTACACCGCCGTTATATTTCAGTGCACGCAGAGTAGCAACAACAACAATTGCAGAAGGAGCAAGTCCTGCATAGCGGCACTTGATGTCAAGGAATTTTTCAGCACCGAGGTCAGAGCCAAATCCTGCTTCGGTGATGGTGTAATCAGCCAGTTTCAGAGCCAGTTTTGTTGCACGAACCGAGTTACATCCATGAGCAATATTTGCAAAAGGTCCGCCGTGCATCAGTGCCGGGGTGTTTTCCAAGGTCTGTACAAGGTTTGGTTTGATAGCATCTTTTAACAGAACAGCCATTGAACCGTTTACCTGAAGATCCTTAGCATAAACAGGGCGGTTGTCATAGGTATAAGCGACCAGAATGTTGCCCAGACGCTCTTTTAAATCATCCATATCGGCAGCAAGGCAGAGAATTGCCATAACTTCACTTGCAACAGTAATCTGGAATCCGTCCTCACGAGGAACGCCGTTTGCTTTTCCGCCCAGTCCGACATTGACAAAGCGAAGTGCACGGTCATTCATATCCATGCAGCGTTTAAAGAGGACGCGTCTAGGGTCAATATTTAAGGTGTTGCCCTGCTGAAGATGGTTGTCAAGAATGGCACAGAGCAGGTTGTTTGCAGCGGTAATAGCGTGCATATCTCCGGTAAAATGCAGGTTGATATCTTCCATAGGAACAACCTGAGCATATCCGCCGCCGGCAGCACCACCTTTGATGCCGAATACCGGACCGAGAGAAGGCTCACGCAGAGCGATGATTGCATTTTTACCGATTTTGCTCATTGCCTGACCTAAACCTACGGTGGTGGTAGTTTTTCCTTCACCGGCAGGGGTAGGGTTAATTGCAGTGACAAGGACGAGCTTTCCGTCTGGACGGTCAGCAAGACGTTTTGCAAGGCTGTCAGAAAGCTTTGCTTTGTAGTGACCGTAAGGCTCGATCTCCTCAGCATTGATACCAAGTTGAGAAGCAATCTCGGTGATTGGCTTCATTTTGCACTGCTGTGCGATTTCGATGTCTGTAAACATGATAGTTCCTCCTTAAAAATAAAAGTAAAAATGAAATTTGTAGCAAGGTTTTTCGTCATATCAAATAGATAGGATACAAAATACTTGTCTAACAAAATCTGTCAGGGGTAACGGGAAACGTATGCTAAATAAAACAGATAGTCAATAACCGATTGTACAGCAATCAACATAACAATTACTGCACAAGTCCACAATATTTCGGAATGACAGGTGCTGCTGCAAGCATATGTCAGCGCATCGAATCAAACTGTTACATACAATTGGTAATCAGAGTATACCATAATTTTTTCAAAGGGAAAAGGGGGAAGATAAAATCTGTATGATTATTTATAGATTTTAGGTTGAATCACAGAGAAATTCATAATATAATAAGAAAGTCTTAAAGTAGGAGTCCGAATTTCTGTGAGATTTATGTGAAGAAAGGTTGCAAAATGCTAAAAAAATTTTTCTCTGCTATCGTTAGATATATTAAAGAAACAGACAAGCTATTGTTGCTGTGCTGTATCTCGCTTTCCGGATTCAGTACATTGTTGATATACAGTTTATATAAAAACGGAGAGATTGGAAGGTTAAACACACTGCTGGTACAGCCGGCAATGGCTGTGTGTGGCGTAGTTGCTGCGGTGATTCTTTCTAAGATTGATTATCACATTATGGCAAAAATGTGGAAGTGGCATACGATTTTTTGTTATGGTTTGATGCTGCTGGTATTCCCGTTTGGTGTGCAGCGTGTGGAGTGGGTTGATGACCGAAACTGGCTCCCGATTCCGTTTTTGGGAATAAACTTTCAGCCGTCCGAATTGTTGAAAATTTCGTTTATCATCACTTTCGCTTACCATCTGTATAAGGTGAAAGACCATCTGAATGATTTTAAACAGTTGGTTCTATTGTGTCTGCACGGAGCAATGCCTTGTGCCATTATCCATTTGCAGGGTGATGACGGTACAGTGTTGGTTATGGCAGTTATTTTTGCAAGTATGCTGTTTGTGGCAGGACTTTCGTGGAAATATATCCTTCCGGTGTTGGGGGTTATTCCCCCGGCAGCGATAATTGCATGGAAATTTTTATTGGACGATGATAAAAAAGGTCGTATTTTAGCGGTATTTACCCCTGAACTTGCCGACCCCAGCGTAACATGGCAGCAGCAAAGAGGCTTAATTGCGATTGGCAACGGTGGTGTGTGGGGAAAAGGAATATTTATGGAAACAGGACAATTCCGTTATGTTCCGGAAGTATACAACGATTTTATTTTTACCTATATCGGCGAAACGGTCGGCTTTATCGGCTGCATTGCAGTATTGGCAGCACTGTGCTTTTTATGCATTAAAATTTTGCACAATGCACAAAGGGCACAGGATACATTAGGAAAGTACATCTGTGTGGGCGTATTTTCAATGATGGCAATTCAAATTATCATCAATATCGGAATGTGTCTTTCAATTCTTCCCGTTATCGGTGTCACGCTGCCGTTTTTGTCGGCAGGAGGAACTTCGACAGGAACACTGTATCTGGGAATCGGGATTGTTCTCAGTGTTTATATGCACAGCGGAAAGAACAGACTGTTTGGATAATTTGTCCTTCGGCCCCGGCAGTTGCTGGGGCTGATTTTTTATAATCTTTTCGAAAATTTTACAATGATAGCAAAAAAACTTTTAAAATTTCTGTTAATCTGGGAAAGATAATGTTACTTGTTTGATGCACAATAAAGAAAGGGCGAGTACAGATGGAGCAGAGCAAAGTGTATGCCGGAGCAGTGATTGCTGCTGGAGGAATGGCACAAAGAATGTGCGGAATTAACAAACAAACTTTGGAGATTGATGGTATTCCGGTTTTAGTAAGGTCGATTTTAGCACTGTCAGCTGTGGAAGAAATCAAGGAAATTGTAGTAGTTGCACGCTGCCAGATGTTCCACGAAATCGAAGGCTGGAAACAAAAATATTCTCTGCCTCCCTTTTCTTTGGTATCGGGAGGAAGCACAAGACAGCAGTCGGTGTGGAACGGTATTTGCAGTTTATCAGATAAAGTGGAATATTTTGTCATCCACGACGGAGCAAGACCGTTTGCCGCAAAAGAGATGATTCAAAGATGTTTACAAAGTGCAGTGGAGCACGGTGCTGCAACCGCAGCAGTAAAAACAAAAGATACAATTAAACAAGCGGCGAAGGACGGTTCGATAGACTGCACCCCGGATCGCAGTCTATTGTATCTGACACAGACGCCGCAAATTTTTAAAGCAGATCTGTATTTGAAAGCGGCAAAACAAGCACAGCTGCAGGGAAAAGAGTATACCGATGACTGTCAGCTGGTGGAATCGCTGGGGCACGCAGTTTGGCTGTCAGAAGGAGATTACTGTAATATTAAAATTACAACGCCGGAAGATGTAGCGGTAGCAGAGGCACTGGCGGCGCAGAAAGATAAAGGAAATAAAGAACGGAAGGATGGCGGAAAAAAGATGGAAATTCGGGCAGGGCATGGCTATGATGTACACAAACTGGTCGAGGGAAGAAAGTTGATTTTAGGCGGCGAGGAAATTGTTTGGGAAAAAGGACTGCTGGGTCATTCTGATGCAGATGTGTTAGTACACGCAGTAATGGACTCTTTACTGGGTGCAGCAGGTCTTGGGGATATTGGCAAGCATTTTCCGGACACTGATCCTAAATATTCCGGAGCGGACAGTATGAGGCTGCTGCAATGTGTGGTGGAACTTTTAGAAAAAGAAGGGTACAGCATTTCAAACATTGACTGTACAGTTATTGCACAGCAGCCAAAACTGAAGGATTATATTCCGAAAATGAGAAAAAATATTGCAGAGGTATGTAAAATCAGCGAGCAGCAGGTTAACGTAAAGGCAACCACCGAGGAAAAATTGGGCTTTACTGGAAGTGGTGAAGGGATGAGCGCACACAGTGTATGTATTTTAATCAGATAATTTTTAAAAGTTTTTTCGTTTACCATAAAACAAACAGTCGAATCGCAAAAGTTGTAAGTTGGGCATAGGATATGGAGAGATTCACGAAGGAGGAATCACCATGAATCCAATGACACAACACACTGACATTGCGGTAAGCTCGCTGACCTATGCCCTGAAAGGTCAACAGATTCTACAACGATATGGATATATAGCTTGGGCCGGAAGAGATCACAAAAGAACAAGCGGATGCGGATACCAACTGAGTGTAAAGGGGGACGCAGACAAAGCAAGAGAAATTTTGTTAAGCCACGGAATTAAACTCAAAGAAAATAGGGATACAGGGGGTGGGACGCAATGATTTACCTGGATAATGCGGCAACCACCTTCCCAAAACCACCCTGTGTGTTAAAGGCAGTCACCGAAGCGATGGCACATTACGGAGCAAACCCCGGCAGAGCAGGGCATAAGCTGTCGCTTCAGACAGCAAGGAAGGTCTACCATACCCGTGAGAGTGCAGCGACATTGTTTGACTGTGAACCGGAACAGATAGTATTTACCAAAAACTGTACTGAGGCAATCAACATTGCAATCAAAGGGATCGTTCATTATGGGGATCATGTTATTATTTCAGATTTGGAACACAATGCGGTTTATCGTGTGGTGGAGTCGCTCAAGCGAAAAGAAATTATCGAATATGATATTGCCCCCACCTGTGACAGTGAAGAGCAGACAGTTTGGCATTTTGAGCATCTGATTCGACCGAATACAAAGCTGATTGCCTGTGCACATGGTTCAAATGTATTTGGTTTTCGGCTTCCTGTCGAAAAGATAGGAAATATGGCACATCGACGAGGTGTTCTCATGCTTGTGGATGCAGCACAAACAGCAGGTATATTGGATTTGAGCATGAAACACCACTGTATTGACTATCTGTGTATGCCGGGGCATAAGGGACTGTATGGACCGGCAGGTACGGGAATTTTGATTGTTGACAGTGAGCTCTTGCCTGAACCGTTGTGTGAAGGAGGCACAGGAAGTTTGTCGATGGAACCGATGATGCCGGACTTTCTGCCTGACCGCTTGGAGAGCGGAACGGTGAACACGGCAGGAATCATCGGACTGGGTGCAGGAATAGACTTTGTGCTGAAAAATACACCGCAGCGCCTTTATGCTCACGAAATGCAGCTGTGTCGTGAACTCTATCTTCGTCTTAAAAGGCTTGAGGGGGTTCAAATTTATTCCGATGAACCAAAGATTGGAAGAAATCTTCCGGTCATCTCGTTTAATATAACAGGACTTTCTTCCGAAAGGACAGCAGAGCTGCTTGATCATTATAACATTGCAGTGCGAGCCGGTTTTCATTGTGCGGCTTTAGCACACCGAAAAATGAGGACGAATAAAGAAGGAACTGTGCGAATCAGTCTGGGTGCTTTTAATACAAAGAAAGACATTTTGATGTGTGAGCAGGCTGTAAGGAAAATTTTGGAAGGATGCAGAAGGTAAAAAAGTTTTAAGTGAGAGTTGATTATGTCTGTAAATATGTTACAATAAAAGAAGAAAAACAATTATGCAGATAACGCCGCTTTTCGGCGTTCAAAATAAATCGGACAGGCTTTATAAAGGGAAACAGTCTGGCGGAAAAGGATGATGGTGATGGTAAGTGAATGGAATCAAATCATCGGTACGATTAAAGCAATTGGCGTATGGGATATTGTAGATATCGCAATTGTTGCGGTGCTGATTTATCAGGTAATCAAATTGATTCGAGAAACAAGAGCAATGCAGCTGACCAAAGGTCTGGTGTCACTTTTGCTCTTATATTTTGTGGCATATAATTTAAATATGAAAACGGTAAAGTTCATCATGCAGAATGTGGTGGCGACCGGTGTGTTGGCATTGGTTATTGTGTTTCAGCCGGAGCTGCGGCGGATGCTTGAATATGTGGCACAGACAAAGCTGAATAAGTTCAGTATTTTTCAATCTTCACAGGAAAAAGACAGCCAGCTGACAAGTGCTTGGAATGATTCGATTTCAGTGATTGTTCATGCTTGCGAACATCTGTCCAAAACAAAGACAGGAGCTTTGATTGTGCTGGAGCGGGAAACAAAGCTTGGTGAAATCATTAAAACAGGAACGATTGTAGATGCAAAACCGAGTGATGAGCTGATTGGAAACTTGTTTTTTGTCAATTCCCCATTGCATGACGGTGCAATGATTATTCGTGATGGCAGAATTTATGCTTCGGGATGTTTTCTGCCGCTAAGCCAAAACTACACAATCAGCAAAGAAATGGGAACACGACATCGTGCGGCACTGGGTATGAGTGAAAACTCGGATGCTGTGATTGTGGTTGTTTCCGAGGAAACAGGAACCATTTCGATTGCACAGGGTGGCGTGATTGAAAGAAACTTTTCAATTCCTCAGCTGGAAAAGCGTCTGCGGCATGAAATCCTCCGTAAAAAAGAGGGCGAACAGACCAAGGAAAGCAGCGTGAAAGCGTTGCTGAGAAAGGTAAAGAGATAAAGTGTCCGAACAAGCTGGGGAAAGGGAGATTAACAGATGAAAAAGGAATCCATTTTTGACAACCGGACTTTCCTGATGGTGCTGTCGGCAGTAATGGCATTTTTGGCATGGCTTTTTGTGGCATTGGACAGCAACGACACCAAAGGAAAAACCATTTCAGGTGTTCCGATTGATATGGAAGAAGTCGATGAATCCATCGGCAAGTTGGGTTTAAGTACAATTTCTACCGAACAACCAAAAGTAACAGTTCGGGTAGAAGGTGTCATTTATGATATTGGTAACTTAAATTCTACTGATATTTTAGTCTATCCGGATATTTCCAAAGTAACAACAGCCGGAATGCACACAGTCGAATTGAAAGGTGAGATTCGGGACAGAGGAAAAAGTGTCACGATTGAGGAAATTTCTCCGCCGAGTGTGCAGTTAAAGTTTGACAGTTTACAAACAAAGACAATGGAAATCAAACCAAAACTTTCCGGTTACAGTGCTCCGGCAGACAACTATCTGATTCGAGATGTTGTTGTCAGTCCATCATCGGTTGAGTTGACAGGTCCGGCAGAGGATATTTCCAGAGTTAACCAGTGTGTTATTATAAATGATATTGATAAAGAGTTAACCAGCAGTTACAGTGAAGTGCTCCCGCTGACCTTTTTGGATATTGATGGCAACGAATTGGATTTGAAGTATGTTGTCAGTGATGTTACCGAGGCAAGGGCAACAATTCCGATTTTAAAGAAGAAGGTTATTCCGGTAAAACTGGGCTTTATGAATGTTCCGGATGGGTTCCCGGTGGAACAGCTTAAATTTAATATTTCCAATGAAGAAATTGAGGTAGCAGGTCCGCAAGAATCAATTGACCAATATAAAGAAATTTTGCTGGGTCAGGTTGATATAAAGAGCCTGGATATTGGAAAGACAGAATCCTTTACCGTAAAACTCCCGACCGGGTTTGTTAACACACAGAACATCCAAAATGTTTTGGTGCAGTTTAAGGGTCAGGAAATGGTAAAGAAAGGCTTTAATGTAAGCAATATTCAGGTTAAAAATATTCCGATTAACTATACGGCAACTGCAACCACCCCGGAAATTACCAATGTTCAGGTTATTGCTCCAAAGGATGTAATGGAAAATTTGAGTGCAGGCGACATTGTGGCTACGGTAGATTTAAGCGAAAGCTCAACGATTGTATCCGGGCAGGTAGAACTTCCGGTTAAAATTTCTATTCCGAAAAAGGGAATGGTTTGGGCAGTCGGAGATTACAAAGCGATTGTAGCTATTGAAGAAACGGTTATCGGGCAATCAATAGACACCGAACAGACAGAAAAGACAGAATAATAAATTTTATCTGACTAAAAAACAGCAGGGGACTGTACACTGTCTAAAAAATTGGACGGAAGTACAGTCCTTTGTTGTTTCATTTCAGTGTTTTGATGAGAAAAAAGAAAGAGGTTTTCTATGGCAATTATCATCTCCCAGATTAAAACGGCATTGGAAGATTCTGAACAACAGGATAAAATAATTGAAAGTGCAAGAAAAGCGGCACGCATTCGACAGGACGAAGTAAAACGAGCATATCTTGTAAAGAGCAGTATTGATGCAAGAAAAAAAGACAATATCCTTTTAGTTAGTTCGGTGGGCTTCGAGCTAAATCAACCGGAAAAAGAAACAGAGATTATAAAACGCAATAAAAATGGACGTATGGCAGATTCCATTAAGATACAGCACCATGAAACCCCCGATTTTGTTTTAGGTACTGAGAAGCTGGAGCATCGTCCGGTTATAGTGGGATTTGGTCCGGCGGGAATGTTTGCAGGTCTTGCCCTTGCAAGGATGGGATATTGTCCGCTGATATTGGAACGTGGAGCCGATGTGGACAGCCGTGTTCAGGCAGTGGAAAGCTTTTGGAAAGAGCGTAAATTGGATATTAAAACAAATGTTCAGTTTGGAGAAGGTGGAGCAGGAACCTTTTCGGATGGAAAGCTGACAACACGAATCAATGATGTAAGATGCAGCTTTATTTTGGAGGAAATGGTCCGCCATGGAGCTCCGGAAGAAATACAGCACCGCCAAAAACCACACGTTGGAACAGACCTGCTTCGAAATGTGGTAAAAAATATTCGTGAGGAGATTATTCGTCTGGGAGGTCAAGTTCATTTTCTTACAAAGATGGAAGAACTTGTGTTTTCAAACGGGAAACTGTCCGCTGTGAAAACATCTCAGGGCGAAATTCCGGCAGAGGTGGTAATTTTAGCAATCGGGCACAGCGCAAGAGATACTTTTGAAATGCTGTGTTCAAAACAGGTGTTTATGGAGCCAAAGCCATTTTCGGTCGGAGTTAGAATCGAGCAGCGTCAGCAGGTGATTGATGAGGGACTGTACGGAAAATATGCAGGTCATCCGGCACTTCCGAAAGGCGAGTACCAGCTGTCTTGGCGAAATGAAGAAGGACGGGGAGTTTATACTTTCTGCATGTGCCCCGGAGGTTTTGTTGTAGCGTCCTCTTCAGAAGAAGATACGGTTGTAACCAATGGAATGAGCGAGCACGCCCGTGACGGAGTTAATGCAAACTCAGCTTTAGTGGTTTCGGTGGACAGCAGCGATTTTGGAACAGGTATATTAGATGGCATCCAATTTCAAAGAGAGCTTGAAAAGCGTGCATTTGATCTGGGCGGAAAGGATTATCGTGCACCGGCGCAGTCGGTAGAGAGCTTTTTAAAGGGCTTAACGCCGGATTTATCAAAACCACTGACAAAGCCAACCTTTTCTTGCGGAGTGAAGGAAGCGGATCTTCGCACAGCATTTCCTTCTTTCATTAACCAAATGCTGGAAGAGGGGATGAAGCGTTTTGACCGAAAGCTGCATGGATTTGCTGATAATCAAGCGGTTATTACGGGAATTGAAACGAGGACATCTTCTCCGATTCGCATTACAAGAAATGCCGATAGCCTCCAAGCCATCGGTATTGAAGGATTTTATCCTTGCGGTGAGGGTGCGGGTTATGCAGGAGGTATTGTGAGTGCAGCGGTAGACGGAGTTCGTGTTGCAGAACAAATTATGAAGCGTTATAGCCCAATCAAGGGATAAAAAATCCTCAAGGTAAATTTTACCTTGAGGATTTTTGCTTTCTTATTCGTGATGATGTCCACAGCAGCCATCGTGGCAATGATCGTCACAATCGTCCTCTGCTTTATCATTTGGGTCATAGAAAATGCGGTGGTCGCTGTCAGGAATGTTCATTTCTTCTCTCAGATGTTCAACCATTTCCTCGGTCAGGAATACGCCATGATGCGCCATTGATTGAGCAAGCTGTTCGTCACTGTATGGAGTGTCCGGGTGCTCAGAGCGAATGATAGAAGATAACTGCTGTTTAATTGCCTGCATACCTTCTTGCTGTGGGTGGTGTTCTCTTGCAAGGAAGAACTTCATGGGATAAACGCCAAAAGGAGATTGGAGATATTTGTTTTTTAATGTGGCAGAAACAAGGCTTTGATCCATCTCTAAAACTTCTGCCAGTTTTTGAATTGGAAGCAGATTCATATATTTAGGACCGTAGCGGAAAAAGGGTTCCTGCAATTTAATCAGCACCTTGCTGACCTCAATGAGCATCTTGTTTCGAAAAGCAATCTCTTCTTGCAAAGAGGCAGCGTCTGCCATCTTTTCTTCCAGATACTCACGTTCTTCTCGCTGATCATCCCCTTGAGAACGGCGAAGCAGATTTTTATATTCCTCGTTGATTTTAATTTCCGGGAACGAGAAATCATTGAGTGCAACATAAAATTCGTTGACAAATTTAATCATAACCACATCAGGTACAATGTATGGGGAACGGTTGTGGCTATTGTACTGAGAACCCGGTTTTGGATTCAGCCGACGGATACGATTCATTGCCTGTTCAATTTCTTTTGGTTGTTTTCCGAAATGTTTGGACATTTGTTCAATGTCAGCACTGCCGGTCAAGTCTATTTCATCCAGCAGCATTTTTGCAATTTCATCGTCTTCGTCCAGCTGTAAAAGCAAACACTCTTTCAGACTGGAAGCTCCCATACCCAATGGCTCCAGATTATGGATGGCAGCTAAAGCAAGGGCACATTCATCCTGGGTGTATCCCTGCTGGATTAAATCCTGAGGCTGAGCAAGCAGATAACCGTTTTCATCAAGGCATCCTACCAGATATTGAGCAGCATTGAATACGCGTTCTTCCAGCTTTAATTCGGTCAGCTGGTTGAGCAAATGCTGCTGAAGATTTTCGTCATCGGTAATATTGAGCATCTCGGAGTCTGCATCGGCATCTTGCAAAAGCTCGACATCCTGATCAAAATATCCAAGTCCCTCTTCAAAATTGTTAGATTCCAACCATTGAGTTTTGCGTACACGCATATCTTCATCGGTATAACCGGTTAAGTTTTCCTCAATTTCAATAACAGGATTTTCCAACATAATTTCGTTTAAATATTCATTCAGCTGAAGAGTATCCATTTTTAAAATTTTTAGCTGCCTTGAACTGACAGCATTGTTAAAATTATCCATAATAATATCGTCACCTCTTGCGGTAATTTCATCTTTCTATATGCAAAGCATAGGCTCAAAAAGATTATCTGTTGGATTTATTATAACATACCTTTTTACAGACAGGAATATTCTTTCTGATGTTTCATTAAAATAGACAAAAACAATGTTTGATTATTGGTGTTTTAGGAAGGTCAACAGAAAACGTGTAGAAATTTGGAAAAGAAAATAAAGCGAAAAGTTAATAGTTCATGCCTATTTTTTCACCATCAAATCAGCTATAATAAGAGAACGTGCCAGTACAGCAAGGTTTTGCAGTAAAGAGTTTTCTTGAGTGCAAGAGGCTGTAAAAAAGTGAACGTTTTTAGAAAGGTTGTGTCCTGTTAGATGAAATGCAGTCAATGCGGCAGAGAATTTTCTGCCGATGAGTTAGAAAAGAGTACGGAAGTTTGCCCGGAGTGTGGTCACCCGATAAATGAGGATGCTCAAGAGGCACAGAATGCAATGAATCCGGAGCAGAATGAGGAAGAAAATTCTGAGCAAAGAGAGGAAACTTCCCAGTTTGATCAACAGCAACCGGGAACGTCTTCTTCAAAAAAGAAGATGTGGTTAATTGCCGCAGTAGTTGCTCTGGCAGTGGCTTCGGCAGCTTTTTTCCTGATGAAACCAAAAACTTCATCTGTTTCTTCAAAAGAACATGAAAACCCAACTGCTTTAGCCTATATTACAGAGGATGCTGTTAGCCTTGCAAAAGGGGATAAAAGCATTGCTTTATATAAAAATGAAGCTGGTGGAGGAACTGCAAAAGAACAGGTATCTCAGCTGTTAGCAAGCGGAGTTCCGTATATCGGAGATAGAAATTATCTGGAACTTGCAAACAAAGATGTTGTCTATATTCCGCTGGGCATTACATCACCACAGAATATGGTAGGCAAACTGTGTCTGAAAACGGCTTCGGGAGAGGAAAAAGTTTTAGACGAAGAAGCAAGCATGATTTATTGTCATGGAGATAATTCTGTTTACTATAATAAATTGGTTGACGAAAAGCTTCAGCAGGTGCGTTACCTGAACGGAGAGCTGACACCGATAAGCGAAATTGCCGGACAGGAAGATATCATTGTGGTAAAAGCTTCTAAAGATGACAGTTTACTTCAGGTTTTACAGCTGGACGACAAGCAAAACACCATTGCGGGAGGATATATTTATAACGGCAAATTGCATCTGTTGGATTCAAAATATACCATTTTCAATATCTCCCCAAATGGTAAGGAAGTTTTTGTGGTAGAAGCAAACGACAAAACTCAAACAATCAGTCTGTACCGCATCAAGGACTTAGAAACCGCAGAAATGGAACTGCTGGGAAATGGAATGTCCGAGGCAATTATGTATGATAACGGAACATTGATATTCCTTGCAGATTGCAATATAGAAGCCAATCCATATAACCCGGTGGGCAGCATTTATATGTATAAACCGGGAAGTGAAGGTGCAGAAAAAGTAGCAGACAATGCAGTCGCTTTATTGGAATCGCAAATCCGAAAAAATGGATGGATGAATGAAAACGGACGCGACCTGAGCACCAGTGAACAGGCAAGAGATTTTGAGAGGGACAAACCTCTTTTTGAAGGACAGGTTCACTATATTGATGCACAGGGTAACCTGTGTGCCTCCTCCACCCAAACAGCAACCGTGGGAGAAAGCGGACTTCAAGGTTTTACCATTTGTGAAAACTTTTATGATGTAAATAACTACTCCTTTGCCGATGATGTAATATTTGCAACCGGTACAAAAGATTACCTTTACTGGAGCCGTGGTGCAGAACTGTTCCGTTACCGTTTGGGCAGTATGCAGGCTCCGGAAGTGATTCCACTAAATGAGTCGGTAGAAGAAAAAGTAGAGGAAAACAATGCACAGGTGGGATATATTACCTCAGGCAGCGGCAATATTATCGAAGAAACACAGGAAAAATTGGTGCTTAAAAACTTTGATGATGAAAACAGTGTCACTATCTTAGAAAATGTGGGACGCCTCAAGCTCGCCGGCTTAAATAATGATGGAACAGAGATTTACTTTATTTCCGAGGACGGAAGCCTGTACTCTAAATCTGTAACCAGCAAAAGCAATCCAAAACGTATTGACTCTAATGTTGTTCAGGCTCAGGCAACCAGCGAAGGCTTATACTATGTGGTAGGCGTTGAAAAGGAAGCAGAACCGACTGTGGGCGAATCCAAAGAAGAAGCTGATCAGCCTGTACAGAAAGAATATCAGTATAATTTAATGTTTGTAGAGTACGGTCAGAAAAAGGGAAAGATGGTTGCACAGAATGTGCATACCATTGTACCTATTCATGTTGAGCAATAAGAAGATTGTATGTCATTGCCCAATTTCTTAGAAAAAGAAAAATCACCTTCCCCACCAGGAGGGTGATTTTTTAAAAGGAGGGGAAAAATGAACACACTGGGAATTTATCTGCATATCCCATTTTGTATTTCCAAGTGCCCATACTGCGATTTTTATTCATTGCCCTATCAGGAAAAAATGGTGCAAAATTATTGCAGTGCTTTAAAGAAAGCAATCAGAACATCTCCGGCAAAGGGGCAGTCGGTAGACAGTATTTATTTTGGCGGAGGAACTCCGGTACTGTTAGGAACAAGGTTAATTGAGCTGTTGCAGGAAGTTCAGGCTCGATTTTCGTTGACTCCAGATTGTGAGGTTACATTGGAAGCAAATCCGGCAGCAATGACACTGGACACGCTGACGATATTAAAAAAAGGCGGATTTAACCGCATTTCAATGGGAGTACAGTCGGCATCGGATAGAGAGCTATCTTATCTTGGACGCAGACACAGCTTTCTTCAGGCGGTGGAAAGCGTGCAGATGGCAAAAATAGCCGGATTTAAAAATATTTCAGTCGATTTAATGCTGGGAACGCCACAGCAAAACGAGCAGTCTATCAATCAATTTATACAAACATTTTTTGAGGCTGGGGTACAACATATTTCAGGTTATCTGCTCAAGATTGAAAAAGGAACCCCATTTGCAAAGCAGCACATGGAAAAACTTTGCCCGGATGAGGATGCTAGTGCAGACCTTTATCTATACACCGTGGAGCAGATGGAGAAACACGGGTTTTTGCAGTATGAGGTTTCTAATTTTTCAATTCCGGGGTTTGAGAGCAGACATAACCTAAAGTATTGGCGGTGTGAGGAATATTTGGGAATTGGACCGGCAGCCCATTCTTTTTATGAAGGAGAGCGTTTTTACTTTCCAAGAGATTTAAACGCATTTGTACAAGCAGAGGATATTTGGAGTTTAAAAGAACAAGATGGTAAAGGTGGGGATATATTCGAATATCTGATGCTGCGTTTGCGGTTAAAAGAAGGTGTGAATCTTTCACAGATAAAAAAACTTTTTGGAGTAGAGATTGACGAACTTTTACAATGTGCAAAAAAACTGCAAAAGCATGGTCTTGTTTGTGTAGATGGAGAACATATCTTTTTAACACCAAAGGGTTTTTTGGTTTCAAACAGTGTGATTGTAGAGCTGTTGGAGTGCTTATAATATTGTTTGTTTTTGTTAGCAAATGAAGGAATTTTATAATTAGTCGCTTGTGGAGAGTTCTTAACTGTGATACAATGGAAAATAAGAGATTCGTTGTAATTCACAGAGGAGGAATGGTCGATGAAGATTCTTGTTTTGGATGGATTTGCCTTAAATCCGGGAGATTTGAGCTGGAAGGGATTGACCGAGCTGGGAACAGTGGTTGTTTATGACCGTACAGAGCACGCACGAATTATCACTCGCATTGGAGATGCTGATGTTGTTGTGGTAAACAAATGCCCGATTTCAAGGGAAACCATTGAGGCTTGTCCAAACCTGAAGTTGATCTGTGTGACAGCAACAGGTTATAATACCATAGATTTAGAAGCAGCAAAGGAACATGGTGTTTTGGTATGCAATGTACCTACTTATGCTACCGAGTCAGTAACACAGCACGTTTTTGCAATGTTGTTGGCGATTGCAAACCATATTTCGGAACACGCTTTATCGGTAAAAGCAGGAGAATGGCAAAGAGTAGCGGATTTTTCTTATCGAAAGTTTCCGATTTTTGAGCTTGCGGGGATGACAATGGGAATTATCGGAATGGGAAGAATCGGCAGAAGTGTTGCAAATGTTGCAAAAGCGTTTGGTATGAATGTTCTGTGTTACAGCAAACATATTGACCCGCAAATTGAGGATGAACATCTGCGCTTTGTTTCATTTGATGAACTGCTGGAAAATTCTGATGTTATCTCTTTGCATTGTCCTTTGACAGAGGAAACTGAGCAAATGATTTGCAAAGAAACAATTGCAAAGATGAAGCAGGGAGTCATTCTTATCAACACTGCCCGTGGAGATATTATTAACGAGATGGATTTGGCAAATGCACTGGCAAGCGGTAAGGTCAGTCATGCAGCCATTGATGTGTTGTCAGAAGAGCCGCCGGTTCACGGTTCGCCGCTGATTGACCAATCTCGCTGTTTGGTAACACCGCATATTGCATGGGCTCCGCTGCAAGCAAGGAGAAGATGTATGCAGATGGTGATAGATAACATCCGTGCATTCCAGCAAGGAAAGCCGCAAAATTTGGTTGACTTTTAATAAAAAAATCCTATCCAGAC